>NZ_JBFAQR010000162.1:0-1030 GCF_040678815.1 Kitasatospora sp. NPDC049285 | reverse complement strand
CTGAGGACAAGCCCTCGGCCTATTAGTACCGGTCAACTCCACCCCTCACAGGGCTTCCATACCCGGCCTATCAACCCAGTCGTCTACTGGGAGCCTTACCCTCTCAAGGAGGTGGGAGTGCTCATCTCGAAGCAGGCTTCCCGCTTAGATGCTTTCAGCGGTTATCCCTCCCGAACGTAGCCAACCAGCCATGCCCTTGGCAGGACAACTGGCACACCAGAGGTTCGTCCGTCCCGGTCCTCTCGTACTAGGGACAGCCCTTCTCAACACTCCTACGCGCACAGCGGATAGGGACCGAACTGTCTCACGACGTTCTAAACCCAGCTCGCGTACCGCTTTAATGGGCGAACAGCCCAACCCTTGGGACCTACTCCAGCCCCAGGATGCGACGAGCCGACATCGAGGTGCCAAACCATCCCGTCGATATGGACTCTTGGGGAAGATCAGCCTGTTATCCCCGGGGTACCTTTTATCCGTTGAGCGACGGCGCTTCCACAAGCCACCGCCGGATCACTAGTCCCTACTTTCGTACCTGCTCGACCCGTCAGTCTCACAGTCAAGCTCCCTTGTGCACTTACACTCAACACCTGATTGCCAACCAGGCTGAGGGAACCTTTGGGCGCCTCCGTTACCCTTTAGGAGGCAACCGCCCCAGTTAAACTACCCACCAGACACTGTCCCTGATCCGGATCACGGACCCAGGTTAGACATCCAGCACGACCAGAGTGGTATTTCAACGTCGACTCCACGACAACTGGCGTTGCCGCTTCAAAGTCTCCCACCTATCCTACACAAGCCGAACCGAACACCAATATCAAGCTATAGTAAAGGTCCCGGGGTCTTTCCGTCCTGCTGCGCGAAACGAGCATCTTTACTCGTAATGCAATTTCACCGGGCCTGTGGTTGAGACAGTCGAGAAGTCGTTACGCCATTCGTGCAGGTCGGAACTTACCCGACAAGGAATTTCGCTACCTTAGGATGGTTATAGTTACCACCGCCGTTTACTGGCGCTTAAGTTCTCAGCTTCGCC
>NZ_JBFAQR010000161.1:0-1033 GCF_040678815.1 Kitasatospora sp. NPDC049285 | reverse complement strand
CTGGCCTGCCTGGCGGTCACCCGCTGGGCGCTGGACCACGCCCGCACCGGCCAGGGCCCGGTCCTGGTCGAGGCGTTCACCTACCGGATGGGTGCGCACACCACCTCCGACGACCCGACCCGCTACCGGGAGTCCGAGGAGACCGAGGCCTGGAAGGCCAAGGACCCGATCCTCCGCCTGCGGACCCACCTGCAGAACGAGGGCTGGGCGGACGACGCCTTCGTGGCCGAGATCGACGCCGAGGCCGAGCGCTTCGGCCTCCGACTGCGCACCCAACTGCGGGCGATGCCGGATCCGGACCCGACGTTGATCTTCGACCACGTGTACAGCGAGCCGCACCCCCTGGTGGACGAGGAACGCGCCGAGTACGAGGCGTACGCCGCCTCCTTCGAGGGTGGGGAGCACCACTGATGGCCGGGCAGTTGAGCATTGCGAAGGCGTTGAACGACGCGCTGCGCAAGTCGTTGGAGAGCGACCCGAAGACCGTCCTGATGGGCGAGGACATCGGCAAGCTGGGCGGCGTCTTCCGGATCACCGACGGTCTGCAGAAGGACTTCGGCGACGACCGGGTCATCGACACGCCGCTCGCTGAGTCCGGGATCGTGGGGACCGCGATCGGTCTGGCGCTGCGCGGCTACCGGCCGGTGGTGGAGATCCAGTTCGACGGGTTCGTGTATCCGGCGTTCGACCAGATCGTCTCCCAGCTGGCGAAGATGCACGCCCGGGCGCTGGGCCACGTGAAGATGCCGATCACGGTGCGGATCCCGTTCGGTGGCGGTATCGGGGCGGTGGAGCACCACAGCGAGTCGCACGAGGCGTACTTCGCGCACACGGCGGGTCTGCGGGTGGTGAGCCCGTCGAACGCGCACGACGCGCACTGGATGCTGCGCCAGGCCATCGAGTCGGACGATCCGGTGGTGTTCCTGGAGCCGAAGCGCCGGTACTGGGACAAGGGCGAGGTCGGTGAGGACGCGATGCTGCCGCTGCACGCGGCGCGGGTCGTGCGTCCGGGTGCGGATGCGACGCTGATCGC
>NZ_JBFAQR010000160.1:0-1083 GCF_040678815.1 Kitasatospora sp. NPDC049285 | reverse complement strand
GCCCTCGAATCCGACCACGAGGAGGAAGTCAACTTCGACGAGTTCCTGATGGACGACGACCCGCATCTCCCTGGCGGGGCGCACGGCGAGGATGGTCCGCAGCCGGGCGCCACCGCGACGGACCCCGGCCGGCCCACGCCTCCACCCCGTGAGACCACCCCATCCCTCGCTGCGGAGGGCACCGGCCTCCGTGACGAGTTGATGCCGCAGGCCGGTGCCCTCGAATCCGACCACGAGGAGGAAGTCAACTTCGACGAGTTCCTGATGTACGACGACCCGCATCTCCCTGGCGGGGCGCACGGCGAGGATGGCCCGCGGCCGGAGGCCACCGCGGCGGACCCCGGCCGGCCGGACCAGCCCGCCAGCCCCGAGGTCGACGCGAGGTTCCTTGACTCCCTCTTCGAGGGCGAGGAAGAGCTGCACGACCCCCAGCGGTTCCTGGAATCCCTCTACTCCCGCCAGCAGGACTCGAGCACCGCCGCGGACCCGTTCCTCCTCCCTGACGACCCGTCACCCGCTACTCCCACCGCCCCGACCGTCCAACCCCCCACCAGCACACCCCCGCGCCCCACCACGCCCACCGACACCCCGATGACCGAGGCCGAGAGCTCCCTGCCGGACCAGCCGGACAGCCCCGACCGCACCCCCGCCGGCCCCGTAGCCGGTCAGCGGTTCCTCGACTCCATCCTCAAGGTCGAGGAAAACCCCAGGCAGTTCCTGGACGCCCTCTACACCGACCACCAGGACTCCAGCGCCACCGCCGGCCCGATCCCCATCCCCGACGACCCTTCACCCACCACCGACCCGGCCGGCCAACCCCCCACCAGCAGCCCCGAAAGCTACTGGCTCGACGCCCTCCACGACACCGACTGGACCGCGGTACTCGCCGACCTCACCGCCATCCCCGACCCCACCACCGCACCCGACCCCACCACCGCACCCGACCCCACCACCACACCCGCCTCCGCATCCCCCACCCTCGACGTTTACCCCGACCCCCGCACCGGCATACCCCAGGTGCCCTACACCCCCGAAGCCGGCGGCACCGTCATAGGCCCCATCACCGACCTCGCGGCGGCCGAC
>NZ_JBFAQR010000159.1:0-1089 GCF_040678815.1 Kitasatospora sp. NPDC049285 | reverse complement strand
CTAGGTGTATTGACCTGAAGCGTTGTTGACGCGGCTGATCGGCGGTTGGCCTCCGAGTGCGGTGTGGCTGCGATGGTAGTTGTAGGCGTGGAGGAAGGCGGGGAGCGCTTCGGTTCGTTCCTGGTTGCTGGCGTAGGGGCGCTGGTAGGCCCATTCGTCGAGCAGGGTGCGGTTGAAGCGCTCGACCTTGCCGTTGGTCTGCGGCCGGTAGGGGCGGGTGCGCTTGTGGGCGATGCCGGATGCGGTGAGGGTGTCGCGCCAGAGGTGTGACTTGTAGCAGGAGCCGTTGTCGGTGAGGACGCCTTCGACGGTGATGCCCAGGCCGGTGAAGAACTGCTCGGCGCGGTGCCAGAACGCGGCGGCGGTCTCCTTGCGTTCGTCGGGTAGGACCTCGCTGTAGGCGAGGCGGGTGTGGTCGTCGACGGCGCTGTGGACGAAGCTGTAGCCGATCACTGGGGTCCCGCTCGGGGTTCGTGCGCGGGTGGTGGCGTACCGGTTGCTCTCGCCGGCCTGGCGGTCCATGACGCGGTGGCCGCCTCCGTCCGGGATGTTGCCGAGCTTCTTGATGTCGACGTGGACCAGTTCGCCGGGGCGTTCGCGCTCGTAGCGGCGGATGACCTGGCCGGTGGGCCGGTCCATCCATCGCAGCCGGTGCATGCCGTGGCGGGTCAGGATCCGGTGGACCGTCGAGGTCGGGATGCCGAGGATCGGTCCGATCCGGGCGGGGCCGAGCTTTCGCTCGCGTCGGAGTCGGCAGACTTCGGCTTCGGTCGTGGCCGCGGTGCGGTGTGGAGTGGTCCGGGGACGGCTGGACCGGTCGTGCAGGCCGGCGTCGCCTTCCGTCCGCCATCGCCGGACCCACTTGTGGGCGGTCGTGCGGGAGATCCCCATCTCGGCGGCTATGTGTGCGATCGGGCGCCCTGCCCTGACGCGTTCGACCAGGAGCCGCCTGCCGTGCACGGTCAGGCGGGCATTACGGTGGGACACGAAGACCTCCGGTGCGGTGCAGTCCTAGACAGCTCCACCACACCGGAGGTCTTCACGTTTGATCAAGCCAGACCACCGTCAACAACGCTCGTGGTCAATACA
>NZ_JBFAQR010000158.1:0-1093 GCF_040678815.1 Kitasatospora sp. NPDC049285 | reverse complement strand
GAGCCGACCGAGGAGTACAAGTACCGGCGCGCGTGGGAAGCACACCAGCGCACCCGCGACGACGCCGCGGCACACGACACGAATCCCGCCCCCGCTCGCGAATCGGCTCACCACGGAATCGGAGACGACACCCACCCCCGGGACGAACCGATGCCGGACGCCGAACCGCCCACACACGACGACCTCGACGACGACCTCGGAGCGGACGGGGACTTCGACGGTGCGCCGTTTCCTTCCGACCGACCGGCCGGCATGGACCACGAGCCGCTGGAAGCGGACCATGCCGCAGCGGTCCCCGGCGCGTCCGCCGACACCGAGACGGCGGATGGCACCCCGGCCATCGCCCCCGCCGGCGGCGGGGGCGATGGCGGCCCGGCGAAACCGGTCACCTTCCGCGGACGCCTCCAGTCCGTCTTCCACGTGGCCGCCAACAACACCTCGATCAGCTTCCAGGGAGTCGAGTACAGCCTGCCGCGCACGGGCCGTGAGCGGTTCGCGAACAAGCCGCTGAGGGGCGAGCTGGTCGGCGGGCAAGTCAAGTTCACCAATCCCGACGGGCAGCCGTTCGACTCCAGGATCACGGAGGCCACCGGCGACCAGAAGTTCATCCCGGCCGGTACCACGCGGACCACGTTGTTCGGCGTGAAGGTGAGTCTGCCGAAGGCTCCGGCGGGGCAGGGTGAGGGCGAGGTGTTCGAGGGCTGGCATGTGCGGGTGGCCGGCGAGGTGGGTCGGCGGATGGTGCAGCTCTCCGTCACGGGAGGCGACGCGTTCGAACCCGTGGGCGACCCGATTCCCTACGACGAGCCGACCGAAGAATACAAGTACCGGCGCGCGGTCGAGCAGGCCGGGAAGGCGTACACCCCGCCCACCTACTCCCCGCCGGACCCCACGGACAAGGGTGCCTTCGTCGGACGCCTTCCCCGCGAGTTCCGCGCAGTCGCCGGCGAAGACATCGTGTCGGTCGGCAGTAGGCAGGTCAAGCTCCCGAACAACGGCCCTGAGCGGTTCGCGAACAAGCCGCTCACGGGCACGCGGACCGACACCGAGGCCACCTTCACCAACCTCGACGGGCAATGGTTTACCCACACCC
>NZ_JBFAQR010000157.1:0-1181 GCF_040678815.1 Kitasatospora sp. NPDC049285 | reverse complement strand
CGCGCTGAGCGGCACCCGCCCGCGCCGGGGAGACCCCGGCGCGGGCGGCTTGCAGCCCTGGGGCAGGCCCAGGAACGAAATCGGGGAGAGCCACAGCCATGACCGATGCGCCGACGACGGCCCCGGTGGCGCGCGCAGCGTCCGCCGGGGAGGTCCTTGCCGGCTATCTGACCGCCCAGGCGGGCGCGTTCCTGCGCGCCCTGCCGCAGGCGGTCGGTGAGGCGGGCTCCAGACCGGGGGCGCTTCCGGCGTCGGCGGCGGCCGCGGACGACCTGCTGCGCTCGGTGCGCCGGGTCGGCGGGGCGCTGCACACCTTCGCGGCGGCCTTCGACCCGGTGTGGGCGCAGGAGTCGCGGGCCGAGCTGCGCTGGCTGTTGAACCTGCTGGCGTTGGAGCCGGGCTTCCAGCGCCGGTCGTCGCGGCTGCTGGGTGCGTTGGACTCGCTGGCGGACACCTCGCCGGAGGCCGCGGGGATGCTGGCCGGGCACGCGGGTGCGCCGAAGGCGCGGGCGTTGATGGAGCGCCAGTTGACGCTGGCGCGGACCCGGGCGCACACGTCGTCGCTGCAGGAGTTGCGTTCGGCGCGGCTGCACGCGCTGGCGGACCGGATGACGCTGCTGGCGGGCGACGTGCCGCTGGTGGAGCCGGTGGCCGGTGAGCCGGTGGCGGCGCTGCTGCCGCAGGCGGGTGCGGCGCTGGGTGCGCTGCTGTCGGCGGCGGAGCGGCTGCCGTGGCAGCGTTCGGCGGAGGCGTACGGCCGGGTGGGGCTGCACCGGCTGGGTGCGGACCCGGCGCAGCCGGGTTCGGTGCCGGCGGCGCGCGGGTCGGCTTCGGAGGCGGACACGGCGCTGGCGGCGGACGACGCGCCGTGGCTGCGGGCCCGGATACTCGTGAAGCGGGCCAGGTACGCGCTGGAGGTGTGCGGGGCGCCGGGTGGTGAGCTGTTGGAGCTGGACCGGGTGCTGGGCCGGCACCAGGAGGCGTCGGACGCGGCGGTGACGGTGGCGACGGCCGCGCGCACGCCGCGGATCACTCCGGCGACGGCGTACGTGCTCGGGGTGGTGCACGCGGATCAGCGGCTGGAGGTGGAGGCGGCCCGGTACGCTTTCGGGCGTCAGTGGCCGGGGGTGGCCCCCGGGCTGGTCGGCCTGGCGGCGGTGCCGTCGGTGCTGGACTGACTC
>NZ_JBFAQR010000156.1:0-1230 GCF_040678815.1 Kitasatospora sp. NPDC049285 | reverse complement strand
CCGGCGATACGGGCACCTGCTGGTGGATCCGGCGTCCGGGCCCGGTGATCCGGGGCGTGTGGTGCAGGACCTGGGGCAGCGGGAGGCGCCGTGGAGTGTCGGCGATGCGCCCTTCGTGGTCGCGGCGGTGGTGGACGGCGATCGGGCGGTGCTGACCGGGCCCGACGGCCGGCCGGTGTATCTGGACGCGGCGCGGTTCGCCCGGCTGGTGGCGGCGGATCCGACCCTGGCGGAGTGGCCCGCGGGCGCGCCCGTCGTCCTGGCGGTGGAGTTCGCGGGCCGGGGAGGCCAGGAGTTCGCCCGGGCGGTGGCGGCAGCGACGGGGCGGGTGGTGTACGCGCCGACCGGCGCCGTGCACGTGCAGGCCGAGGTGGACGGCGGCTGGTCCTACGCCCTGCAGACCCCCTACCTGGCCCCGGACGGGAGCGCGCCGCCACTCGATCGCTTCGCTCGGATCGATCCCCCCTCCGGGGACGCCGGGGACGGCGTCCCGGTCCCGGGCCGGCCCCGCACCGCGTCGCCCGGCGACAGCCCCGTACCCGTCGCGGAACCGCCCGGCGCGCCCTTCACCGTACGATTCGCGCCGGGCGACACCGTCGTGGGCGAGGCCGCGGCCCGCAAGGTGTACGAGCTCGCGGCCGGGCTGGCTCCGGAACTGGCCCGGCGGCTACGGGACGGGCTGCCGATGCCCGCGATCACGATCACCGGTCGCGGCAACGGCATGTTCTCCGCCGACGCGCGGGCCCTGGACCGCGCGGTCTCCACCGGCCGGGTCCTGGCCAGCGGCCTGAGCTATCACCTGGCCCGGCTGGACGCCCTGTTCGACGTCCAGCCGCTGATCGAGGTGGTGGACGCCGCCGGCAGCGAGCCCCCTCCCGGCGTCCTGCCCGGGGAAGCCATGGACGTCCGCCTGCGGAGCGCGAGCATCGCCGTCGAGTATCCCGCGGGCCCGCACGAGCAGCCCGCTCCGACGAGCGCCGTCACCCCGACACCGGCAGAGCACGCCGCACCGTCCGTCACCCGGATCCCGGCCGGCGGCTGGATCGGCGAGGACGCCCACCCCCAGGCGTCGGCCGGACATGTCCGAGAGGCCCTGCAGCTTCTGCCACCGCGTCAGGACACGTTCGTGCTGGCGATGCACATCGGTGACGACGGCGCCCCGATCACCCCCCACGAACTGGGCGCGGCCCTGATCTCCGTGTACGAGCGGGGCGGGCTGGACGGCAGACA
>NZ_JBFAQR010000155.1:0-1261 GCF_040678815.1 Kitasatospora sp. NPDC049285 | reverse complement strand
TGGAGGAGTCGGTGAAGCGGACCGGGCGCGCGATCGTGGTGCACGAGGCGCCGGTGTTCCTGGGTCTGGGTGCGGAGTTGGCGGCGCGGTTGACGGAGCGGTGCTTCTACCACCTGGAGGCGCCGGTGCTGCGGGTGGGCGGTTACCACGCGCCGTACCCGCCGTCGCGGGTCGAGGAGTCGTACCTGCCCGATCTGGACCGTGTGCTCGACGCCGTCGACCGCGCGTTCGCGTTCTGAGCCGGGGGAGTGGAGATGACCACCGAGGTTCGCTCGCTGCGCGAGTTCAAGATGCCCGACGTGGGTGAGGGCCTGACCGAGGCCGAGATCCTGACCTGGTACGTGAAGCCGGGTGACACCGTCACCGACGGGCAGGTCGTGTGCGAGGTGGAGACCGCGAAGGCCGCGGTCGAGCTCCCGATCCCGTTCACCGGCGTCGTCGAGTCCCTGCACTTCCCCGCCGGCGCCACCGTCGACGTCGGCACCCCCATCATCGCCATCGCCGCGACCGAGGACGGCACGGTGGCGGAGCCCGCCGAGCCCGAGCGCCGCGAGGTGCTGGTCGGCTACGGCCCGCGCACCGGCACGGCACAGCGCCGGGCCCGCCACAGCTCCACCGGCCCCACCCCCCAACGACCGTCCGACACAAGGCCGTTGGCGAAGCCGCCGGTGCGCAAGCTGGCCAAGGATCTGGGCGTCGACCTGCGCAGCGTGGCGCCGACCGGTCCGAACGGGACCGTCACGCGCGAGGACGTGCACGCCGCGGCGGCCGGTGTCGCCGAGGCCGTCGTCCCGCAGGTGGTGGAGCAGGCCGTGGTGGCCGTTGCGTCGGCTGCGGTCGGGGACGTGCGGGTGCCGATCAAGGGTGTCCGCAAGGCCACCGCGGCGGCGATGGTGAACTCCGCGTTCACCGCGCCGCACGTCACCGAGTTCGTCCAGGTCGACGTGACCCGCACGATGAAGCTGGTCCGCCGCCTCAAGGAGACCGGCGAGCTCGGCCCCGGCGTCCGCGTCAGCCCGCTGCTGCTGGTCGCCAAGGCCCTGCTCACCGCGGTCAAGCGGCACCCCGAGGTCAACGCCCAGTGGGACGAGGCCGCCCAGGAGATCGTCCTGCGCGGCGCCGTCAACCTCGGCATCGCCGCCGCCACCCCCCGCGGGCTGATCGTCCCCAACATCAAGGACGCCGGCTCCCGCAGCCTCACCCAGCTCGCCACCGCCCTCGGCGAACTGGTCGACACCGCCCGCCAGGGCAAGACCAGCCC
>NZ_JBFAQR010000154.1:0-1270 GCF_040678815.1 Kitasatospora sp. NPDC049285 | reverse complement strand
CCTCCTTCAACTCCGCCTCGCACGGCGCCGGCCGGAAGATGAGCCGGACCGCCGCCAAGAAGCGGTTCACCACCAAGGACCTGGTCGAGCAGACCGCCGGCGTCGAGTGCCGCAAGGACGCCGGCGTGGTCGACGAGATCCCCGGTGCGTACAAGCCGATCGAGAAGGTCATGTCCCAGCAGCGGGACCTGGTCGAGGTGGTGGCGCACCTCAAGCAGGTGATCTGCGTCAAGGGCTGACGCGGCGTCGGACGTGTGAGCAGGGCCGGGGTCTGCCGCCCCGGCCCTGTTTCGGCCGTCCGTGCCCTCAGCTCACCTGGAGGGCCAGCACGTACACCGCCGTTCCCGCCACGATCGACAGCAGCGCGTTGCGCCGCCACAGGTGCAGGCCCAGCGTGACGCCCAGCCCCGCCAGCGCGGGCAGCCCGTACGGGGCCGCGGTCAGGCGCAGATCGCGCAGCGTGTAGACGGTCAGGATCACCATCACGCCCGTCGGCATGGTCGCCGCCAGGAAACGCAGCAGACCCGACTCGCGCACCCGCCCCAGCAGCACGAACGGTGCGGCGCGCAGGCCCACCGTCACCGCGAACATCACCAGCAGCCCCGCCAGCACGTACCGCCACTCAGGCACGACGCCCCCTCAGTACGTACCGCACGGCCAGCGCCGCCACGTACAACCCCAGTGCCACCAGCAGCAGTTGACCCTTCGCCAGCACCAGCGCGACCAGCGCGCACAGCAGCGCCAGTACCGGACCCGGCACGTCCCGGGTGGCCCGGTAGCCGTCGACCGCCAGCACCGCGAACAGCGCCGTCAACGCGAAGTCCAGCCCCCGCACCGTCCCCGGCAGCGCCGCGCCCACCAGTGCCCCCGTCACCCCGCCGAGCACCCAGTACGCCTGGCAGAACGCCTGGATCGCCACGATCCGACGCCCCGTCAACCCCGGCCGGGCCGAGGCCAGCGCGTACGCCTCGTCGGTCAGCGCATAGACCCCGTACACCCGGGCGGCCCGCCCGCGGATCCGGTGCAACGGGAACGACAGCCCGTAGAACACGTGCCGGAAGTTCACCAGGAACGTCGTCACCGCGATCGACGCGAGCGGCGTCACCGCGAGGAACAGCCCGATCGCGAGGAACTCCAGCGAACCGGCGTAGATCAACGACGAGAACACCGGCGTCCACCACCAGGCGAACCCGCTCTGCACCATCAACACCCCGAAAGCCACACCCAGCGGGAACAGGCCGAGCCCGACGCCGAGGGTGTCCTTCGCAGC
>NZ_JBFAQR010000153.1:0-1282 GCF_040678815.1 Kitasatospora sp. NPDC049285 | reverse complement strand
AAACCCCCGACGAGACCACTGCAACAGCCTTGACCGCCTAGCCTGAAACCGGATCACCGAGTGGCCGTCGATACACCACTCCGGCGGACGTGACCGCCGGTTGGAAGGGTTCGGGGATCGGAGCACGTTCGAGCGGGGCGCAGGGTCTGCTCATGTACTGCCGGCCCGGGGTCGTCACCGAGCCCCTGGTCAGGCCCGCACGCGAACTCCTTTGGTACCACGTCCGGCGGGGGCGGCAGCACCCGCCTGGCACCTCCGGCCGGAGTCCCGTCCCGGCGCCCTCGCCCCCGTGAACGCACAGAATTCTGTTGAACCGTCCCCGAAAACTCACCGTTCTCCTTGATGTCCGGTCACCGGTCGCACACACAAAAGGAAATCCGGGCGGCCCTACGGCCGCGGACCCATGTCCGGGAGGCTTGGCGGCCACTCGACCCCGCGAGAGGAATGAGAATCATGTCGGCGGATGTCCAGGAGAAACTGCGTGTCAAGGGCTATGCCCTCGTGCTGGCCGACCGGCTCGATATCGGGGAGGAACTTCGCGCTTTCGAGGAAGGACTGGCGAAGGAGTGGGAGAACCTGGAGGTCGACGGGTATCTCAAGGGCGGTGCCCGGTTCCGTGAGCGGCGCTATGACCGCTTCTCCTTCCTGCCGCGGACCGGCGAGGTGACCCTTCAGCCGCACCGGCCGTATTTCCAGTCGAGTACGGCGAACCCCTATGCCGGAGGAATCCAGCGTGAGGTCGCCGGGCTGACCGCTTCCACACTCGACAATCCACTCCTGAAATCGCTCATCGTTTTCAACTTCGAGCAGTTCCCGGTCGCCCCGGAACTGCTCGACCAGCATTGGGAGGTGGCTTGCCACCAGTTCCGCATCATCGGCTCGGCCGCTGAACTCGGCGAGCCCACCCCCGAGGGACCGCACCACGACGACGTCGACTTCGGTGCCATCCACCTGATGTCCCGCAGCAACGTGGCGGGAGGCGGGTCCCAGGTGTACGACCTGTCGAAGGAGCTCATCGCGGAGTTCTGCCTGGAGAGCCGGTTGGACACGATGTACTGGGACGACCGGAGGCTCCTCCACGCCGTGCACCCGATCACCGCCGCGGACGACCGGGAGGTGGCGGTCCGGGACGTCCTCATTCTCGGCTACCGCCACGCGCCGGAGCTCGGCGCGCCCGACGCCGACTGACGGCACCTTTCGGCCTGCACGATTGAGCCGGGGTGCATCGCGAGGGCGGTGGTACCCCCCACGGCGGCATACCGGCCCCGAGAACCGGCGGTGA
>NZ_JBFAQR010000152.1:0-1384 GCF_040678815.1 Kitasatospora sp. NPDC049285 | reverse complement strand
GGGTCTGTCCAGTGAACGGTGTAACTCGGTTGGGTTGAGTTAGCGGCGGCCGACGGAGAGTCGGCCGTCGAAGGCGATCTCGAAGGCGTTGAGTGCGGCCTTCCACCGGGTCATCCAGCGCTTGCGGCCGGCCCCGGTCGGGTCGAGCGACATGATCGCCATGTAGACGCACTTCAGGGCCGCCTGCTCGTTCGGGAAATGCCCGCGCGAGCGGACGGCCTTGCGGATCCGCGCGTTCACGGACTCGATCGCGTTCGTGGTGCAGATGACCCGGCGGACCTCGACATCGAAGCTCAGGAACGGCACGAACTCCGCCCAGGCGTTCTCCCAGAGCCGCACGATCGCCGGATACTTCCGGCCCCAGGCCTCGGTGAACTCCACGAACCGCTCAAGCGCCGCCTCCTCGGTCGGAGCCGTGTAGACGGGCTTGAGGGCCTTGGAGATCTTGTCCCAGTCCTGCCGGGCCGCATAGCGGAACGAGGCCCGGATCAGGTGCACGATGCAGGTCTGGGTGACGGCCTGCGGCCAGACCGCGGCAATGGCGTCAGGCAGGCCCTTGAGGCCGTCGCAGACCACCATGCAGACGTCCGCGACACCGCGGTTCTTGATCTCGGTCAGCACGTGGAGCCAGTACTTGGCGCCCTCGCCGCCATCGCCGGCCCACAGTCCGAGGATCTCCCTGGTGCCCTCGACGGTAACCGCGAGCGCGACGTAGATCGGCCGGTTGGCGACCTGGCCGTCGCGGAGCTTCACGTGCACGCAGTCGATGAACACCACCGGGTAGACCGGGTCGAGAGGCCGGTTCTGCCACTCGGCCATGCCCTCGATGACCTGGTCGGTGATGGTGGAGATGGTCTGCCTGGAGACGTCCGCGCCGTAGACTTCGGCCAGGTGCGCGGAGATCTCACCGTGCGTCAGACCGCGGGCGGACAGCGACAGCACCATCTCGTCCACCCCCGACAACCGCCGCTGGCGCTTGCGGACCAGCTGCGGCTCGAACGAGCCCTCGCGGTCCCGGGGGACGTCGATCTCGACTGGCCCGACCTCGGTCAGCACAGTCTTCGAGCGGGTTCCGTTGCGCGAGTTGCCACTGCCGGCCCCGGCCGGGTCGTGCTTCTCGTAGCCGAGGTGGTCCGTCATCTCGCCTTCGAGCGCGGACTCCAGGAGCTTCTTCGTGAGCTGCTGGAGCAGGCCGCCAGCGCCGGTGAGCTGCAGCCCGCTCGCACGGGCCCGGTCAACCAACTGCCCGATCAACTGGTCGTCCAGGGCGTCCGGCTGCAACTCCACCGGCCGCCCGGCCTCCACGGCCTCGGCCGAGACGGTCACGTCTGTCATCAGGTGCTACTTCCTTGATCGGGAGTTACACCGTTCTTTTTACAGACCC
>NZ_JBFAQR010000151.1:0-1419 GCF_040678815.1 Kitasatospora sp. NPDC049285 | reverse complement strand
GGAAGTGGTGTACGGGTTCCACCCGTTCCGGGGGTTTCGTCCCGGTAGCGGGTGTCGCCTGAAACGTAAGACGGCCACCGGTTGATCCTTCGAGATGTCTGACGTCACGAAGAGGAGACCAACACGATGACCGCACCCGACAGTCTGCCGTTCGCCGCCTTGTTGGAGGAGAACCTCACCTCGGCGAGTCCCGACTTGTTGCGGGCGATGGTGAAGACGTTCGCGGAGGCGATGATGTCCGCCGACGTGGACCGCGCCTGCGGCGGCGAGTACGGCCGCCCGGGCGAGGACCGGATCAACTCCCGTAACGGATACCGCAATCGGGACTGGGACACCCGGGTTGGCACGATTGACCTGGCGATCCCCAGGGTCCGTTCCGGCACCTACTTCCCGAGCTGGCTGCTGGAGCGCCGGCGCCGGGCCGAACAGGCTCTGATCAGCGTCGTTGCGACCTGCTACCTGCTCGGCGTGTCCACCCGGCGGGTGGAGAAGCTCGCCGAGAGCCTCGGCGTGACCCAGTTGTCGAAGTCGCAAGTCTCCGACATGGCCAAGCACTTGGACGAGCGAGTGGCGGAGTTCCGCAACCGTCCGCTCGACCAGGGCCCCTACACCTTCGTCTGGGTCGACGCGCTCACCCAGAAGGTCCGCGAGGGCGGCCGCGTCGTCAACGTCCACTGCCTGGTCGCGGTCGGCGTCAACAATGAGGGCCAACGCGAAGTCCTCGGCCTGGACGTCGCCACCACCGAAGACGGAGCCGGCTGGCTGGCCTTCCTGCGCTCCCTGGTCGCCCGCGGCCTGACCGGCGTCAAGCTGGTGGTCTCCGACGCCCACACCGGCCTGGTCAACGCGATCGGCGCGACGTTGCCCGGCGCGTCCTGGCAGCGGTGTCGAACGCACTACGCGCGCAATTTGCTTTCGCAGGTCCCCAAGTCCGCCCAGCCCTGGGTCGCCACTCTCCTGCGGACCGTCTTCGAACAGCCCGACGCGAAGGCCGTTCGCCAACAGATGGCCACGGTCATCGCCACCCTCGACGAGCGATTCCCCAAGGCTGCGGAGCACTTGGAGGACGCCCGCGAGGACCTGCTGGCCTTCGCCGTCTTCCCCCGGACGGTCTGGAAGTCGATCTGGTCGAACAACCCGCAGGAGCGGCTGAACAAGGAGATCCGGCGTCGCACCGACGTCGTCGGGATCTTTCCGGACCGTTCCTCGATCATCCGGCTGATCGGTGCAGTCCTGGCCGAGCAGAGCGACGAGTGGGCCGAACAGCGCCGCTACATCGGATCCGAGATCCTCGGCCGCTGCCGCCTCCACCCGATCGAGGGAGAAACCCCCGACGAGACCACTGCAACAGCCTTGACCGCCTAGCCTGAAACCGGATCACCGAGTGGCCGTCGATACACCACTCCGGCGGACGTGACC
>NZ_JBFAQR010000150.1:0-1463 GCF_040678815.1 Kitasatospora sp. NPDC049285 | reverse complement strand
TGTATATCTAGATATTAAACGATATTAGTTTTTTCTTCAAGATATATATTCGGGTGAGCGACTTCTTAAAACAAATTAAGGAGTCGATTTTTTATGAGTAGAGAAAATTATTCAAAGTACTTACAAAATAAGGATAGTGACATTTTACACTCAACCGGCTACTCTAATAGCCGGTTAGGTGGTAATTTTTGTACCACCCCTCAGCCAGAATTAAATTTTGATGCCATGACTATTGTTGGAAATCTTAATAAAAATAATGCTCAAAAGCTATCTGAATTCATGAGTACTGAACCACAAATTAGACTTTGGGATATACTACAAACGAAATTTAAAGCTAAAGCGCTGCAGGAAAAAGTTTATATCGAATACGACAAAGTAAAAGCAGATACATGGGATAGACGTAATATGCGTGTTGAATTTAATCCAAATAAACTTACACATGAAGAAATGATTTGGTTAAAACAAAACATCATCGACTATATGGAAGATGACGGTTTCACAAGATTAGACTTAGCCTTTGATTTTGAAGATGATTTAAGCGACTACTATGTAATGTCAGATAAAGCTTTGAAGAAGACTGTATTCTATGGAATTAATGGAATGCCAGAAACAAAATATTTTGGCGTTCGTGATAGCGATAGATTTATTAGAATTTATAACAAAAAACAAGAACGTAAAGATAACGCAGATGTTGAAGTTACGTCTGATCACTTATGGCGTGTAGAAATTGAACTTAAAAGAGATATGGTTGATTATTGGAACGATTGTTTTGAAGATTTACATATTTTAAAACCTGATTGGACTACACTAGAAAAATTAAAAGACCAAGCTATGATTTATATGTTAATTCATGAAGAAGGCGTATGGGGAAAACTTGAAAGGCATGCTAAATATAAATATAAGAAATTAATCAAAGAAATATCTCCAGTTGATTTGACGGAATTAATGAAATCGACTTTAAGAGAAAATGAAAAACAATTGCAAAAGAAAATAGAATTTTGGCAGACAAAAAGTAAGAAGCTATTTTAAAAAGGGCTACCATTCGGCTCCCTTTTAGCTCCCAAATGGCTACATAAAAAGGGAGCCATTTGGGAGTCATTTTTTGATTTTATGTAGCCATTTGGGAGACATTTTTGATTTTGGGTAGCTATTCGGTAGCTTTTGTGTAGCCCTTCAGGAGTCATATAACAATTTTTATCGCATAAAAAGGAATCCCATTTGACACTGTCAAATCAATATTTTGAACAGAAATGGCTACCGAATGGAGACATTTGGAGACATTTCTGTTCAGGATTCCTCTTATGCTCTTTAAAATATTTAAAATACAAGAGTTACATTATACACCTATTTTTTAAGGCTTTAGCTTTTTATTAAGAAGAATAACCGAGATAGAAAAACATATTTCGTATTCTAAAAGATTTAGAAAATGAATTTTAAAATGATTTATCGTCTCTCTGTTGAAC
>NZ_JBFAQR010000149.1:0-1512 GCF_040678815.1 Kitasatospora sp. NPDC049285 | reverse complement strand
TTCGGCATCGACGCCCGCCTCGTCCTCAACGCCACCGGCCCCTGGGTCGACCACCTGCGCCGCCTGGAGGACGCGGGCGCCGCCCCGTCGATCCGCCTCTCCAAGGGCGCCCACGTCGTCGTCAAGCGCCGCACCCCGTGGCGCGCCGCGCTGACCATCCCGATCGACAAGTACCGGGTCTCCTTCGCCATACCGTGGGAGGACCACGTCCTGCTCGGCACCACCGACGAGGAGTACACCGGCGACCCGCTGGACGTCCGCGCCACCGAACCCGACATCGACCAGATCCTCGGCGAGGCCGCCCACGCGATCCGCGACGAACACCTCAGGCGCGAGGACATCACCTACTCCTTCGCGGGCCTGCGGGTGCTGCCCGGCGGACCCGGCGACACCGCCGCCGCCAAGCGCGAGACCGTGGTCACCGAGGGCCGCGGCGGGATGCTCTCCGTCGCCGGCGGCAAGTGGACCACCTACCGGCACATCGGCCGCGTCGTGCTCGACAAGCTCAAGCACGCCCCCGGCGTCGGCCTGGCCGAGGACGTCTCCGCCTTCCCCGCCACCGTCCCGCTGCCCGGCATCGGCGCCCCGAACGCCGTCGCCCACCGCCTGATGATCGACCACGAGCCCGGCTCCCGGATGGACCCGCTGGTCGCCCGCCACCTCGCCTCCCACTACGGCACCCTGTCCTTCGACATCGCCCGCCTGATCGCCGAGGACCCCGCCCTCGGCGAGCCGCTGCACGCGGACGGCCCCGACGTCTGGGCCCAGGTCGCCTACGCCGCCGACAACGAGTGGGCCTACACCGTCGACGACGTGCTGCGTCGCCGCACCACCATGACCGTCCGCGGCCTCGACACCCCCGAGGTCCGCGCGCAGGTCGAGGCCTTCCTGGCCAAGCGCGGCGCGAAGTAACCCACGACCGCTGACGGCCCGTCACCCCACCGGGGGAGGTGACGGGCCGTCAGTCATCTCTTGCCGTCAGTCCCGCTCGGGCAGCACCGGGCGCTGCGCCGGTGCGCCGGTGCGGGAGGATCTCGACGGGGTGCCGTGGACCTCGGCGAAGGGTGGGGCGGGATCCGCACCAGCTCCGCGGGGCGGACCGGTGGGGGCCGTGACGCCCACTGCGCCCATCCGGCCCGAGAACCCCGTCACCACGCACCGCATGGTCGTCTGGGGAGCGCTGAGGCCATGGGCAGAGTCGGTTCCTGTTGCGAGAGCGCCGAGTCGGTGAACGGGTCTGCGCTCATCGGGGCTGCGGTCATGCTGGCCGGGCGCGCGGTTGATGTTCTGTCACCGGCGGTGGTGAGCCTCGCGGGTGGTGGTGGCCGTTCTGTTGGTCGGTGTGGTGGGTGGTCTGCCGTGCTGTCGGTTCTGGGTTCAGAGGGTGGTTGTTGTCGTGTCGATCAATCCGTCTCCCGAGATCGCGGGGTTCTTCTCGTTCGTGACGGGGATGCCGTGGCCGGAGGCGGATGAGGATCTGATGCGGTCGGTGGCGGACGACTACTACGCGGT
>NZ_JBFAQR010000148.1:0-1530 GCF_040678815.1 Kitasatospora sp. NPDC049285 | reverse complement strand
TGGACATCGACGACGACCGTGGGCACCCGGGCCAGGACCCGGTGCCGGCGCTCCTGTCCGCGGGTCCGGTCGTCGGGGGCAGACGC
This sequence comes from Kitasatospora sp. NPDC049285, assembly GCF_040678815.1. Lineage (NCBI taxonomy): Bacteria > Bacillati > Actinomycetota > Actinomycetes > Kitasatosporales > Streptomycetaceae > Kitasatospora > Kitasatospora sp. NPDC049285. The sequence goes on along the minus strand of NZ_JBFAQR010000148.1, from coordinate 1,444 downwards.
ACGGACGGGACCACCGCGGTCGCCTTCCTCGGACGCCTCCCGAAGGCCTTCCACGTGGCCGCGTCAAAGGACACGGTCACCATCAACGGCAGGTCATTCGCGCTGCCGACATCGAAGGCCGAGCTTGCCCGGTTCGCGCACCAGCCGCTGAAGGGCGAGATCATCGGCAGCAAGGTCAGGTTCACCAACGCCGTCGGCGAGTGGTTCGAGGGACCCCTCGAGGTGTCCGCGACGCAGCAGGTCTGGCCGGCCGGCGAAAACACCACGGTGTTCGGCGTGAAGATGAGTGTGCCGGGGGCGCCGGCGGATCACCCGGTGGGTGAGGAGTTTCCCGGCTGGTACGCGCGGTTGGCCGGCGCGGACGGCCACCGGGTCGTGGAGTGGTCCCGCACGGAAGGCGACGGCTTCACACCCGAGGGCGACGGGACGCCGTACGACGAGCCGACCGCCGTATACAAGTTCCGGATCGCGACGGAGAAGGCCAAGCGGCCGTTCACCGACCCGCCGGCCCCGACCGGCCCGCAGAACTTCCGCGAACGCATCCCGGAACTCTTCTACGCCACCGCCAACGCGACCAGCGTCAGCGTCAACGGCAAGAACTTCAAACTGCCGAACGGTGAGCGCCGTAAACTGTTCGCGAACAATGCACTGCGGGGCAAGCGCACTGACAAGAAGGTCACGCTCACCAACACCGCCGGCAATTGGTTCGAGACCACCCTCGGGCACAGGATCGAGACCACGGGGCCCCTCCAGCCCGGAAGCCAAAAGATCGCCAACGTGGCGGTGAGTGTGCCGGGGGTGCCGGCCGATCACCCGGTCGGCGAGGCCTTCCCCGGCTGGTATCCGCGGGTGGTCGGCGACCCGGGCCGCCGGGTCGTGGAGTGGTCCCGCACGGAAGGCGACGGTTTCACACCAGAGGGCGACGTGACGCCGTTCGACGAGCCGACCGCCGAGTACAAGTTCCGCATCGCGATGGAGGAACACGCCCGCCGCAGGGCCGCAGACCCCGTGCCCGTCGCCGAGCGCGCGGCTCCGGCGGTCGGGGGCGGGCGTACGGACGGGACGACCGCGGTCGCCTTCCTCGGGCGCGTCCCGAAGTCCTTCCACGTGGTCGCGGCCATGGACGGGGTCAACGTCAACGGCAGGAAGTTCGTGCTGCCGAGCTCGGAGGCCGAGCGTGCCCGGTTCACGTACCAGGCGCTGAAGGGCGAGCTGGTCGGCAGCAAGGTCAGGTTCACCAACGCCGTCGGCGAGCGGTTCGAGAAATCCCTCGACGAGCCCACGACGCAGCAGCTCTGCCCGGTCGGCAAACCCAAGGCAGTGTTCGGCTTGAAGATGAGTGTGCCGGGGGTGCCGGCCGATCACCCGGTGGGTGAGGAGTTTCCCGGCTGGTACGCGCGGGTGGTCGGCGACCCGGGCCGCCGGGTCGTGGAGTGGTCCCGTA
>NZ_JBFAQR010000147.1:0-1576 GCF_040678815.1 Kitasatospora sp. NPDC049285 | reverse complement strand
GAGCACGTCGGCGAGGCCGAGCTGCGCGAGGAGGTGGCGCACAGGTTCCGGGAGGCGTTCGACGACTTCCGCTTCGGCCCGACCATGCTGGGCGAACTCCTCCTGGACGAACCGGACCTGCACGACACCCTCGGCCTGACGGCGAAGACCCTCCCGGACCAACTCGGCAACCAGCACAGGTACGAGGACCTCCTGAAGCGGATACGAGACGACCACCCCGTGGCCTGGAACACCGCCCTGGACAGGGTCACCCGCGGGGGGCAGTGGGACAACGTCTTCGGCAGCGCCGCTCCCGTGCTCTACGCCCGCCACTTCGGGCCCGGACTGCTGATCGCCGACCGGATGAGCGGCCGCGTCACCGCGATCCACCGCGACGGCTCCAGCACCTACCCCGCACCCGACCAAGCAGTCCACCTCGCCACCGAACAGAACTACACCGTCGTGGTCCACTCCCCGGGCCACTACGACGCCACCACCCCCACCACCCGACCCACGCCTCACCCCGCACCCACCACCCGACGCGAAACGGACGAGTCCCGACCCCCCACGCCGGAACGGCACACCCAGGCGATGGACATCGACACGGACGCAGGCGCGGACGCCGGCGACGACCGCGGGCACCCGGGCCAGGACCCGAACCCGGACCCCACGCCGGCACTCCTGTCCGCGCCTCCGGCCGTCGGGGACGGACGCACGGACGGGACCACCGCGGTCGCCTTCCTCGGACGTATCCCGAAGGCCTTCCACGCGGCCGCGTCAAAGGACACGGTCACCGTCAACAGCAGGTCATTCGCGCTGCCGGGTTCGGAGGCCGAGCATGCCCGGTTCGCGCACCAGCCGCTGAAGGGCGAGCTGGTCGGCAGCAAGGTCAGGTTCACCAACGCCGTCGGCGAGCGGTTCGAGGAACCCCTCGACGTGCCCGCGACGCAGCAGCTCTGGCCGGCCGGCACAACCGACACGGTGTTCGGCTTGAAGGTGACCGTGCCGGGGGCGCCGGCCGATCACCCGGTGGGCGAGAAGTTTCCCGGCTGGTACGCGCGGTTGGCCGGCGCGGACGGCCACCGGGTCGTGGAGTGGTCCCGCACGACAGGCGCCCGCTTCACACCCGAGGGCGACGTGACCCCGTACGACGAGCCGACCGAGGTGTACAAGTTCCGGCTCGCGACGGAGAAGGCCGGACGGCCGTTCACCTACCCACCGGCCCCGACCGGCCCGCAGACCTTCCGCGAACGCGTCCCGGAACTCTTCTACGCCACCGCCGGCGCGACCACCGTCAGCGTCAACGGCAGGCACTTCAACCTGCCGAAGGGTGCGCGTCAGAACCTGTTCGCGAACAAGGCACTGTGGGGCGAGCGCACCGGCGACAGGGCCACGTTCACCAACACCGACGGCCAGTGGTTCGACGCCACCCTCGGTCTGAGGACCATGAGCAAGAGACCCGTCCAGCCCGGCAGCCGCCACGTGTTCGGCGTGACGATGATTGTGCCGGGGGCGCCGGCTGGCCACCCGGCGGGCGAGCCCTTCCCCGGCTGGTACCCGCGGTTGGCCGGCGCGGACGGCCACCGGGTCGTGGAGT
>NZ_JBFAQR010000146.1:0-1590 GCF_040678815.1 Kitasatospora sp. NPDC049285 | reverse complement strand
TGATTTAAATCGCTTAATATCACCAATCTCCCCAATAATCATAGCTGTGCTTAGCTTACCAATACCAGGTATCGAATGAATATTTTCAAAATAATCGAGTTGTTGTGCTAATTGAATCATGGCATCATCTAATTGTTTGAGATGATGAATAGATTGTTTTAATTGTTGAATAAGTAAGCGTAATTTTTCGACTAGAAAGGAATGTCTATCGACATTAGGATAGCTTTCTTGAGCAATCACTCTTAATTGAAGTGCATATTTTGTAGCTTTATCCATTGACATTCCCTTATCTGTAGAATTGAATATATGTGTAATCAGTACATCCTTGTCGATATCAAGAACCATGTCTGGATGAGTAAAGATTTCTGCGATGTTGAGTGCAATGATTGAATATCGACTACTAAACAATCTTTCTAAACCAGGGAATGTTTGATGGAGTAATTCAAGGATCTGAAATTTAAGTCGATTTTGTTCATTCTCGATTTCTAGATGAAAACGGACGCGTTCTCTTAATTCAAAGAATATTAACTCATGTATAGGTAAGTTGTCTGTTTGTTTAATCGTCGGTCCTAAACAAGCAAGCTTATGAGCATCTGCCTGATCAGTTTTCCATGATCTTAGAGCGCTCGTTTTAAATTTGGCTTCTAACGGATTCATTTGAATATAGTTAATTTGATTTACACAACAAAATCGTTCCATACCTCTTGAATAGATACCTGTAGATTCAAAAATGAGTTGTGGGTGGTCTTAGTCATTCAAATACTTGAGTAAATAATTGTAACCATTTTTATTATTCTGGATGAAAAACTCTTTTTAGAATTTTCCATTTTTATAATGTGCAACTACACTACTTCTTTTACTAATATCAACACCTAAGTAATCGATAAAAAAACCTCCTTTGAATAATTGAGAAGCTAAAAACTTTACTTAACCTTTCTCATTTCATTTTCCTATACACGGTTTCAAGAACCCAACATACTACAAACGAATTTCAAAAGGCGAGAGTAAAGCTGACTTGTTTTTTATACGGATTTAAAATCCAAGAGTCTGGACAGTCTACTTCTCTCTATAACTATAAAAAATAGCTATGAAAAAATCTATCGTCATAGATTTCTTCATAGCTAATCTTAGTATGTTTTGTATATTAGCTAGGATGATTCAATTGAACATCATAAATATCCATTATTCAAGCTATGGCTTATGTATGTGCTTGAATAAGGGATTTTAACTTACTATAGTTTCACATTATGAAAATAAATTTTTTAATACTCTGTATAAAGAGCCTAATAATTGAAAGAAATCACCTGTCATGTATCTCACTCCTATCTACTATAACATGACTCAACATACTCTACTAATGGAAACTTCAGTTCTTATCCCCACAAATGATATTTCACGACATGTAAATGATATTGCAGAAACAATTCCCGATACTGAATTCAGACATTATCGTGGCTTAATATAAGAAAAGTAACAGCTCAACGAGCTGAAAATCATCAAAAAAATTATAAAAAAGACAATTCCTATATTATTTCAATAGAAATTGTCTTTTTTTACTTATCTTGAACCTTTTTGTCCCAGCCTCTTCTT
>NZ_JBFAQR010000145.1:0-1611 GCF_040678815.1 Kitasatospora sp. NPDC049285 | reverse complement strand
GTCGAAAGGGGTCACGTCGCCCTCGGGTGTGAAGCGGGCGCCTTCCGTGCGGGACCACTCCACGACCCGGTGGCCGTCCGCGCCGGCCAACCGCGTGTACCAGCCGGGGAAGGGCTCGCCCACCGGGTGATCGGTCGGCGTCCCCGGTGCGGTCATGTTCATGCCGAACACGTTCCGGCTGCCGGGCTGGAAGGGCCCCTTGTTCGTGTTCCTCTGACCGAGGGTGGCCTCGAACGACTGGCCATTGGTGTTGGTGAACTTGACCTTGTCGCCGGTGCGCTCGCCCCACAGTGCCTTGTTGGCGAACAGGTTCCGACGCGCACCCTTCGGCAGTTTGAATTCCTTGCCGTTGACGTTGACGGTGGTCGCGCCGGCGGTGGCGTAGAAGAGTTCCGGGATGCGTTCGCGGAAGGTCTGCGGGCCGGTCGGGGCCGGTGGGTAGGTGAACGGCCGTCCGGCTTTCTCCGTTGCGAGCCGGAACTTGTGCACCTCGGTCGGCTCGTCGTACGGGGTCACGTCGCCCTCGGGTGTGAAGCGGGCCCCTGTCGTGCGGGACCACTCCACGACCCGGCGGCCCGGGTCGCCGGCCAACCGCGCGTACCAGCCGGGGAAGGCCTCACTGACCGGGTGATCGGCCGGTACCTTCGGCACGCTCACCTGCACGCCGAACACCATGAGGGTCTTGCCGGCCCGCCGGAGCTGCTGCGTCGCGGGCACGTCGAGGGATCTGTCGAACCACTGGCCGTCGGGGTTGGTGAACCTGACCTTGCTGCCGACCAGCTCGCCCTTCAGCGGCTGGTGCGCGAACCGGGCATGCTCGGCCTCCGAGTCCGGCAGCGCGAATTGCCTGCCGTTGACGTGGACGTCGGTCTTGCTGGCGGCCACGTGGAAGGCCTTAGGGAGGCGTCCGAGGAAGGCGACCGCGGTGGTCCCGTCCGTGCGTCCGTCCCCGACGGCCGGAGGCGCGGACAGGAGTGCCGGCGTGGGGTCCGGGTTCGGGTCCTGGCCCGGGTGCCCGCGGTCGTCGCCGGCGTCCGCGCCTGCGTCCGTGTCGATGTCCATCGCCTGGGTGTGCTGTTCCGGCGTGGGGGGTCGGGACTCGTCCGTTTCGGGTCGGGTGGTGGGTGCGGGGTGAGGCGTGGGTCGGGTGGTGGGGGTGGTGGCGTCGTAGTGGCCGGGGGAGTGGACGACGACGGTGTAGTTCTGTTCGGTGGCGAGGTGGACTGCTTGGTCGGGTGCGGGGTAGGTGCTGGAGCCGTCGCGGTGGATCGCGGTGACGCGGCCGCTCATCCGGTCGGCGATCAGCAGTCCGGGCCCGAAGTGACGGGCGTAGAGCACGGGGGCGGCGCTGCCGAAGGCGTTGTTCCACTGTCCGTGGGCGGTGACTCTGTCCAGGGCGGTGTTCCAGGCCGCGGCGTGGTCGTCTCGTATCCGCTTCAGGAGGTCCTCGTACATGTGCGCGTGGCCGAGTTGGTACGGGAGGGTCTCCGCCGTCAGGCCGAGGGTGTCGTGCAGGTCCGGTTCGTCCAGCAGCAGGTCGCCCAGCATGGTCGGGCCGAAGCGGAAGTCGTCGAACGCCTCCCGGAACCTGTGCGCCACCTCCTCGCGCAG
>NZ_JBFAQR010000143.1:0-1649 GCF_040678815.1 Kitasatospora sp. NPDC049285 | reverse complement strand
GCCGACGGCCCGTCAGCCGCCGCGGCTCCACCACCCTCGGTGCGGGCCCGCACACCCGCCGCGGACTCCGCCGACACCTCCCCAGGCCGGGGCTGGTACCCGGTGGTGTCGCCCTCCGTACGGGGCCGGGTCGGCTCGGCGAGTTGGGCCCGCGTGCTGAGGGACGGCTCGTACCGCCCGGGGCCAGCGGTCGCGTCGCCACTGGTCTTGATGTCTCCGCCGTTCAGGGCGTCGTGGATGGCCTGCTGGTCCGGGTTCTCCTCGCGGGCCGTGTCGCCGGTGCCGGTCTTGTGGGTGAAGAGGTTGACGATGGGGGTGTCGGAGCGCAGGTCGAAGCCGGAGAACGGGTTGGAGAAGAACCACTTGGCCAGGTCCTTCGCGCTCTGCCCCCACGACTCGTCGCCGTCGTGCCCACCCGGACGCGGCACCGGGAACGGGGCAGGGTTGCCGGTCATGTTCGCCAGGAACGACACGAAGTTAAGCGGGTGGAGCAGCCCGAAGTACTTCGCGCCGTCCGGGTTCTCACGCCACTGCCGCTCCCGCAGCCAGTTCTGGTACCGGTCGAACAACGGCTCGAAGGTCTTGTGCAGGACGTGACCGAACGCGCCCATCGCCATCCCCGAGAAGAACGAACCCGCACTCGCCGTGAACTCGTGCTCATCCGTCCAGAACAGCTGGTACCCGAGGTCCGACGCGACGTTCTGCCCGCCCTCCTGCAGGATCTCCCCCAGCGCATGGCCCAGCTGGAACAGCGCGTTGCCGTGCAGCGGATGCTCCGCCGTGAAATGCCCGAACAACCTCGCGAAGCCGCCCACGCCCTCCTTACCCGCGGACGCCGTGAACAGGTCGGGGAACTCCCGCGCCATCCGCGACAGCGGCCCGCTGCCGGCGAGATCACCCAACGCCTGCGCCAACACCCCGCCCAGATGCGCGTGGTCCGCGCCCACATGCCCCCAGTTCCGCGCGAACGCGTCCCCGAACCCACGCCCGATACCATGCGCCTCCGCCCGCAACGCCGCACCACCCGCGGCCCCCACCAGATGCTCCTCGAAGATCCGACCCATCTTCCGCGCGAACGCGTCCGCGATCGTCCCCTCACCGAACCGGACGAACCCCGCCTCCAACTGCTGCACCGAAGCGCCCAGCAGATGACCCACCGACTTCGCGAACTCCTGCCGCGCCGACGCCGAATCCAACATCCCCGCCAACCGCGCGACATCCCGCTCCACCCCCCGCACGGCCGCCCCCGCGCCGGCGGACAGCGACTTCGACACCACACCCTTCGCGTCCCCGCCCACCACATGCCCCACCACGCCCGGCACGCCCTCCAACGCCGCCCGCGCGTCGTTCAACCCCGCCGCCAGCACGTGATCGAGCCGCTTCGACAGGATCGACGACGAATCCTTCCCGATCAGCCGCCCCACCACCTTGCCGAACGCCTGCCCGAACAACTCCAGCGGACCCGCGAACAACCCCTCCAACGAACCCTGCTGGAACGACTGGAACGTCGACGCCCCATCCCAGCTGTCCCGGTGATGCGACGCCAACTGGTAACTCTGGATCGCCGCGTCCATCGCCAACCCGCCCATGATCCCCATGAACGTCTGCGACGCGATCTGCCGCACCAACCAGAAGAACAGGTTCCGCAA
>NZ_JBFAQR010000142.1:0-1660 GCF_040678815.1 Kitasatospora sp. NPDC049285 | reverse complement strand
AGCCCCGGACGACACCGACCCCCGCGACCAGCCGATGCCACAGGCCGACACCCTCGAACCCCACCATGACGAGGAACTCGACTACAACGCATACCCGACGAACGACGATGGCGTGTACCTGACATACAACGGCGTGTACCTGCCGTACGACGACGCGGCGGACCCCGGTCGGCCGGACCGGCCCGACAGCCTCGACCCCACCCTCACCCGCCCCGAAGCCGGGTTCCGCGACTCCCTCCTCGACGGCGAAGACGACCACCCTGTGGCCTGGAACACCGCCCTGGGCAGCGTCACCGCCCACGGACAGTGGAACAACGCCGTCGGCAGCGCCGCTCCCGTGCTCTACGCCGGTCACTTCGGGCCCGGACTGCTGATCGCCGACCAGGTCAGCGGCCGCGTCACCGCGATCCACCCCGACGGCTCCAGCACCTACCCCACACCCGACCAAGCAGCCCACCTCGCCACCGAACAGAACTACACCGTCGTGGTCCACTCCCCCGGCCACTACGACGCCACCACCCCCACCCGACCCACGCCCGCCACCCGACCCGAAACGGACGAGTCCCGACCCCCCACGCCGGAACGGCACAGCCAGGCGATGGACATCGACACGGACGCAGGCGCGGACGCCGGCGACGACCGCGGGCACCCGGGCCAGGACCCGAACCCGGACCCCACGCCGGCACTCCTGTCCGCGCCCGCGACCGTCGGGGCCAGACGCACGGACGGGACCACCGCGGTCGCCTTCCTCGGACGTATCCCGAAGGCCTTCTACGCGGCCGCCACCAAGAACGCGGTCACCGTCAACGACAGGCAATTCTGGCTGCCGGGTTCGGAGGCCGAGCATGCCCGGTTCGCGCACCAGCCGCTGAAGGGCGAGCTGGTCGGCAGCAAGGTCAGGTTCACCAACCCCGACGGCGAGTGGTTCGAGGAACCCCTCGACGTGCCCGCGACGCAGCAGCTCCGGCCGGCCGGCAAGACCATCATGGTGTTCGGCGTGACGATGACCGTGCCGGGGGCGCCGGCCGATCACCCGGCGGGTGCGCCCTTCCCCGGCTGGTACGCGCGGTTGGCCGGCGCGGACGGCCACCGGGTCGTGGAGTGGTCCCGCACGACAGGCGCCCGCTTCACACCCGAAGGCGACGTGACCCCGTACGACGAGCCGACCGAGGTGTACAAGTTCCGGCTCGCGACGGAGAAGGCCGAGCGGCCGTTCACCTACCCACCGGCCCCGACCGGCCCGCAGACCTTCCGCGAACGCGTCCCGGAACTCTTCTACGCCACCGCCGGCGCGACCAGCGTCAACGTCAACGGCAAGGAATTCAAACTGCCGAGGGGTGAGCGCCGTAACCTGTTCGCGAAAAAGGCACTGTGGGGCGAGCGCACCGGCGACAAGGTCAAGTTCACCAACACCGATGGCCAGTGGTTCGACCCCACCCTCGGTCAGAGGACCGAGAGCAAGGGGCCCTTCCAGCCCGGCAGCCGGAACGTGTTCGGCGTGAAGTTGACTGTGCCGGGGGCGCCGGCTGGCCACCCGGCGGGCGAGCCCTTCCCCGGCTGGTACCCGCGGTTGGCCGGCGCGGACGGCCACCGGGTCGTGGAGTGGTCCCGCACGGAAGGCGCCCGCTTCACACCCGAGGGCGACGTGACCCCTTTCGAC
>NZ_JBFAQR010000141.1:0-2073 GCF_040678815.1 Kitasatospora sp. NPDC049285 | reverse complement strand
GTGGTTGCGGAGCAGGTGGGGCTGCGGGCCGATGGCAAGCCGGTGGTCGTGGTGGGTGGGGACTCGAAGTGGCGCAGGTTCACGGACAGTGGCGATTCGCGGCACACGGCGGTGCAGGATGACGTCGCCGGCTACCGGTTGACGGCCGACGGGACCATCGAGGGTGACCTGCCGGAGGGCTTCGAGTCCGCCGACACCGCGGCCGGGTTGACCCCGTTGGAGGGGGCGGCGAAGTTCGGCGACCCGGTGCCGTTCAGCGCGGGGGCGGGTCGTCAGGGTCGTGACCTGTCCGTGGTGCCGGGGTCGGATGTGCGGGTGGAGAGCCGGCCGCTGAGCGAGGGCCCGGGAAGCGCGGTGACGGGACGCGCCTACCTCGCGACGCGGGAGTTCGACGCATTCGAGCCGGTCGGGGGACCGTCGGAGCTGGTGGGCTTCAAGGCCGATCTGCCGACCTACCGACACGTCATGATGGACGCCGCCGACCCCGACCGCGTGGTGCAGGAGCTGGGCCGGATGCCGGTGCCGTGGCGCGGTGGGAGCGCGCCGTACGTCGTGATGACGTTCAAGCGCTCGGACGGGGTGCGGGTGGCCGCCGAGCACGGCGGCGACCACGAGTTGACGTTCGATCAGTTCGCAGAACTGGTCGCGGCGGACCCGCAGCTCAAGGCCCTGCCTCCGGATGTGCCGGTGTTCCTGGCGGCGACCAACGCGGCGCGGTCGGACCTGGAGCTGGTGCGGAGGATCGCGGCGGTGACGGACCGGGTGGTGTACGCCCCGACGAACCGCATCGCAATGGACACTGCCGAGCACGGCGGCTGGTCGTTCGCGCTGGAGGCGCCCGCGACGGTGGGCGGCGACAAGCCCGGTCCGCGCGGGCAGATCGTGCGGATCGACCCTCCGTCCAGGGGCGGGGTCGACCCGGGCCCGCGGCAGTCCGGAAGCGTGACCACGCTGGACGGCGACGTTGTGCCGGACCGGATGGTGCTGATGCGTCCGATCATCGATGCGCAAGGCATCCCGATCCACGGACGGAGCAGCCACGATGACGCCTCCTGGGCCTCCCGCGAATTCAGCTACGCTGTCGCGCTCGGCGATCGAGCCTATGTAGCAGACAGTAGGGGGCCGGTGGCGGTGCGCCGTCCGGTCCCGTGGGGTGAGCACACGTACTTCTTCATCGCGCACGCCGCCAGGACTGCCGTCGCACTGAAGTCGGTGGACAACTTCACGGACACCGTTTCCGGGACGGAGTTGGGGCGACTTCTACGCCGCCGTCCAAGCATCGCCGCGCTGCTGAACCGAGCGGAGCAGCAGGGCGAGGTCCCGTCGATCACCCTGGTGGCCTGCCAGTCGGCCGCCCTGGCGCAGGAAGTGGCGGACGCGACGGGGATGGTGGTTCACGCCCCGAACTCCATCACTGGACTGCTCGGCGGCAGGCCGCCAGCAAACAAGGCGATTGTCGCTCCGGAGCTCCGTGTCGACGTGCGCCCCGAGACGGGTGCGTATGGCGAGTTCTTGACCTTCCATCCGAACGAGTTGTCGCCGGAAGCGTTGGGCAACGGCGGGATGACCATGGATTCGTATGTGGCGGCGTTCGATCACAAGGTGACGTCGCTGAGTGCTGGCGAGGCGGAGGCCGTTCGGGTGGTGGGTCAGCGGATCGCGCCGGAGTTGATTCGTCGTCATCTCGCCGGTCTGGAGCTGCCGGTGGTCACGGTGACGGGGCGGGGCAACGGGCGTTTCACGGCGGCGTGGACCGGGTTGAAGCGGGCGAAGTCGGTGCGGGCGCTGTTGGTGGACGAGATCGGTGCGAAGCTGGCCGACGCGAAGGTGGAGCTGGACCTGGATTCGTTGATCCGGGTGGAGTCGGTGGGGCGGGGCGAGTTGCCCGCCGAGATCACCCCGGGAGGTACGCCGGAGGAGCGGCAGCGGTCGGCGATGATTTCGGTGGAGTTCCCGTCGGCGGTGGCTCCGGTGTCGTCGGTGGTGCGTTCTCGGGACGTTCCGTCGGGTGTGTGGGTGACGGATCGGTCGTTGTCGGCGTCGTCGCAGGTGCAGTTCCGTGAGGCGCTGGAC
>NZ_JBFAQR010000140.1:0-2146 GCF_040678815.1 Kitasatospora sp. NPDC049285 | reverse complement strand
TCGACGGCGGTGGCGGCGTCGCCGTCCAGCCGCAGCGCGGCCAGCCGGTCCGCCTCGCGGCGCAGCGCCTCCGCAGTGGCGGACAGCGGGTGGCGCGGGCGGGCGGCGATCCGGGCGCCGGCCACGCACAGGGCGAGCGGCAGGCCGGCGCAGTGCTCCACCACCGCGGCGGCGGCCCGTGGTTCGGCGGCCATCCGCTCGGCGCCGACCCGCTGGGCGAGGACGGCGGTGGCGTGGTCGGCGTCGAGCAGCCCGACGCCGTGCAGCCGTGCGCCGTCCAGGGCCAGCCCGGTCAGCCTGGTCCGGCTGGTGACCACGGTGACGGTGTGGGCCGCTCCCGCCAGCAGCGGCCTGACCTGCGCGGCGCTGGCCGCGCCGTCCAGCAGGACGGCCAGCCGCAGCGGTGCGGCGGTGGAGCGCCACAGCGCGCTCACCTCGGCGAGGTCGGCGGGGACGGTGCGCCGGCCGAGGGCGCGCAGGAACCCGCCGAGCGCCTCGGCCGGGTCGGCGGGTCCGCCGGGCGCGTGTCCGCGCAGGTCGGCGTAGAGCAGCCCGTCGGGGAACCGGTCGGTCCGCTCCCGTAACCAGCTGACGGCAAGTGCGCTCTTCCCGACCCCGGCCGGCCCGTGCAGCACCACCACCGGCCCGCCCCGCTCCGGCGCCGCGTCCGCGGCGGCCTCGTCGAGGGCGGCGAATTCGGGGCGGCGGCCGAGGAGGTGCACAGGGGCGGGCGGAAGCTGACGGGGAATCGGAAGCTGCGCCGGAGCGTGCATTCGAATGTGTACGCCCCCATGGATGTCCCGGGCCTGGACGACGCTCCCCTCGACTCTCGCCCGCCCCGCCAGCGTGTTGCGGTACTCGTCCCCCGGAATGGGATGCGGCTGAGCTGGGGAGTTCGGCGTGCGATCGGTATGGTCCGTCAACTCCGGTTCTCCTTCCGCCAGTTAGAGCATCGGTCGGCACGGCGCGGGGCGCGCGGGGGAGCGCCCCGGGTGGGGGTCCGCTGTATACCGGAAAGCCACGATAAGCATGAAGAGTATTCGGATTGAGCAGAACTCCGAATCACCGCAGTGCTATGGATCGCCGCCCGCGCCCATGCCATGCTCGCCTCCTGCGCGTCCGGGGAACAGGCGACGGGGGGCATTCGATTGCACGTCCATCTTCTGGGAACTGTCGAACTCTCGGTCGAAGGACGACCGTTGACGATCAGTTCGCACAAGGCCCGGGCCCTGCTGGCCTGCCTCGCCCTGGACCTGAACCGCCCGGTCTCGGCCGCCGTCCTGGCCGAGCGGCTCTGGGACGACCAGCCCCCGCCGAGCGCGGCCGGCACCCTGCAGAGCTACGTTTCCAAGCTGCGCACCGTCCTGCGCGAGGCCAACGCCCGGGCCGCGGCCGCCGGCGCGCCACCCGTCGAGCTCGCCTCACGCCGCGGGACGTACCAGCTGAACGCCCGGCCCGACCAGGTCGACTGGCAGCTGTACCTGCGGCTCGGCAAGGAGGCACGCCACCTGGCGGAGACCGGTGCGGACCGGCAGGCACTCGAGGCGTTCGCCCGGGCCCAGGACCTCTGGCAGGGCGAGCCGCTGGCCGGTCTGCCCGGCGTCTGGCCCCAGCTGACCCGGACCACCATGTACGACCAGTGGCTGGCCACCACCGCGGCCAGGGTCGAACTCGAGCTGCGGCTCGGCAGGTTCGCGGACCTCGTACCGGAACTGGCCCCGCTGGTGGAGCAGCGCCCGCAGGACGAGCGGCTCGCCGGGCAGCTGATGACGGCGCTCTACGGCAGCGGGCGGCAGGCGGAGGCGCTGGCCCTGTTCCGCGACACCAGCCGCAGGATCCGGGCGGACCACGGCACCGAGCCGGCCGAGCCGCTGCGGCGGCTGCACGAGCGGATGCTGCGCGGAGCGCCGGTCTCCGCGCTGCTGGGCCGGTCCGGACCGCCGCGTGAGGGGCAGCCGGCCGGCCGGACCGGGCGGGCGCCGTCGAAGCTGCCGCCCGCGCCCGTTCTCGAAGGGCGCGGCGCGGAACTCCGGTCGCTGGTGGAGTGGGGGGGGGGGGGGGGGGGGCCCCCCCCCCCCCGCGCCCCCGCGGCCCCCCCCCCCCCCCCCGCCCCCCGCGGGGCCCCGGGGTGGGCGGGGGGGCGCCG
>NZ_JBFAQR010000139.1:0-2155 GCF_040678815.1 Kitasatospora sp. NPDC049285 | reverse complement strand
CAACGCCTTCGAGATCGCCTTCGACGGCCGACTCTCCGTCGGCCGCCGCTAACTCAACCCAACCGAGTTACACCGTTCACTGGACAGACCCCCGGACGGCGCCCGCGAAGCGTGAGCAGGCCGTACTCGGCCCGGTCAGCTTCGGGAAGGTGCGAGGCCAGGTCTCGTCTCGTAGGGCTTGGTGCGGTGGTCCTTCAGGAGTGAGCGCCAGTCCGACGGCGGCACGGTGCCGGCGGAGTTTGCAGGTGGCCCGTCATCCATCGTGCGGTCGCTGATCACGGCCGCCGTATCGAACGTGACAGCCCCGTCCAGCGAGGTCAGAGCGGTGGCGTCGTGCATCGCGACCACGAACCCGTCACCACGGGGCGACAGTGCGTCCAATGCCTCCCGGAACCGCACCTGCGCCGACGGCAGCAGCGCCCGATCCGTCACCCACGCACCTGACGGAATCTCCCGCACCTGCGGCTGCGGCACCGGCTCCTCCGGGAACTGCACCTCGACGGTCACCAGCCGCTGGCGCTCGGTCGGATGTAGAACGGGGAAACGGCCTGCCGGCGGCTCCGCCCGGCCTGCCGACCCGGCCCGGGAAATCGCCCTCACGTCCAGGGTGATCCCGGCGCCGGACAGCAGCCCCTCGACCTCGTCCACCAACAGCGCAGCACCCGCTCCGCCCGCGCCAAGCCGGTCCTCGCCGCCGTGAACCGCCCGTTCCCGCGCCCGGTCACGGTGATCACCGGCTGCTCCAGCCCGGCGAGGTGACGCCGGATCAGCTCCGGTGCCAGGCGCTGCGCGGCCTCCCGCACATCCCCCGCCCATCCCCCGCCCATTCGCGCCCCAGCGCGGTCTTGCGTTCGGCGAACAGGACCAGACGCCGCCCTTCGACGGCGGGTCGATCCACAGGATCTGCCCGCGCGGACCGGGTTTGCCGTCCGAGACCGTGGCGGACGCCTTGAGGTTGAACGACCAGCCGCCGTGCTCGGTCTGCACACCGATGAGCGTCGTGGGCGGGTACACCACCCGGTCGGTCATCGCGGCGATCGTCCGCGCGAGGGTGAGATCCGAGTGGGCCACCGCCGAGATCGCCAGGAAGACCGGTGCCTCGGCGGGCAGCATGCAGAGCTCGGGGTCGGCGGCGACCATCGCGGTGTGAGTGCCGTCGTCGCTATCGGTGAATGCCGCCAGGCTGAGTCCTCGCCGACGACCACCACGGGACGGCCGTACGTCGCGACACGACGTGCTCGGCGACGACCAGGTCGCGGCCACCACCAGCCGTGGGCACGGCCCACCGCACGTGGCACCCAGCCCGTAATCCCCTCGCGGACGGTCGCCCCGGGGGTACGCGGCCTGGTACTCCCACAGCATCTTCATCGCGAACCGCACCTGGTCGCGGATGTCCGCGCTCGGCCCGCAGGACACGAACTCGATGGCGCCCTTCGGCGCGCCGCTTCGGTCGACGTGCATCGCGATCACAAAAGCGTCCTGACGTTCCGGCAGCTCGTGCAGCACCTGCGCATACGTCCACGCCGCCGACTCCGGCACCGCCGCCTCCCCGACAACTGCATTCGCCGGGCGGGGTGGGGTGGGTTCTGGTTCAGTGGTCGGTTTCGTTTGTGGGCACTAGTTGTTCCAGGCGGTGCCAGAAGTGGTCGAGGGCGGCGTGTTGGGTGGCGTCGGGGAGTGGGTGTCCGTGGTGGGTGAGGGTTTTGAGGGTGTCGGCGAGTTCGTTGTAGGTGTGTTCGATGATGTCGGGGGTGTAGTTCGCGGCGTGGATGCGGGGCAGCCAGAGGTGTTCGATGCCGTGGGTGTAGCGGGCGAGGATCAGGGTGTCCTCCTGGTGCGGGGTGAGGGGTTCGAGTGTCTCCATGCGGTTCCAGAAGTGTTGGCGGACGGCGGCGAGGGTGGCGGGGTCGGGTGGGGTGTGGCTGTGGCTGTGGGCGGTGATGGTGCTCTCGAGGCCGATGGTGGCGGTGGCGATGCTGTCGGGGGTGAAGTCGGCGGGGAGCCAGAAGTCGATGGTGTTGGCGAGGTCGGCGGGGAAGCGGGTGTTGTCGGGGTTGGCCTGGAGGGTGCCGTGGTGGGCGGCGTGGGGGTGGGGTGGGTAGCGCAGGGGGTGGTTGAGGTAGATGGCGAGGGCTTGGATGTGGGCTTCGAACGC
>NZ_JBFAQR010000138.1:0-2699 GCF_040678815.1 Kitasatospora sp. NPDC049285 | reverse complement strand
AGAAGATCTACCCCGACAACCCCGGCCTCGACGAACTCCCGTCTACTTCATGACCGTTGGCGCACGACCACTACACCACCCCACGGGACACGACCTGGGAACCCGGGGCCTTCGGCTGGTGCGCTCAGCAGGATTCGAACCTGCAACCTCTTGATCCGTAGTCAAGTGCTCTATCCGTTGAGCTATGAGCGCTCGGACGATCCCCGAGGGGACCGCGAGCGGGGAGTGGTGCGCTCAGCAGGATTCGAACCTGCAACCTCTTGATCCGTAGTCAAGTGCTCTATCCGTTGAGCTATGAGCGCTCGCCCCGTCGGCCTGGCCTACCGGGGCGTTGCGGGGACAACATTACATGACCCTCGACCTGGGGCGAAATTCATTGCCACCGGCCCCGTCAAGCGGTCACGGCCCAGCCGTGGCGGACCGTCGCCCGCCGACCCCGACAACGCGGAAGCCCCGCCGGCCGATGGCCGACGGGGCTTCCAACGAGGCGGAGGCGGAGGGATTTGAACCCTCGATGGACGATAAAGCCCAAACCGCATTAGCAGTGCGGCGCCATAGACCGGACTAGGCGACGCCTCCAACACCCGGACCACGACCGGCGAACCGGCGCACTCCGTGCGACTGCGATGATGCCACAGCCGCAGGCCCCGGCACCAACCACCACAACGATACTGGCCGGGTCGTCCGCGACGCAAAGAAGAATGAGATACTCCAGTCTCCGAGGAGAGCCTGTGCCGCGCGTCGCAGCGGCGGACCGTAGCCGTGAGGAGACCTGTCGACGTGAGCAGCAGGCCGACCCGAGGCGCTGCTCGCCTCGCCGCAATACTCGACGCACTACCCGACCCGCTGCTGCTGGTGAACAGCAACGGCACCGTGGTCGACGCCAACAAGGCCGCCGTGGAATGCCTGCAGGCACCCGGCACCTCGCTGGTGGGCATGGGAGTGCTGGACCTGTTGCCGGAGTTCGACCCCAGCCGAATCCCCGGTTCGATGCGGCCACCGGCGAGCGAGACCGAGAGCCTCGACCGACCCGTCCGAATGACCGCCCGTCGCACCGACGGGAACACCTTCACCGTCGAGGTGTCGGGCAACGACTTCACCGACGACGGCGAGGGCTCGGCCCCCGGCTTCGTCTCCTACGCCACCGCCGACCAGGACCTGCTCCTGCTGCTGGTGCGTGACCTGTCGGTGCGGCTCGGCGTGGAGACCGAACTGCGCCGTCAGCACAAGCAGACCGAGATGATCCTGCGGGCCGCCGCCGAGGGCGTCCTCGGCGTCGACCTGGAAGGCCGCGTGGTGCTGGTCAACCCGGCCGCCGCGCACATCCTCGACTACCGCGCCAGCGAGCTCGGCGGCCGCGAGCTGCACCCGCTGATCCAGCACTCCCAGCCCGACGGCAGCCCGCTCGCCGCCGAGAGTTCGGCGCTGATGGACACCCTGCACTCCGGCCGCAAACACCGGATCCGCAACACCGTGCTGTGGCGCAAGGACGGCGTCCCGGTCACCGTCGACCTGACCACCGCCCCGGTCCGGGACGGCGAGCAGCTGGTCGGCGCGGTGATGACCTTCACCGACCGGACGGCCGAACTCGCCCTGACCGCCCGCAACGAGCACCTCACCGCCGTCCTGGAGTCCGAACTCGGCGGCGCGCTCGGCGCGCTGCACCGCCGGATCGACGCGCTCGCCGCCGACCCGGCCGGGCAGCTCTGGCCGGAGGCCAACTGGACGCTGCGCCGGCTCGCCGACGAGTGCCGCCGCTTCGGCCGGCTGATAGACGGCGTGCTGGAGCACCAGCGCTTCGAGGCCGCCGCCGACCGCGGCAAGGCCGAACTCGACCGCGAGGGCGTCGGCCTGGACGAGGTGGTGCAGCTCGCCGTCGAGGAGGCCGGGGAACTGGTCGGCCCCGGGCGGGTGCGCTACTCGGTGCACGCGGCGGCGGTGAAGGTGATCGCCGACCGGGAGCGCCTGGCCCGCGCGCTGGCCCACCTGGTCGCCGACGTCAGCGGCGTCACCCCCTCGCTCGACCCGGCCCGCGCCGAGGCGGAGGCCGCCGCCCACGGCGGGCCGTTCGATCCGCCGTCCGGCGGGCAGCCGCCGATGGTGGTGCTGGCCGCCGCCCAGCGCGGCGAGGTCGCCCGGATCGAGGTGCGCGGCCCGGCCCGCACCGCCAGCCCCGTCCACCTGCCGATCGCCCGCGCCGCGGTGCTCCGGCACGGCGGGGTGCTGCAGCGGCACGACCTGCCGAACGGCGCCGGCGCGACCTACGTGGTCGAGCTGCCGATCGACCCGGAGAGCGACTCCTCCGGCGCCCCGGTCAAGCGCCAGCACGTGCCCAAGGACTCCGACACCGCGATGCTGCCCGACCTGCCCGGGCAGGGCGGCGCCCCCAAGCCGGGACCGGCCGCCGCTGACGAGTCGTCAGCGGCCGAGCCCGCGCCCGCCGGCGCGGAGGCCGCCGAGACCCGCGGCTCCGGTCGCCGCCGGGCCCGGGCCGCCGCCCGACTGGAGGCCGCCGGCGGGGACACGGCGGACCAGGCGCCGCGCGCCCCGATCGCGCTCGGCCCGGTCACCCCGGCCGCCGACCGTCCCGAGCCGGCCTCGTCCGGCGAGTCCGCTCCTGACGCGCCGGGTACCCCGTCCGGTGCGGCCGGCGCCGAGGCTCCGGTCGGCGAGCCGACCGGCCGGCGACGGCGCCGCGC
>NZ_JBFAQR010000137.1:0-3101 GCF_040678815.1 Kitasatospora sp. NPDC049285 | reverse complement strand
TCGGTGCGGTTCGCGTTGGAGGCGTTGTGGGTGCATCAGGCGGCTCATCCGCGTCCGTTGGTGCCGGTGGGTGTCGAGGGTCGGGCGCCGGTGGGTGATGTGTGGGTGGTGCCGACCGTGGGCGGTGGGCGTGAGGTGGTGGTTGCGGAGCAGGTGGGGCTGCGGGCCGATGGCAAGCCGGTGGTCGTGGTGGGTGGGGACTCGAAGTGGCGCAGGTTCACGGACAGTGGCGACTCGCGGCACACGGCGGTGCAGGAGGATGTCGCCGGCTACCGGTTGACGGCCGACGGGACCATCGAGGGTGATCTGCCGGAGGGCTTCGAGTCCGCCGACACCGCGGCCGGGTTGACCCCGTTGGAGGGGGCGGCGAAGTTCGGCGACCCGGTGCCGTTCAGTCCGGGGACGGGCCATCAGGGTCGCGACCAGTTCGCGGTGCCGGGGTCGGAGGTGCGGACCGTCGACGGCACCGAGGGTGCGATCGCGCACACCGGCTGGTCGGCGGCCGTGCCCGGTGACCGTTCCCTCCTGGGCGAGGAGCACCTTCCCACGGGGGAAGGCGCCGAAGCCTTCGTCTGGGTTCCGTACGGTGTCGGGGCGCAGGTGGACGAGGTCTTCTACAACGGTCTGACGCCGCAGCTGCGGCCGACCTACGCCGACCCCAAGCGCGGGTACGTCCCGCTCCACGAGGTGCTGTCCGCTCCGGGCGGAGTGGAGCGAGCCAAGTCGATGTGGGTGGTGGGGACGCTGGACGAGGACTACCGTCCGGCCGGCAAGGGAGGCTGGACGCGGTTCCGCGTGCTCGCCAAGGACGGGGTGACGATCGCCGCCGCTCAGCAGGACGGACTGGCCTACGGTGCGAACACGGTGGCGTTCTTCGGCGGCGTGCGGCCCGAGCTGGTGATCGGCGCAGAGGCCACCGCGCCCGGTCGGCCGGGCAAGCTGCAACGAGCGATAGACAACATGGACCACGACCCCGACGTCCGACCAGGTGGACCTGCCGAGGCGACCGGCGGGCCCGCGGACGGCGGTCCTCACGTCGGTCAACCGTCCGTCGGGCCACTGGAACTGCGGAGCCCCGAGGTCTACGAACAACTGACCGAGGAGATCTTCGAACGTGCCGAGGACCGGCACCCGCTGCCGTACGACTTCGTCCGTCCGCCCGGTGCGCCGCGCCTTCCCGCCCGGTTCGGGCTGGAGGTCGAGTTCAACCACCAGGGAACGGACGGAGAGATCGACCAGGTCCGGCAGGATCTGGCCGCCCGGCTGCACGCGCAGGGCCTGAGCGTGGCGGGCGTGCACGCGCCCCACACCGGCCGGACCGAGGGGTACGGCTCGGATCTGTCCAGCGGGCGGGTCGAGTTGGACGGGTCGGTGGCAGGGGAGTACGTGAGCGCCAAGCTGGATCCGGAGCGTCCGGAGACCTGGCAGGCGGTCGTTGACGTCATGCGGGCGATCCGGGAGGCGGGCGGGTACCCGGGTGACGCGGGCGCGCACATCCACTTCTCGCTGGACTACCACGACCGCCCGGAGTTGACGGTCCCTCGGCTGACGACCCTGGTGAACCTGGTCAAGTCCTTCGAGGACGTGCTGTACCAGCTCGGCCAGAACCCGCACAGCCCGCAGCACCGCGGAACCGAGTACGCCGCACCGCTCGACGTGGTGCCGAGTCTCGGCTACACCCGGCGCGCCCACGGCCTGCCGGAGAGCGGACCGTCCGGGCGCGAGCTGGGGCCCTTCCTCCGTGAGCTCAGCGAGAGCCGCGAAGTCGCGGTCAACTTCTCGCACGTGCACGGCGAGGACGACGACCACCTCGAGGTCCGGCTCGCCGACGGGAACCTCGACCCCGCGGTCACTCAGGCGCTGGTCGAACTGTGGGGTGCCATCATCGTGTACGCCAAGCACCACCCCGGCGAGCACTTCGGCGCCCACGTGGAACTCCCGCTCGGCACGGCGGCCGCTCAGCACCGGCCGGAGGCGGACGTTCGGGAGTTGCCCGAGGGCATGCGGCTGACCAGGCACCGCTTCGAGGACAGCGCCCACTTCGCCCGGTTGGTGGACCTGGTCTTCACCGACCCGGCGGCGAAGAAGCGAGCACTGACGCTGTGGCTCCTGACCCAGCCCCAACACAACGTCGCGGAGGCGGACGAGGAACCGCCGCCGGTCGACTGGGAGGAGGGCTGGCTGCCCGTCAACTCCACCCTCACCATGCCGCCGTCGGACTGGACCTCGCTCCTGGAAGATCATTGAGTCGTCGGGTGCCACTCCGACGACAGCGACACTGAAGACGACAAGCACGGCAACGACAGACGCCTAACCGCAGGGAGTGCACGATGACCGACAACGAGACCCGAGCGATCGTGGTACCGGTACCGCCGGGCGAGGACCCGAAGCCGCCGGTGCGCCCGGACGGCAGCGCCTACCGCTTCGAGCTCGCCGTCGAGGGCGGCACCCGGCGCGCCTACGCCGATGAACTGGGTCCGCTGGTCGAGGTGGTGATCCCGGGCTACCTCGACCAGGTGGGCGAGGACCAGCGGCTGGCTGCCCGCGAACGGGACGCCGGCCGGGTTCGGATGCTGCTCCAGGCGCAACTGCTCGCGCACTTCGGCCCGGCAGGCTGCACCCGCCACCAGCTCGCCGTGCTGAACGGCGCGGCGCAGCTCGCGCAGGACGAGCTGCGGGGCTGGCACGCGCCGGTGCCCCTGGTCCTGGTGACCAGCGGCTACGTCGAGGCCGGCGGGCAGCCGCCGCACGCCGAAGAAGGCGGCGTGATCCTCTGGATCGACCCCAGTAGCGAGGAGGCGTACCTGGACTCCCTCTCCGCGCTCCACGTGATCATGCTCGCCGAATTCACCGATTGACGATTCATCACCATCCGCGGTGAGCCGGGGGGGTGAGGACAGCCGTTCTCTGTTACGGGAGCGGTGGATGTCTACCGCGGATGGTGTTGAATTCGAATAGGTGGTTGTTGTCGTGTCGATCAATCCTTCGCCTGAGATCGCGGGCTTTTTCTCGTTCGTGACGGGGATGCCGTGGCCGGAGGCGGATGAGGATCTGATGCGGTCGGTGGCGGACGACTACTACGCGGTGGCGGACGACCTGAG
>NZ_JBFAQR010000136.1:0-3157 GCF_040678815.1 Kitasatospora sp. NPDC049285 | reverse complement strand
AGCGGCCGCGCCCGGAGGGCTGCGTGGCGGGCTCGGCGGCGGGTTCGGCGCCGGCCGGGCGGCCCAGTCCGGTGCGCGCGGTCGGGCGCGGGGCGAGCCGCAGGTGGCCCGTGCCGTCGGGGGTGGTGGCCTGCGGCGGGGCGGCTATCGCGTCCGGGCGGGCGAGCTGCAGGGTGGACTCGCCGATCCGCAGCAGCGCGCCGGGCAGCAGCTCGGCGGCCTCGTCGTGCAGGTAGCGCTCGTCGAGCAGCGTGCCGTTGGTGGAGCCGAGGTCGCGGACGGTCGCCCGGCCGTCGGCGCCGAGGGTCAGTGCGACGTGCAGCCGGGAGACGTCCGGGTCGTCGAGCGGCACGTCGGCGTCGGTGGAGCGGCCGATCCGGATCTGCTCGCCGTGCAGCCGGTGCACGCCGCCCGCGTCCGGTCCGCCGACCACGCGCAGTTCGGCGGCGGGCGGCTCGACCTCGCCGTCGGCGTCCGGGTCGGGCTCGTTCAGCGCCAGCACCGCGCCGTCGATCAGCGGGGGGTGCCCGAGCGGGGCCTGCTCGTCCAGCCGGGCGTCACCGGCGTAGAGGTGGACGTGGGTGGCGGAGCGCGGACCGCGGACGCCGACCGCCGCCGCCAGCGCGGTGGCGACCGCTCCGAGCACGGTGCCGGCCGGGGCCGTGACCAGGACGTCGGCAGAGCTCCCGGGGGCGGCGGGGCCGCTGCGCGGTCGAAGGACGGTGAGCCGGATCTGCATCTCGCCCGGGGTCCCTTCTGCACACGGGTGGTGCCTGTCATCCTGCCACTCGGGGCGGACACTCCGCGCACGGTACCGGATTTGACGATCTTGCGATCATCGCCATGGTGAAGCCGACGCCACGTCAGGTCAAGGAACGCCGTCACCCCCGTCACGGCGCGCCCCCGCGTCGCTCCCGTCGCCGCCTCGGAAACCTGCGCGGGCACCGTTAGAGTTGCCGGGAAGAAGGCCCCGGCGCCGTTCGCCTCGAACGGGGGAGTGCCGGAACGCGGCCCCCGGCAGCGGGTGTCGGGTGACCGAACGGAGTGCACAGGTGCGGCCTGTCGGCAGCAAGTACTTGCTCGAGGAGAGCCTCGGACGCGGCGCGACCGGCACGGTCTGGCGTGGCCGGGTCCGCGAGGACGCCGCGGTGCCGGGCCTGGTGCCCGGGCAGGCGGTGGCGGTCAAGGTGCTCCGGGAGGAGCTCGCCGCCGACCCGGACGTCGTGATGCGCTTCCTGCGCGAGCGCTCGGTGCTGCTGCGCCTCACCCACCCCAACATCGTGCGCACCCGCGACCTGGTGGTGGAGGGCGAACTGCTCGCCCTCGTGATGGACCTGGTCGAAGGCCCCGACCTGTACCGCTACCTGCGCGAGTCCGGCCCGCTGTCGCCGATTGCCGGCGCCCTGCTGATGGCGCAGATCGCGGACGCGCTGGCGGCCAGCCACGCCGACGGCGTCGTGCACCGCGACCTGAAGCCCGCCAACGTGCTGCTGGCCACCGCGAACGTGGACGGCGCCGAGCGGATGTACCCGATGCTCACGGACTTCGGCATCGCCCGGCTCGCCGACTCCCCGGGGATCACCCGCACCCACGAGTTCGTCGGCACTCCCGCGTACGTCGCCCCGGAGTCCGCCGAGGGCCGCCCGCAGACCTCCGCGGTGGACGTCTACGGCGCCGGCATCATGCTGTACGAGCTGGTCACCGGGCAGCAGCCGTTCCAGGGCGACAACCCGCTGGCCATCCTGCAGGCCCACCTCGCCCAGGAGCCGCAGCGCCCGCGCACCATGCCCGAGCCGCTGTGGACGGTGGTCGAGCGCTGCCTGCGCAAGGACCCGGCCGAGCGGCCCACAGCGGTCTCGCTGGCCGAGGCGCTGCGGGTGGTCGCGGCCGGCGTCGGCGTGCACGCCTCCCCGGCCGCGGTGGACGCCGCGCTGGCGGTCGGCGCACTGCTGGTCGCCGACCCGGCGCTGGCGCCCGCCCACGACGCCACCCTGGCCGGCGCCTTCGACCCGGCCGCCGCCACCCAGGTCATGACGAACCGTCAGCCGCCGGCCGGGGCCGAGGACCGCACCCAGGTGATGCGCGGCGGCGGCGCCGGCTCGGAGGACCACACCCAGGTGATGGGCGCCCCGGCCCCAGACCGCACCCGGCTGATGCCCGCCGCGCCCGAGCCGGCCGCCGCGCCCGAGCCGCAGGGCCCGCACCCGTGGCAGACCCAGCTCCGGGCCGCCCGGGACCGCAACCAGCAGACCCAGATCGGCTACTTCGACCCGCAGGAGCTGGGCGAGCCGCAGGTCGCCCCGCGCCCCTACCAGGCCGGCCAGTACCCGCCGCCCGCGCCGGGCCCGCAGGGCGGCCAGGCCCCGCGCCCGCCGCAGGGCGGCCGGTACGCCCCGCAGCAGGGTCCGTACCAGCCGCAGCAGGGCCAGGGCGGTCAGTACCCGCAGCAGGGGCAGTACCCGCCGCCCGGCCAGGGCCAGTACCCGCCGCCGGGCGGTCGGCAGCAGCCGCCCGCCGGCTACCGCGACCCGCAGGGCGGGCGGCCGCAGCAGGGCGGCTACGCCCAGCGGCCGCCGGTCGCCCCGCCGCCGTACCAGGCGCAGCAGGCCGCGCAGGGCTACCCCGCGCCGCAGCAGGGCGGCTACCCGCCGGCCGCGCCGCCGCGGCGGGCCGAGCCGGCCCCGCAGCGCCGCCCGGAGCCGCCGGTGCGCGAGCCGGAGCCGCCGCGCGAGCGGGAGCCCCGCCGGCGCAGCCGCAACCGGATGTGGATCCCCGGCCTGGGCTGCCTGAAGGGCTGCCTGATGGTGATCCTGGTGCTCGCGGTCGCGGCCCTCGCGCTGTGGAACTTCACCCCGCTGCCGCACTACTGGGACAACGTGGTCGGCTGGTTCGACGAGGCCCGCACCTGGATCAGCGGCCTGACCGGCAGCCAGAATTGACGCTTTGTCGACAATCCAACGAAAATCCACCGGATCGATAGCTCGCGGGGGGCCTTCCACGGCCCTCGGAGGGCTTCCGGGCGCGTAGGTTGTTCGTCGAGCACCGACCTCACGAGCCCACGGAGCAGCATTGGCACGCAAGATCGGCAGCCGGTACACGGTCCACCAGGTGATCGGCCGCGGCTCGGCCGGCACCGTGTGGCTCGGCGAGGGCCCGG
>NZ_JBFAQR010000135.1:0-3261 GCF_040678815.1 Kitasatospora sp. NPDC049285 | reverse complement strand
CCGCGCCCGCGCCCCGCACACCGTCCCCCTGGCGCAGAGCGGCTCCCATCGCCGGCGCCATCACCCTCGTGCTCCTGACCGGCCTGGCCCTGAACCTGTTCGGGGTCGGAGCGGACAAGCCCTCGACCGGCACACCCCCCCGCGCGATCCTCGACGGCCGCAACACCGCCCGCCACGGAGACGGAGACTCCCGCGACGTCCGCGACCTCCGTGGCATCCGGACAGTCGGGGAGTGGTGGGGACGGTCGGACCGTGGCACCGAGCCACTCCGCCCTCACCGCCACGACCACCACCGCAAGCACTCCCGGGCCGGTCCGCACGACCGCGGGCACCCAGCCGTCTGCCACGACGACCCCGCCCCCGGCAGCCGTCTACTTCAGCGGAACCCTGACCTATGACGGAAGCCCCGACGGAACGCCGTACGACCTCGACTACAGCCCACCCGAGTTGTACGGCCCCAACAACACACTGAACCTCCTCGCCAACGAGATCGACGTCGTCCTCTCGAACGGAGCCAAGGCCGCACCGCCGTCCACCGCCCCGTCACTGCCGGACCGGCAGCGGTGCATCGATGAACTCGCCCAAGCACCAGGCGACTTCCCGGGCATCTACCAAGGCCCCACGGCAGGCACCACCTTCTGCCTCCAAACCGCCGCCGGCCACTACGCCGCAGCCCGCGTGACCGACACATCAGCGCACTACGCCATCACCCTCGTCGTCTGGCCATGAGCCACGACCCAGAGCCCGCACCCCCCACACCAGCACCACCGACCCCACCCGCCCCACCAAGGCCAACGGCCTCACCGATCCCTCTTCCGTTCCCCCTCGGCCCCCGCAGGGCCCTACCCCGCGCGCCAGACCAGGGCCACCGGGCCCACTGGATCCGTGTAGCCGAGGTCGCGGTAGAGGGACTCCGCTTCCGGGGACGCCGTCAGGCCGATGCGGCGGCAGGATCGGGCGGTGAGCCAGTCGTGGACGGCTTGGACCACGTGGCGGGCGTGGCCCTGGCGGCGGTGGGCGGGGTCGGTGACCACGGAGGTGATGTGGCCGACGTTCGGGAGTTCGCCGGGGCGGGGTGCGCCGAGGGCGTACTGGCCGATGGCGAGGGCCAGCAGCCGGCCGCTGCCGTCGTCGGCGACGAACGCGCCGAATCGCGGGTCGCCGTCCAGCCGTTCGGCGAACCAGCGGGCGCACTCGGCGGCCCATGCGGGCGTGGTCGGCACCCCGGCGGACTCCAGCATGATCGCCCGCAGCCGGGCGAGCTCCGGCCCGTCGGCCGGCTCCGCCCGCCGTACCACCGCCCCGCCGGGCCTCGCCCGCTCGCGTCGCCGTCGCACCGACTCCCAGTGCTCCTCGATCAGTTGACGCGTCGACGGGCGCAGCCGCAGCCGCCCCAGTTGCTCGGGCCGGAACCAGCGCAGCAGGACGCCCTCGCGCAGGCCCAGCGTGTCCGGATCGCCGTCCCACTCGACGTCGAAGATCTGGATCACCACGGCCGACCCGTCCACGGCGGTGACCCGCTCGACCGCCAGCGGCGCGACCTCGCCGAGCGCCAACCCCGGGACCTCTTCGGCGAGTTCGCGTCGCAGGGTGTCCTCGGGCGTCCGGTCGCCGGGTTCCCGGCCGCCGCCGAGCAGGCTGAACTCGCCGGGCGCCCAGATGTGCGGGTAGTCGTCGCGCAGGTGGAGCAGGTAGCGCCCGGCGCCGTCATGGATCAGCGCGGAGGAGTTCGCGCTCCCCCCGGCCCCGCCCTCGTCCTCGTACGGCGACACGCCACTCTCCTCCACCCCGCACCACCTGACAGATCATCAGCCTCCTACCCACCATCCACCCCACCCCACCGTCACCCGGCGAATACGAGCCATCACCGAACGCCACCGAAAGCCGCCGAAAGGCGGGTAAGCGAACGGCCGCTCCCGACTCATCTCCCATCGAGCCGACATCCCGTCGGCCCGCTTCCGCGCCACGCGGCGCGCCACCCGGGCGCACCGCTCGGCGCAGCACTCAGCGCAGCACTCAGCGCAGCACTCGTGAGGAGACCGGAGAGATGACCGTCATTCCGCTGGACCCGGATTCGCCCGCCTCGCACGCGGTCGGCATCGACTTCGACCAGACCCTGGTCGCGCACGACGACGGCTGGCAGGACGGACGCATCTACGGCAAGCCGCTCCCGGGGGCGATCGAGTCGCTGCACGCTCTGCGGGAGGTCCGTTCGGTGTTCATCCTGACCGCCCGGCCGCGCCGTTTCCATCCGGAGGTGGCGGGGTGGCTGCGGCAGTACTCGGGGCTGGAGACCCTGGTGGACGAGGATCCGGACCGGGCGTACTGGCAGGGCGACTGCCTGCTGGTGACGAACAAGAAGCTGGGCGCGGCGGTCTACATCGACGACCGGGCGCTGCGCTTCACCGGCGACTGGGCGACCACCCTGGCCGACGCCCGCCGCGCGATCGGGCTGCACCCGCACCCCACCGACACCGCCGACCCGAGCGACCCGCGCCACCGCGACCGGCCGGCGCGTCAGTAGGTGTAGATGCCGCCCTGCGGGTTGACCTCCATGCAGTCCTTGTCGTCGTCGGAGGTCTTGGCGTCGACCGAGGTCGGCAGCGCGGTGGGCACGGGCGTGGGGGTGGCGGCGGGGAAGGCGGTGCCGCTGGTCCAGTCCTTGCCGATGACCAGGGTGAGGGTCTTCCCGCTGCCGGCCTCGGTGAGCGCGCTCGCCGGCAGCTTGAGGTCGGCGGCGACCGCCTCGGCCTGGGCGCGCTGCCCGGCGGGGTAGAGGAGTTGGGTGGTCTCCCGGGTGCCGCCGCCGCTCGCCGCGGCGGCCCGCCCGTAGCCGGCCTCGACCAGCGCGCCCGCGACCTCGGTGGCCCGCCGGCCCGCACCGGAGGCGTTCTGCACGGTCAGCCCGACGGCTCCCTTGTTGACGCTGACCGGCGGGGCGACGGGCGACGGGGTGGCGGTGGGCGAAGCGGCGGGCGGCGCGCCGGACGCGGTGGCGGTCGGCTGCTCGGCGGGTTTGCCGTCCAGCGGCCGGTCGGCGAGCAGCATGGACCAGATCTGCTTGGTGTCGGCGTCCTTGAGGACCAGTTTGGCCTTGGGGTTGGCCGGGTCGGCGAGGGTGGGCACGGTGAGGGTGCTGATCCGTTCGGTGGGGACCGTGCGGATGTCCTCGGCGAGGTTGTACAGCTTCATCAGGTCGGCGATCGCGGTGTCGACGGCCAGCGACTTGGTGGCGGCGTCGGCGAGCTTCATCAGCTCGGT
>NZ_JBFAQR010000134.1:0-3323 GCF_040678815.1 Kitasatospora sp. NPDC049285 | reverse complement strand
CCTCGCGATGATCAACCTCATGACCCGCCGACTCACCAACGAAACCACCCCGACATGGCGCGGCACATGAACCATGACCAAGCCATTCATCTCCGAACAAAACAACGGGACGAAACGCCCTCTAAATGAAAGCCGCTGGTGTTTCCGCTGGTACGCATCACGCGCCACGGCCCCATCGCGAGTAGCCATGTTCGATCGCAGTTAGGTACTGGGTCAGGTCAAATCGAACTTCTTCGATGACCCGGTCGTCAGCACCTGGGTACATCAGATCGTCCCAGACCACCGTCTGACCTCGGAGCCGGATCCGGATACAGACCTCGGAGGCGGTGTTGGAGCCCAGCTCTTGGGTCACAACATCCACAGTCCGGGCTTGATCAGTCGGATAGAGGGGGCCTCCGGGCCTGAGCAGCCGGTTCGGATGATCACCGCTTGCACCGTTGTAACTGCGCGCGATCAAGTCAAGGCCATCGACATAGAGGTACGTGTGTACAGCGCTGCACATGGGTGGCCCAGGGCACGCAGTGGTCAGCAGCGTGCTGACCGAGTCATGCCCTTGGCGATCAGTGAGGCTGGCGCGCACCAGGCGCGGGGACTTACGCGGCATCTGACCTTCGCGACATCACGGAGCCGATAATAGGTGCCCAGGAGACCGTTTCGCCGCCCTTTTCCCAGCCGCAGATCACGCTCACCAGTCATCCCGTCCAACCAGGCGGCTCTGGCCGACCACGGGGTCGGGGGCGGGGGCGGGGGCGGGGGCGGGAAGATCATTCACGCAATCGCGGCCAGAGCCTCGGAATTCCCCACCCCCGCTCACGATTCCCCAGCTCGTTGAACCTCGAAGCAAGTGGCGAGAAATCGGTGAGCGAGGGCCGCGGGGCCGCCCGTCCTCCGGCATGGCTTCCTATTCGGGGCCGTCGGTTTCCGCGGGGATGGTCCAGCGCAGCAGGGTGGTGGCGTCGGCCCGTTCCAGGGTGACGGCGTAGACCTGCCCGTAGGCGCGTTCGCCGCGGTGGCGCATGGAGTGGTCGCCGGGATCCCAGCCCAGCTGAATGATCCGGGATCCGTCGAGCTCGATCTGCCCCGCCAGCAGGGGGTGGCTCTCGCCGGCCCGGTCGAGCAGGTGGAAGTGGGTGTGGGCGTCCGCGGAGACCAGCAGGCCGATGCGGGGCCCGTTCGACAGCCAGTCCCGGATCCGGTCGGCGAGCTCCTGAGCCTCATGGAGGGGAAGATCGAGGTGTCCGTAGGGACCGCCGCGCCCGTCGACCTGCGACATCGGGTCGCCGCCGAAACGGGCGTGGGCGTCGTCTTCGTACTTCCCCCAGTAGGTGACGTCGGCGAGCCCGTCGATCGACTCGCCGGACAGCCCGACGAACGAGTCGAGGGCGCGGGCGTCCCCGAGGACCATGCCGCACCGGTCGACCGGCAGGTCGCCGAGGAGGATGGGCTCTCCGCCGGGATCGCCCGGCCAGGGCAGGCCGAGGTCGACTTCCAGGACCGTGATGACCGGCCCGTCGTACGAATTCCACGTCTGTGCGCGGACGTTCAGCGGCCGATCAGGCGCGGCCGGCACTGCGACCGCCTCACAGAACCACTCCTCGCTCGGGCCGTCCGCAGGCTCGTGGAGGTGGCCGCCGCCGCGCTGCCCGGCGGCCAGTGCCCGCTCGGACAGCGGGGCGCCGTGCTCGGACCATTGGTCGATCCAGCCGGCCATCCCCAGGACCAGCACGCCGGACGGTGCTGTAACGACGCCCAGGTCGACAAAGGGCTCACTCATCCGCTGATTCAACCATGTGCTGATCGGCAGGCTCCCAGGCCTTGGCAGTGCGGAGCACCGTGCGGGGACAAGGTCGCAAACCAAGCAGCTCCACTCGCAAACTACGGCGCCCCGTCAAGGGCGCCTCCAGCGTCACTGACACGATGGGCTGCGCCTACCCTGGACCGGCCAGGCCGAGCCTGGCGGCGGTCTAACTGAACCGCCCCGGGTTCGGTAGAGAGCTCAGATGATGGCTTTGGCCAGTGGTTTTGCGGTTGCCAGGTAGTAGTTGGTCTCGTACTCGACGGGCGGGACGTGGCCTATCTCACCGTGGAGTCGGCGGTGGTTGTACCAGTCGACCCACTCGGCCGTGGCGAGCTCGACCTGCGAGAGGGTCCGCCATGGGCGCCGGGGCTTGATCAGCTCGGTCTTGAACAGCCCGATCGTGCTCTCCATGAGGGCGTTGTCGTAGGCATCGTCGACCGAGCCGATGGACGCCGCGATGCCCACTGCTTCGAGGTGCTCGGCCAGGCGGAACGACGTGTACTGACTGCCCGCGTCGCTGTGGTGGACCAACTCGCCTGGCACGACAGGGTTCTGGTCGCGGTCGCGCTGCCAGATCGCCATCTCCAGCGCGTCCAGGACGAACACCGTCTGCTTGACGGTGGCCGCGGACCAGCCGACGATCCGGCGGGAGAAAGTGTCCACGACGAAGGCGACGTACACGATCCCGGCCCAGGTCCTGACGTAGGTGAAGTCCGCGGCCCAGCAGCGGTTCGGGGCGCCGGCGACGAAGTCGCGCTCGACCAGGTCGGGGGCGCGGTCGACCTGCCCGCCGGGAAGAGTGGTGATCACGTGCTTGCCGCGGACCGCGCCGGTGATGCCGAGTTCACGCATCAGGCGCTCGACGGTGCAGCGGGCCACGGTGTGACCCCGGCGGTTCAGCTCGTGCCAGATCTTGCGGGCGCCGTAGACGCGGAAGTTGGCCTCGAAGGCATGCTTGATCAGCGTCTTCAGTTCTGCGTCGCGCACTGAACGCGCTGAAGGCGGAAGGGTGTTGAAGGCTTAGTAGGTGGAAGGGGCGATGCTGCAGCCGTGCTCGGTCAGCACGTGGCAGATCGGCTCGACGCCGCCGAAGCGGCCCCGGTGCTCGTCGATGAACGCTACGAGCGCTGGTGTGGCCGGTCGAGCTCGGCCGCGAAGAAACTCGCCGCGGCCTTGAGGATCTCGTTCGCCCGCTTCAGCTCGGCGATCTCCTTCTTCATCGCCTTGATCTGTGCGGACTCCTCCGTGGTCGTGCCCGGGCGCTGCCCGGAGTCGACCTGGTCCCGGCGCACCCAATTGCGCAGCGTCTCGGCCGAACCGATGCCCAGCTTCTCAGCGACGGCCCGCAGCGCGGCCGACTCGTTCGGGTAGTCACCGAGGACCTCGGCGACCATGCGCACCGCACGACGGCGCAGCTCAGGCGGGTAGGAGGAAGGAATCTCAATGATCGTGTCAAGCCGTCTGCGTGACCGACGGGGCGGAGGTGAACAGCCTCTTGTCACGCAGCATCGCCCACAGCACATCG
>NZ_JBFAQR010000133.1:0-3510 GCF_040678815.1 Kitasatospora sp. NPDC049285 | reverse complement strand
GTGCCGTCGGCGTTCGTGGTGCTGGAGGCGCTGCCGTTGACCGCGAGCGGCAAGCTGGACCGGCGGGCGCTGCCGGCGCCGGTGGTCGCCGCGGGCGGTGGGCGCGAGCCCCGGACGGCGGAGGAGCGGACGCTGGCGGGGATCTTCCGCGAGCTGCTGGGCGTCGAGGCGGTGAGCATCGACGACAGCTTCTTCGACCTGGGCGGCCACTCGCTGCTGGCGACCCGGCTGCTGTCCCGCATCCGGGTGGTCACGGACGCCGAACTCGGCATCCGCACGGTCTTCGAGAACCCCACCATCGCCCAACTCGCCCGCACCCTGGAGCACTCGACCGCCGCACGGGCCCGCCTCACCCCCGCCGTCCGGCCCGAGCGGGTGCCGCTGTCGTACGCGCAGCAGCGCCTGTGGTTCCTCGACCAGCTGGACACCGGCAGCGGAATGTACAACATCCCCCTCGCCGTCCGGCTGCGCGGCGAGCTCGACCAGGCCCGCCTCCGGCAGGCGCTGGACGGCGTGCTCTCCCGGCACGAGGCGCTGCGCACGCTGTTCCCGTCCGTCGACGGCCACCCGCACCAGGTGGTCACGCCCGCCGCCGCGCTGCCGTTCACGGTCGTCGCGGTGGAGGAGGCCGGGCTGGACGCGGCGCTGGCCCGGGAGTCCGCCCACAGCTTCGACCTGGCCGCCGAACTCCCCGTCCGGGCCACGCTGTTCGAGCTCGCTCCGGACGACCACGTGCTGCTGCTGGTGCTGCACCACATCGCGGGCGACGGCTGGTCGCTGGCGCCGCTGCTGCGCGACCTGGAGGCCGGGTACCTCGGCCGCGAGCTGCCCGAACTGCCGGTCCAGTACGCGGACTACGCCCTGTGGCAGCGGGACGTGCTCGGCTCCGAGGGCGACCCGGACAGTGTGATCTCCCGTCAACTCGCCTACTGGGCCGAGACCCTGGCCGGCCTGCCGGACGTCCTGGAGCTGCCCACCGACCACCCCCGGCCGGCCGTGGCCAGCAACCGGGGCGAGCGGCTGGAGTGGCAGCTGGACGCCGCCACCCACCGCGCCCTCGCGGACCTCGCCCGGGACAGCGGCGCCAGCCTCTTCATGGTGCTCCAGGCCGCGGTGGCGACCCTGTTCACCCGGCTGGGTGCGGGGACGGACATTCCGCTGGGCACCGGTATCGCGGGGCGTACGGACGAGGCGTTGGACGAGCTGGTCGGGTTCTTCGTGAACACGCTGGTGCTGCGCACGGACACCTCGGGCAATCCGACCTTCCGTGAGCTGCTCGCCCGCGTGCGCGAGCACGACCTGTCGGCGTACGCGCACCAGGACGTGCCGTTCGAGCGGCTGGTGGAGGTGCTCAACCCGGAGCGCTCGCTGGCCCGGCACCCGCTCTTCCAGACCCTGATCACCCTGCAGAACACTCCCGACCCGGACCTCGACCTGCCCGGGATCACCCCGTCCGCCGTCGACGTGGCGGGCTACCAGGCCAAGTTCGACCTGCTGCTCGACCTCCGCGAGACCTTCGACGCCGCGGGCCGACCGGCCGGCATCGACGTCACCGCCGAGTACGCACTGGACCTGTTCGACGCCGCGGGCATCGGGGTGCTGTGCAAGCGCCTCGCCCGGGTGCTCGGCCAGGTCGGCGCGGACCCGGAGCAGCGGATCGGGGCGATCCACCTGCTCGCCGCGGACGAGGTGGTGCAGCAGCTCGGCCACTGGGGCCTCGGCGAACGCGGCCAGGAGACCGTGGTCGGCCTGCCGCAGGCCTTCGCCCGGCAGGTCGAGCGGACCCCCGAGGCCGTGGCCGTGGTGAGTGGCGAAGTCCGGCTCAGCTACGCGGAGTTGGACGCGCTGTCGAACCGTTGGGCGCATGCGCTGCGGGAGCGGGGCGTGGGTGCGGGGACGCCGGTGGCGCTGCTGCTGGACCGTTCGCTGGAGCTGGTGGTGGCGGAGCTGGCGGTGGTGAAGGCGGGCGGGTTCTACGTGCCGCTGCACGACGCCTACCCGGCCGACCGGCTGACGCTGATCGTCCAGGACGTGCAGGCCCCGCTGCTGCTCACTGACCGCACCGAGCTCCCCGAGGGGCTGACCGAGGGTGGTACCCGGCCGCTCCAGCTCGAGGAACTCGCCGCGCAGGCCGAGCAGTTCGCGGACCCGGCCGCGATCGAGGCCGCGACCGTCCCGGCCGGGCAGCTGGCGTACGTGATGTACACCTCCGGTACGACGGGTCGGCCGAAGGGTGTGATGGTCAGTCACGGGAACGTGGCGGAGCTGGCCTTCGACTCGCGGTTCGGCAGCGGTGCGCACGACTGCGTGCTGATGCACTCCTCGCACGCCTTCGACGCGTCGACGTACGAGCTGTGGGCGCCGCTGCTGCGCGGCGGAAAGGTGGTCGTGGCACCCGGCGGGCACCTCGGCCCGGAGGAGCTGCGGTCGGCGATCGCCCGCCACGGGGTGACGGCGATCTTCGTGACCACGGCGCTGTTCAACGCGATCGCGGTCGAGGAGCCGCAGGCCTTCGACGGGCTGCGGGAGATCCTGTTCGGCGGTGAGAAGGTCACCGTCGAGGCGGTGGAGAACGCGCAGCGGACCTGCCCGGACGTGCGGATCACCCACGTGTACGGCCCGACCGAGACCACCACCTTCGCCACCGCCTGGCCGGTGGCCGCGGGCCGCGCACCGGGCTCGGCCGTCCCGATCGGCGCGCCGATGGCGGGGACCCGGGCGTACGTCCTCGACGACTACCTCCAGCCGCTCCCGGCCGGGGCGGTCGGCGAGCTGTACCTGGCCGGCAGCGGTGTGGCGCACGGCTACCACGGGCGTCCGGAGCTGACGGCCGAGCGGTTCGTGGCGGACCCGTTCGGCGGTCCGGGCGACCGGATGTACCGCACGGGCGACCTGGTGCGGTGGATCGAGGACGGTCAGGTCGACTACGTGGGCCGGGCGGACGACCAGGTGAAGATCCGCGGTTTCCGGATCGAGCCCGCGGAGATCGAGGCGGCCCTGGCCGCGCACCCGTCCGTCACCCACGCGGTGGTGATCGTCCGTGAGGACCGGCCGGGTGACAAGCAGTTGGCCGCGTACCTGGTCGGTGCGGACGTCGAGGTCGCGGAGGTCCGGGAGTTCGCTGCCGGTCGGCTGCCCGCCTACATGGTGCCGAACGGCTTCGTCGTGCTCGACGCGCTGCCGCTGACGGTCAACGGCAAGCTCGACAAGCGCGCGCTGCCCGCGCCGGTGGTCGAGACGGGCGGCGGCGCTCCCGCCGTCGCGCCGCGGTCGCTGCGCGAGGAGATCCTCTGCCGGGTGTTCGGCGAGGTCCTCGCGGTGGCCGAGGTGGGTATCGACGACGGGTTCTTCGACCTGGGTGGTGACAGTATCGCGTCGATCCAGGTGGTGAGTCGGGCTCGTAAGGCCGGGTTGTTGCTGACGGCGCGGGACATCTTCGAGCGCAAGACGGTGCGTGAGCTGGCGGTGGTGGCGACGCAGGCGACGGCGGAGGTGGTGCCGGGCCTGGAG
>NZ_JBFAQR010000132.1:0-3735 GCF_040678815.1 Kitasatospora sp. NPDC049285 | reverse complement strand
CTCCAGGCCCGGCACCACCTCCGCCGTCGCCTGCGTCGCCACCACCGCCAGCTCACGCACCGTCTTGCGCTCGAAGATGTCCCGCGCCGTCAGCAGCAACCCGGCCTTACGAGCCCGACTCACCACCTGGATCGACGCGATACTGTCACCACCCAGGTCGAAGAACCCGTCGTCGATACCGACGCTCTCCCGGCCCAGCACACCCGCGAAGACGTCGCACAGCAAGCGCTCCCGCTCGTCGCGGGGCAGCTGCACCGGCCCGGCGTCCTGCTCGGCGGCGGCGCTCGCTTCGGGCGCCGGCAGCGCGCGCTTGTCGAGCTTGCCGTTGACCGTCAGCGGCAGCGCGTCGAGTACGACGAAGCCGTTCGGCACCATGTAGGCGGGCAGCCGACCGGCGGCGAACTCCCGGACCTCCGCGACCTCGACGTCCACGCCGACCAGGTACGCGGCCAACTGCTTGTCACCCGGCCGGTCCTCACGAACCAGCACCACGGCCTGGGTCACCGCAGGGTGGGCCGTCAGGGCGGCCTCGATCTCGGCGGGCTCGATGCGGAAACCGCGGATCTTCACCTGGTCGTCGCTGCGGCCTACGTAGTCGACCTGGCCGTCCTCGGACCAGCGCACCAGGTCGCCGGTCCGGTACATCCGGTCGCCGGGGACACCGTAGGGGTCCGCCACGAACCGCTCGGCCGTCAGCTCCGGGCGGCCGTGGTAGCCGTTCGCGACGCCGGTGCCCGCGATGTAGAGCTCGCCGACGCCGCCCGCGGGCAGCGGCTGCAGGAAGCCGTCCAGCACGTAGGCCCGGGTGCCGGCCATCGGGGCGCCGATCGGCATCGACGCGCCGTTCGGCCGGTCCGCCGGGACGGGCCAGACGGTGGCGAAGGTGGTGGTCTCGGTCGGGCCGTACACGTGCGTGAACTGCACCTCCGGGCAGTGGCGGACGGCGTTCTCCACCGCCTCGACGGTGACCTTCTCACCGCCGAACATCACCTCCCGCATGCCGGTGAAGGCCTGCGGCTCCTCCATGGCGATCGCGTTGAACAGCGCGGTCGTCACGAATGCCCCGGTCACCCCGCGCAGCGCGATCGCCGAGCGCAGCTCGTCCGGGCCGAGGTGCCCGCCGGGTGCCACGACCACCTTGCCGCCGCGCAGCAGCGGCGCCCACAGCTCGTAGGTCGACGCGTCGAAGGCGTGCGAGGAGTGCATCAGCACGCAGTCGTGCGCACCGCTGCCGAACCGCGGATCGAAGGCCAGCTCCGCCACGTTCCCGTGACTGACCATCACACCCTTCGGCCGACCCGTCGTACCGGAGGTGTACATCACGTACGCCAGCTGGTCCGCGGTGTACGCGGACCCGTCGAGCGCACCGGCCGGGTAGTCGGTGATCCGGCCGCTGATCGCCGCGGTGGACAGCACCGTCCGCACCGCCTCCGCGACCCCGTCCGGGATCTCGGTGCGGTCGGTGAGCAGCAGCGGGGCCTGCACGTCCCGGACGATCAGTGCCAGGCGGTCGGCCGGGTAGGCGTCGTGCAGCGGCACGTAGAACCCGCCCGCCTTCACCACCGCCAGCTCGGCCACGACGAGCTCCAGCGAACGGTCCAGCAGCAGCGCCACCGGCGTCCCCGCACCCACGCCCCGCTCCCGCAGCGCATGCGCCCAACGGTTCGACAGCGCGTCCAACTCCGCGTAGGTCAGGCGCTGTTCGCTGCCGATGACCGCGACGGCGTCCGGGGTCAGCTCGACCTGCCGGGCGAACGCGGCGGGCAGCGCGGGCACCGCGGTCCGGCCGGGCGCGCCCTGTCCCCAGTCGGCGAGTTGCCGGGCCAGCTCCGGCTCGGCCAGCACCGGGATCGCGCCGAGCCGCAGCTCCGGTTCGGCGGTGACGCTCGCCAGCAGCCGGGTCAGCCGCTCGCCGAGCAGCTGCACGCTCGCCGCGTCGAACAGGTCCAGCGCGAACTCGACCGAACCCTCGATGCCCGTCGGCACACCGTCCGCGCCGAAGGTCTCGCGGAGGTCGAGCAGCAGGTCGAACTTGGCCTGGTAGCCCGCCACGTCGACGGCGGACGGGGTGATCCCGGGCAGGTCGAGGTCCGGGTCGGGAGTGTTCTGCAGGGTGATCAGGGTCTGGAACAGCGGGTGCCTGGCCAGCGAGCGCTCCGGGTTGAGCACCTCCACCAGCCGCTCGAACGGCACGTCCTGGTGCGCGTACGCCGACAGGTCGTGCTCGCGCACGCGGGCGAGCAGCTCACGGAAGGTCGGATTGCCCGAGGTGTCCGTGCGCAGCACCAGCGTGTTCACGAAGAACCCGACCAGCTCGTCCAACGCCTCGTCGGTCCGCCCCGCGATGCCCGTCCCCAGCGGAATGTCCGTCCCCGCACCCAGCCGGGTGAACAGGGTCGCCACCGCCGCCTGCAGCACCATGAAGACGCTCGCGCCGGACGAGCGCGCCAGCTCGGTGACCGCCCGGT
Source organism: Kitasatospora sp. NPDC049285 (assembly GCF_040678815.1). NCBI lineage: Bacteria > Bacillati > Actinomycetota > Actinomycetes > Kitasatosporales > Streptomycetaceae > Kitasatospora > Kitasatospora sp. NPDC049285. The sequence goes on along the minus strand of NZ_JBFAQR010000132.1, from coordinate 1,267 downwards.
GGCCGTCGGCGTCCAACTGCCAGGGCAGGCGCTCGCCCCGGTAGGAGGCGATGGCGGGCCGCGGGCGGTCGGTGGGCAGCTCCAGGACGTCCGGCAGCTCGGCCAGAGTCTGGGCCCAGTAGGCGAGTTGACGGGAGATCACACTGTCCCGGTCATCCTCGGAGCCGAGCACCTCGCGCTGCCACAGGGCGTAGTCCGCGTACTGGACCGGCAGCGCCGCCGACTCCCGCGCCAGGTAGGCGGCTTCGAGGTCGCGCAGCAGCGGCGCCAGCGACCAGCCGTCGCCCGCGATGTGGTGCAGCACCACCAGCAGCACGTGGTCGTCCGCGGCGGTCCGGAACAGCGAGGCCCGCAGCGGGAGTTCGCAGGAGAGGTCGAACCCGCGGGCCGCCTCCCCCGCCAGCGCCTCGCCGAGTTCCGCCGCCCCGACCTGGTGGGTGAGCAGCTTCAACTCCGCCTCGGCGCGCACCTGCTGGTACGGCCGGCCGTCGCGCTCCGGGAAGACCGTGCGCAGCGTCTCGTGCCGGGACACCACCGAGGTCAGCGCCCGCTGCAGCGCGTCGGTGTCGAGCGGGCCTTCCAGCCGCACCGCCAGCGGGATGTTGTACGCACCGCCCTGGGTGTCGAGCCGGTCCAGGAACCACAGGCGCTGCTGCGCGTATGACAGCGGGACCTCGTCCGGCCGCTCCCGCCGGGTCAGCCGGGCGCGGGTGCCGGCCTCGCCGCCGAGAGTGCGGGCGAGTTGGGCGATGGTGGGGTTCTCGAAGACCGTGCGGATGCCGAGTTCGGCGTCCGTGACCGCCCGGATGCGGGACAGCAGCCGGGTCGCCAGCAGCGAGTGACCGCCCAGGTCGAAGAAGCTGTCGTCGATGCTCACCGCCTCCACGCCCAGCAGCTCGCGGAAGATCCCCGCCAGCGTCCGCTCCTCCGCCGTGCGCGGCTCGCGCCCACCCCCCGCGGCGACCACCGGCGCCGGCAGCGCCCGCCGGTCCAGCTTGCCGCTCGCGGTCAACGGCAGCGCCTCCAGCACCACGAACGCCGACGGCACCATGTAGCCCGGCAGGAGCCCGGCCGCGTGGTCGCGCACCTCGCCGACCTCGCCCACCTCGCCCACCTCGCCCACCTCGCCCACCTCGCCCACCAGGTAGGCGACCAGCTGCTTGTCGCCCGGTCGGTCCTCCCGGATCACCACCGCGGCCTTCGCCACCTGCGGGTGACCCGCCAGCACCGCCTCCACCTCACCCAACTCGATCCGGAAACCCCGGAT
>NZ_JBFAQR010000131.1:0-3738 GCF_040678815.1 Kitasatospora sp. NPDC049285 | reverse complement strand
GGGCCCCCGCCCCCCCCCCCCGCCCCTGGGTGCCCGCAGTGGGCTGAGGTGGGGTCAGCTGGTGCTGCAGGAGACGGTCGGCCAGGTGGTGCTGCCGTTCTTCATGATGGTCATGCCCCAGTTGTTGCCCGCGCCGTTGGGGGTGGCGACGAGGGTCTGGGCGTTGGGGTAGCTGGCGTTGATGTTCCAGGTCGAGCTGATCTTCTCGGGGGAGGGGACGTTGACGGTCACCTTCCAGGTGCTCGACCCGGTGACGGAGACGTTGAGGTTGTAGCGGTCGCTCCAGGAGTCACCGGCGGAGAGCGTGGCGGTGCACGTGCCGCCGCCACCGCCGCCACCGCCACCACCCGTGGTGCCGAGGGTGATGTTGGAGTTGCCGCTGCTCTGGTAGCCCTCGGTGGCGAGGATCTCGTAGTTCATGGTGCCGAGGTTCATGCCGTACCTGGCCCACGCGTCGAAGTGGTTGGCGACGGTGATGGTGCCGCCGGTGCGCTTCGACTGGCGGACGCTCCAGTACTGGTTGAAGGTCTTGTTGCCCTCGATGGAGGGGGCGTTGTAGCGGGTGGTCTCTTAGATGTCGTAGGTGCCGCCGTCGCTGGTGACGGTGCCCTTGTAGGTGCCGGTGGGCTTGTAGGAGCCGTAGTTGTCGACGATGTAGTACTCGACGAGGGGGTTGGTGCTCCAGCCGTAGAGCGACAGGTAGGCGTTGCCGTTGGTGCTCCACGTGCCGGAGTAGGTGACCGGGTTGCGGGATCCGGTGCTCCAGCCCTTGCCGGCGACGAAGTTGCCGGCGTTGCTCCAGGAAGTGCCGTAGTTGCCGCCGCCGTTCAGGGACATCGAGGCCGCGCCGCTGCCTTCGGTCCAGAACGAGTAGAAGTATCCGCCGTCGTTGCCGGTCTGGTTCGTGGTGACGGTCGCGGCGTCGGCGGTGCCTGGCAGGACCAGGACGGCTGCGAGGGCCAGTACGACGACGCGGGTCCTGCCGGCCAGCCGCCAGAGGCGGCGGGCGAGGCGGCTCTTGGGGTGGGGGATGTCCACGGAGGTGATCCGTCCTGCCGATGGGTGGGGGAGGTGGGTGGGGGCAGCGCTGTGACGCCGCCCGGCCACAAGGGGCGGCTGGGCCGGACGGCGTCACACAGCGGTGCACGGGAACCAACGTGCCGTCAACAGTGCAGCGCCCGAGACCAGTTGGCGGATGAAGACCCGGATCCAAGGCGGCTCGGACTTGTCGACGGCGACAGTGTTGGTCGGCGCGCGACGGACTGTCAACACTTTCGACCGGAACGGCGATAGCTTCGCCCGCCCTCGAATCGGCCTCATGGGCAAAGCTGCTGGCCAACGGCTCGCCGGTCGCCGCGGGTGCAGGGGCTCGGCTGCGAGCTCACCGATTGGGCGGCGACTTCCTCCGGGTCGGGGCGCAAGTGGCGATGAGGAAGGTGCGAAAAGTTTCGTAACGGTGCGATGTCTCGGCAGGTCACGCTGCCGGACTTCTCGCGGCCGGGAGACCGCCGCCTGGGGCCGCGGGATCGGGTCGGCACTGGCGTGGCGAAGGGCTTCGACGCCGGTCAGGGTGGGATCCCGGTAGGTGACTTCGGCGGCGGCGCGGCAGCGGTTCGGCGGTGGCCGCAGAGCGGCACGGCGCGGCCGGAGGTGCGCGACTCACGGGCGGGCGAGGGAGTGGTCAACCTCGCGCCGTGGAAGGGCATTCGGGCTCGGGCTGGCCCGGGGCGCTGCAGGGGCTGGTCGGGCCGCCGACAGGTTCCGCGTCGTTGCGGGTCGGCGGCCGACCTGCCCGTTCCGCGCCCTCAGCCTGGGCGGGGGCGCGGAACGGGAACCGCCGATCGGGCGAGCGAAGCGGGGGTGCTGCTCGACGGGCGGAGTTCGGAAGGCTGGCGAGGCGAGGGCGGCGCAGGCTCGGGCGGCGCAGGCTCGGGCGGGCCGGGAGGCTTCCCCCGGGGAACCCCGAGCTGGCTGGGCGGCCTCGCCAGGGAAGCCCCCGAGTCGGTCGGGAGGCTTCATCGGGGAAGCTCCGAGCAGACCGTGCGGCTTCCGCCGTGAGCCCCCGGAGCCGGCTGGGCGGCCTCGCCCGTGAAGCTCCAAGCCGGCAGGACGGCCTCGCCCGTGAAGCCCCGAGCCCGGGCTGGGCGGCCTCACCGGTGAAGCTCCGAGCCGGCCGTGCGGCTTCGCCCGTGAAGCCCCGAGCCGGGCTGGGCGGCTTCGCCTCTGAAGCCCCCGAGCCAGCCGTGCGGATTCCCCGTGAAGCCCCGGCCCCGCCGGACATCGGGGCAGGGGCCCGGAGGAGTTCGCCGCTCTGCCCGGCAGTGGCCGACGGCTCAGTCGTCGGTGCCGCCAAGCGCTTCGACGAAGCGGTTGAGGAACTTCCCTGCCGGGTCGACTTCCTGACGCAGGGCCAGGAAGTCCGGGAGCCGCTCGTAGGCGCCGGCGGCCCGGTCGGTGAGCGTGATCTTTCCCCAGTGGGGACGGGCGCCCAGCGGCAGCAGGGCCTGCTCCACTGCGACGAGCGCCGGGGTGAGGGCGGCGAGGTCGGGCTTCCAGGTGAAGTGGAAGGCCACCGACGCGCGCCCGTGGGACGGGCTCAGCCACAGGTCGTCCGCTGCCACCGTGCGCACCTCGGAGATGTGCAGCACGGGTGCCAACTGCGCTCCCAGGGCACGAAGTTCGGCGACCGCTGCCGGGGCGGCCGCGCGTGGCAGCAGGAACTCGGACTGGAGCTCCTGCCCGCTGCTGGGCGTGAACTCGGGGCGGAAGTGCGGCAGCCGTTCGTGCCAGGGGCCCGGAACTCCCAGCTGGGGTGTGCAGTTGACGGCGGGCATGCCCGGTACCGGGTGTTCGGGGCCGTCGGCCGGCCGCGCGCCGGGGACGCTCGCGGCCGGAGCGCCGTCGTCGAGCTGCTTGACCCAGACCCGGCCGGTGTCCGAGCCCCAGTCGGTGAACAGGCTGACGCTGTGGCCGGCGGCGTGGATCTCGTCCAGCCGGGCGGCGTAGTCGGCCAGCGAGAGCCCGACGTGGACGTACTGGCGCACGTCGAAGGCGGGGACCACGTCCAGGGTGAGCGCGGTGACGATGCCGAGCGCGCCCAGGTGCACCACCGTGCCCGGACCGGTGGCCGTGCTCAACTCACCGTCCGCGCCGACGACTTCCAGCGAGCGTACGGCGGCGGCGAGCGACCGGAGGCGGTCGCCCGAGCCGTGCGTTCCGGTGGCGGTGGCGCCGCCGACGGAGATGTGCGGCAGGGAGGCCAGGTTCTCCAGCGCCAGGCCCGCCGCGTGCAGGGCGACCGCCAGCTCCGCGTAGCGGGTGGCCGCCGAGACGGTGACGGTCCGGGCGTCCGGGGCGATGTCGATCCGGGTGGGCAGGCCGTCGAGCAGCACCAGGTCGCCCGCGGTGTCCGCGACCGTGCTGAACGAGTGGCCGCTGCCCACGGCCCGGATTCGGTCGCTGCGGCGCACCAGTTCCTGCAACTCATCCACGGTGCGCGGTCGGTGGACGGCGCGCGCACCGAAGGTGAGGTTGCCCGCCCAGTTGGTCAGGGAGCCGTTGGTCGTCATCGGTTCACACCCGGGATGAAGGGGGAATCCCGGCGCGAACGCGCGGGCACCCGTGGACGGTGGACGGTGCAGGGTCAGCGGGCGCCGAGGAGGTGTTCCAGGGCGAGTTGGTCGAGGTGTTCGAAGGCCATGCCGCGGTCGGCGGCGGTGGTGGGGTCGAAGTCCTCGT
>NZ_JBFAQR010000130.1:0-3800 GCF_040678815.1 Kitasatospora sp. NPDC049285 | reverse complement strand
CCCGCCCCGGGCCCCCCCCGGCGCGGGCGGGTGCCGCTCAGCGCGCGGCGGCCGAGCCGCGGTTGCGGCGGTGCGAGTCGATCAGCAGGTCCTGGACGTGCCGCAGCGGGCGGCCCTCGGCGTCCTGCGAGTGCCGGGTCCAGGAACCGTCCGCACCCAGGTGCCAGGAGTCCGTCTCGGCCGAGACGCCCAACTCCAGCAGGTTGTTCAGCGACGCCCGCTGCGCCGGGTCGGTGACCCGGACCAGCGCCTCGATCCGGCGGTCCAGGTTGCGGTGCATCATGTCGGCACTGCCGATCCACACCTCCGGATCGCCGCCGTTGCCGAACATGAAGATCCGCGAGTGCTCCAGGAACCGGCCCAGGATCGACCGCACCCTGATGTTCTCGCTCAACCCCGGCACGCCCGGCCGGATCGCGCAGATGCCGCGCACCCACACGTCCACCGGCACGCCCGCCTGCGACGCCCGGTACAGCGCGTCGATGAACACCTCGTCGACGATCGAGTTCACCTTGATCTTGACGAAGGCCGGCCGCCCGGCCCGGTGGTGCGCGATCTCCCCGTTGATCCGCGCCACCAGCCCGTCCCGCAGCCCGCGCGGCGCCGTCAGCAGCCGCCGGTACGACTCCCGCCGGGAGTACCCCGACAGCCGGTTGAACAGGTCCGACAGGTCCGCGCCGACCTGCGGGTCCGAGGTCAGCAGACCCAGGTCCTCGTACAGCCGCGCCGTCTTCGGGTGGTAGTTGCCGGTGCCCACGTGCGAGTACCGCCGCAGCGTGTCGCCCTCCTGACGGACCACCAGAGACAGCTTGCAGTGCGTCTTCAGCCCGATCAGGCCGTACACCACGTGGCAGCCCGCCTCCTCGAGCTTGCGGGCCCACTTGATGTTGGCCTGCTCGTCGAAGCGCGCCTTGATCTCCACCAGCACCAGCACCTGCTTGCCGGACTCGGCCGCGTCGATCAGCGCGTCCACGATCGGCGAGTCACCGGAGGTCCGGTACAGCGTCTGCTTGATCGCCAGCACGTGCGGATCGCCGGCGGCCTGCTCCAGGAACGCCTGCACCGAGGTGGAGAACGAGTCGTACGGGTGGTGCAGCAGCACGTCCCGCTCGCGCATCGCCGCGAAGATGTCCGGCTGCGAGGCCGACTCCACGTCGGTCAGACCGCGCGCGGTGCCCGCCACGAACTTCGGGTACTTCAGCTCCGGCCGGTCCAGCTCGGCGATCCCGAACAGCCCGGTCAGGTCCAGCGGCCCGGGCAGCGGGAAGACCTCCGCCTCGGTGATGTTCAGCTCCCGCACCAGCAGGTCCAGGATGTACGGGTCGATCGACTCCTCGACCTCCAGCCGCACCGGCGGCCCGAAGCGGCGCCGCATCAGCTCCTTCTCCAGCGCCTTCAGGATGTTCTCGGTGTCGTCCTCCTCCACCTCCAGGTCCTCGTTGCGAGTGACCCGGAACGCGTGGTGGGCGAGCACCTCCATCCCCGGGAACAGCTCCTCCAGGTGCGTCCCGATCACGTCCTCCAGCGGTACGTACCGCTGGGGCGAGGCCTCCAGGAAACGGGCGAGCGTCGGCGGTACCTTCACCCGGGCGAAGTGCTTGTGCCCCGACACCGGGTTGCGCACCACCACCGCCAGGTTCAGGGACAGTCCCGATATGTACGGGAACGGGTGCGCCGGGTCGACTGCCAGCGGCGTCAGCACCGGGAAGATGTGCTGCCGGAACAGCGTGTGCAGCCGCGCCTGCTCGGTCTCCGTCAGCTCCGCCCAGCGCACCAGCTCGATGCCTTCGGACGCCAGGTCCGGCAGCACCTCCTGCTGGAAGGTCGCCGCGTGACGGGCCATCAGCTCCCGCGAACGCCGCCAGATCAGGTCCAGCACCTCGCGCGGCTGCAGACCGGACGCACTGCGCTGGGCCACCCCCGTGGCGATCCGGCGCTTCAGCCCCGCCACCCGGACCATGAAGAACTCGTCCAGGTTGGACGCGAAGATCGCCAGGAACTTCGCCCGCTCCAGCAGCGGGATGTTCGGGTCCTCCGCCAGCTCCAGCACCCGCTCGTTGAACGCCAGCCAGCTGCGCTCACGGTCCAGGAACCGGCCCTGCGGCAGCTCGGCCTCCCCGTCGGCCTGACCGTCCGGAGCCCCGGCGAAGGCCGCCGACACCGCCGCCGGCAGCGCGGTGGTCGCCAACGCCGCCTCCGGCTCCACGGCGGGCTCCGCGACCGGATCGGCCACCGGCTCGGCCGCACGCGGCTTGCGCGCCGCGGCCCGCGGCTTGGCCGCCGTCTTCGACTCCTTCGCCGCGGACTTCGGCTCGGTCTTCACACCGGACCGGGTGGCCGGCTTCTGCTCGGTGCTCTGCTCGGCCTTGGCGGCCGAGTCGGAGACGGGGCGGGGGATGCTCATCAGTTCCAGCTCCTCCTGCAGGACAGAGTCCCGGCGGGGCGAAGGGCATGCCGTCGCCACATGCGAATCGTCCTCGTCCATCCAGCTCCACCCACCCGGCGCGGCCGGAATCGGACCGGCCTGACCGGGGGTGGATCGGTGACGCGGACGGGGCAATACGGACGACATTCTGTGATCTTCGCGGCGTCAATTGAATCCACGGTAAACACCGCATGGCCAGGAGGAAAGCTGAGTCGGTCACCCCTGTGGCTGCTACCGGACGCCGCCCTCCGGTGGCATCCGACCAGCTCACCGACCCGCCATCGGCTCCCATCGGTACATCAGGTCGACCTCGTGCACCGAGAACCCGAGCCGCTCGTACACCCGGACGGCCGCAGCATTGTCAGCATCCACGTACAGCATCACCGTCGCCAGTCCGCGCTCCAGGACCAGGTACCGCAGCCCGACCGCGGTCAGCGCCTTCCCCAGCCCGCCGCCCTGCTCCGCCGGGTCGACGCCCACCACGTACACCTCGCCCAGCCCGTCCGGCTGCACCTTCGTCCAGTGGTACCCCACCAGCCGACCGTCGCGCTCCGCCAGGAAGAACCCCTTCGGGTCGAACCACGGCTCCGCCATCCGCTCCGCCAGGTCCCGCGACGTCCACGACCCCTGCTCCGGATGGTGCGCGAACGCCAGCGCGTTCAACGCCAACCACGCCTCCTCGTCCCGCCCCGGCTCGAAGGTCCGCACGACCACGCCGGCCGGCAGCGCCACCGCCTCCGGTGCCTCGGCCGTACGCCGCATCTGCCGCAATTCCCGCACCAGCTCCGCCCCGTGCACCTCCGCCAGGTGCCGCGCCGCCGGCAGCCCGCCGTGCGCCCAGAAGTCCAACGCCCCCTCGGCCCCCGCCAGCACCTCCCGCACCAGCGCACCGCCCAGCCCGCGCCCCCGCTCCCCCGGCACCACGGTCAACTCCACGGTCCCCGGCCGCTCCCCCTCGACCTGGCCGTACCCCACCACCGCCGACCCGACCGACTGCACCAGGTGCCGCACCCCCTCCCGCGACTCCCCGGCCCGGACCCGCAACCGCCCGGCCTCCGACACCGCCTGGCGCCCGTCCACCCGCGCCACCTCCGCGAGCAGCCCCCGCACCGCCTCCGCCTGCCCCGCGGTCAGCACCTCGACGCGCTCGACCCGGGCAGCGCCTGACGTGTTCTCAGATGTCTCCATACCGCCGAGCGTACGACCTTCCGCGCGTCGCGCATCGAATTGCGCGCGGAACGCGAAGAAGCCCCCTGACATCCCGTCAGGGGGCTTCTTCCGAAAGATTGTTCGGCGGCGTCCTACTCTCCCACAGGGTCCCCCCTGCAGTACCATCGGCGCTATGAGGCTTAGCTTCCGGGTTCGGAATGTAACC
>NZ_JBFAQR010000129.1:0-3926 GCF_040678815.1 Kitasatospora sp. NPDC049285 | reverse complement strand
CAACGAGCCTTCCTACTCGGAGAGTTACGCGATGGATCCTTCATGACCAGGGGTTACGCCAAGATCCCTGCTACACCACTCCACGGGACGCCATCCACAGTTCCCCGGCCCGAGCTTCGGGATGCGCCCGACTACGTCGGATCAGGCGCCCGGTGAGCGCCTGTCATCACGCGGATCAACTGCTCGGCGGCGAACCACGGGCCGACAGCGCGGGCTTGGGTTCGCCGTGCGCGGCTCTCACTCCGGTCTCCTGCCAGCAGGTTCGCCAATGCCGCTCCGGCGTCGGTGACATCGAGGGTGTTCGGGTCCAGTGAGATGCCGAGGCCTGCGCGTTCAAGATCATGGGCGATGGCGAACTGGTCGCTGGAGAAGGGGAGGGCAAGCGCCGGGACGCCGGCTACCACGCATTCCGTGAACGAGTTGTTGCCGCCGTGATGGATCATGGCAGCCGCGTGCGCCAAAATCTCTTGCTGTGGTATAGCCTCGGCGACGCACAACCGGTGTGACGACGCGGTCGCCAGTCGTGGTGCCTGCAGGAGTTCGTCGACGCGGTTGCCTGCCGCGACGATCACGGACGCACCGGTACATGCGAGTGCCGCTTCGGTGACCGTGCGCAGAACGTCAGAGCGAGCCGAGAGGAAGGTACCGAAGGCGACGAGAATCAGTGGCCGTCCGCCGGACGTCAGGCGGTTCACGGTTGTCCGCCACCGGGCGCTGAGGCGTGTCTCCTCCGGCTCGGCTGTGCAGTGCCCGGCGAAGATGGCTTCGGGGCCGGGCGGGGCCGGGCGCAGCCACGGCAGCTCGAGGTAGTTGAACACGATGGCATGAGGAGAGCAGAGGGCGAAGGCCCGGTCCGGGAGAGCCCGTCCGGGTGCTGTCTGGCTGCACACGCGGCGGAAGGCTTCGGTGAACGCCCTGTCGTTGAGGGATACCGCGGTCCGCAGTTCACTGAGGCTGCCAGGGTCGGGTCTGACCGACTCGGGCCAGGCGACCGGCAGCCCGAAGAACGCGTCCGGGTCGGTCGGGATGTAGCTGGGATGGCCTGGGCAGAACGTGGCATAGGGCAAGCCGAGGCAGTGCATGGCCAGGGTCACCGGATAGTTGAGCTGGTCCACCAGGTACCAGTCAGGGCGTGCGCGGCGGTCCAGAGCGCGGATCTCGTCCAGGATGCCGACTGGGTCCGCGAGCATGTCGGCATGTCGGTGCCGCGCCTGGGCGAGCAGGGCGGCGAGCGCACCACTACGGGTGGCATCCAGGAATTCCCTGAGCCGTTCGGCTTCACCGTCTTCTTGTTCCGTGTTCTCCGCGACACCGTCGTTGGCGTTCTTGGTGACGGTGAGCGCGGTGAAGCCCAACCCGTGTCGCCGCGCCAGGTCTGCGAAGGACGGGGCGCAGGCGAGCGTCACTTCGGCGCCGCGCTCGCTCAGTGCGCCACCCAGGACGCTCAGCGGCGTGGCATGGGAGCGGAAGGGCGGGCTGACGACAATCACACGCGGCATGGAGCCCTCCGTCTCTGCACGTTCAGCTCGTCCTGGGGAGTCGACCGAGTGCACGCGCAGGGGTGATCAATGATCCCATGCGCGCCTTTTGCTCACCTTCGGCTGGCCCTGTCCGCGATCTCCCAACCGTGACCCTCTAGCGGTCGATGAAAAGTGACCCCTTCCGTGATCAAGTGATCAGTCTGGCTCTATGCGAGTCAGGAGGAAGAGGTGATTGGCGTGGAGGACTGGGCTGAGATCCGGCGGCTCCATCGCTCGGAGGGCATGTCGATCAAGGGGATCGCGCGGCATCTGGGGATCGCGCGCAACACGGTCCGGCGGGCGGTTGCCAGCGACGATCCGCCGAAGTACCGGCGGGCGCCGAAGGGCTCGATCGTGGATGAAGTGGAGCCTGCGATCCGCGAGTTGCTGGCCGAGTTCCCGCGGATGCCGGCCACCGTGATCGCCGAGCGGATCGGCTGGGAGCGGTCCCTGTCCGTGCTCAAGCGTCGGGTGGCCGAGCTGCGGCCGGTCTATCTCCCGGCGGACCCGGTCTCCCGGACCACGTATCGGCCCGGCGAGCTGGCGCAATGCGACCTGTGGTTCCCGCCCGCGGACATCCCGCTGGGCTTCGGGCAGACCGGCCGGCCGCTGGTGCTGGTCATGGTGGCGGGCTACTCGCGGGTGATCACCGCGCGGATGATTCCGACCCGGCAGGTCGCCGACCTGGTCGCCGGGCACTGGGACCTGCTGTCCGGCTGGCAGGCGGTGCCCAAAGCGCTGGTCTGGGACAACGAACCGGCCGTCGGTCGCAGGCGGGAGGGCAAGGCGGTGTTGACCACGGAGTTCGCCGCACTCGCCGGGCTGCTGGCCTGCAAGATGATCCTGTGTCGGCCCCGGGATCCGGAGACCAAGGGCCTGGTCGAGCGGGCCAACGGCTACCTGGAGACCTCCTTCCTGCCCGGCCGGGTCTTCAGCTCCCCGGCGGACTTCAACGCCCAGCTGACCGCCTGGCTGGAGGTCGCCAACCGGCGCGTCCACCGCACGCTGGAGGCCCGCCCGGCCGACCGGTGGGAGGCGGACCGGGCCGCGATGCTGCCGCTGTCGCCGACGGCCCCGCCACGCTGGTGGCAGACCTCGGTGCGGCTCGGCCGCGACCACTACATCCGCCTGGACACCTGCGACTACTCCGTCCACCCGTCTGCGATCGGCCGGATCGTGCGCGTCGAGGCGGACACCGACTCGGTGCGGGCCTACCTCGATGGTCGCCTCGTCGCCGACCACACGCGCTGCTGGGCCCGCCACCAGACCCTCACCGATCCCGAGCACGCCGCTGAGGCCGCCGTGATGCGCGAGGGCCACCGGCTCGCGCTCGCCCATGGCACCGCGGCCGCGGCGGTCGAGGTCGAAGAACGCGAACTTCCCTCCTACGACCGAGTGTTCCGCCTGATCGAGGGCGGCGCCGGAGCGGACGACTGAACCATGGCCCAACGCTCCGCCCCCACCCGGACCGCCCGCGACCTGAAGGCCGAACTGGCCTTCCTCACCCGCGCCTTGAAGGCACCGAACCTGCTGAACGCGGCCGAGCGGCTGGCCGAACGAGCCACCACCGAGTCCTGGACCCACCAGGAATACCTGGCCGCCTGCCTGCAGCGCGAGGTCGCCGCCCGCGAGAGCCACGGCGGCGAGGGCCGCATCCGAGCCGCCCGGTTCCCCGCCCGCAAGTCCCTGGAGGAGTTCGACTTCACCCACCTGCGCGGCCTCAAACGCGAGGCGGTGACCCACCTGGGCACCCTGGACTTCGTCGCCGCCAAGGAGAACGTGGTCTTCCTCGGCCCGCCCGGCACCGGCAAGACACACCTGGCCATCGCCTTGGGCATCCGCGCCTGCCAGGCCGGCCACCGCGTCGCGTTCGCCACCGCAGCCCAGTGGGTCGACCGCCTGGCCGCCGCCCACACCTCCGGCAAGCTCCAGGACGAACTCACCAAGCTCGCCCGCATCCCGGTTTTGATCATCGATGAGGTCGGCTACATCCCGTTCGAACCGGAGGCCGCGAACCTGTTCTTCCAGCTGATCTCGGGCCGCTACGAACGCGCTTCAGTGATCGTCACCAGCAACAAGGCCTTCGGCCGATGGGGAGAGGTCTTCGGTGACGACACCGTCGCCGCAGCCATGATCGACCGTCTCGTCCACCACGCCGACGTGCTCTCCTTGAAGGGAGACTCCTACCGCCTCAAGGACCGCGACATCGGCCGCACCCCCACGGCGGCCTAGAAACCGGCAAACAAGTCAAAAGGGGTCAAGATTGACCGACCCGAAAGGGGTCCAGGTTCAGCGACCGCCGACAGGCCCCGGTTACGTCCAGGGAAGTGGTGTACGGGTTCCACCCGTTCCGGGGGTTTCGTCCCGGTAGCGGGTGTCGCCTGAAACGTAAGACGGCCACCGGTT
>NZ_JBFAQR010000128.1:0-4104 GCF_040678815.1 Kitasatospora sp. NPDC049285 | reverse complement strand
CGGTCTCGCCGACGTGTCGGTGCCGACCGGTGCAGACCATATTCCGCGTGGTCTTGACGGTGTGTCGGCGGTCTCCGGGGACGGCCAGGTGCCGCGCGGTCTCGCCGGCGTGTCGGTGTCGACCGGTGCCGACCACACTCCGCGTGGTCTTGACGGTGTGTCGGCGGTCTCCGGGGACGGTGCCGGGCCGTTGGAGCGCGGCGGCGTGTCGCAGCCGGGTGCGGAGGGGGTGACGGTGGTCCAGTCGGCTGCCGGGCTCCCGGATGGTCTGGGGGTGCTGCCCGGCGGCAGGGTCCTGGGCGTCGATGCGACGGCTCGTGAGCTGTCGTCGGTGGTGGACCGGATGCGGGTGCTCGGCCTGGTCGACGACGGCGTCGCGAATGTCCTGCGGCGGTCGCTGACCCGTCCGGCGGATGCGGCCGACTTCACGCTGGCCTGGCGGGCCGCGGTCCCCGCCGCCACCGCGCGGGAGATCGCCCGCCGCTACCGGCAGGCACTGGACTCCCCGGTCACCCGGGACATGGCCGCCCGGATGGGCCTCGAGGTGAGCGCCTCGGTCGGACCCGGCGGCGCCAACCACCCCGACGACGTGGCGAAGGTGCGGCGCTTCCTGACCGACGAAGGCTTCGAGACCCCCCGCACAACGGGACTCGACCCCGCCACCGCCCTCCTCGCCGCCTACCTGAAGGACGGCGCACACAACCCGCGCCTCACCCCCGCTGACGCCGCCGCCATCCGCGACACCCTCGTCACGATCTCCGACCAGCGCTCGGCGGTCCTCGACGCGACCGAGGTCCGGGAGGCACACGACACCATCGAACGCATCGGCGCAGCATTCACCGACGCCGACGACGGGCAGCCGGTCCCGGAAGACCGGCCCCGGGAGGACCGGCAGGACCGGGAGGACCGGGAGGTGATCGAGCGCATCGGCGGGCTGTTCGAGGACGCCGGCGACGGGCAGCCGCTCCCGGACGCCCCGCCGCTGGTCGACGGCCCGCAGTATCCCGCCACGCGGGAGGTGGCCGGGCTTCGGCAGCCGCATGTCCTCGTCGCGGAGCGTCAGCTGCCGCCCACGTCCGCCGACGTGACGCCGCCGCACCCGCCCAGCCACCCCACCCCCGCCACACCGCCCGTCATGACACCGGTCGGACTCTCCTTCGCGAAGGGCTCGACCACCCTCGCCCCCAGCGTCAAGATCCGGATCATCGAGACCGCCAGAGACCTCGCCGCCACCCTCGACGCCCGCCACCGCCAGGGCCTGCAACCGCCCGTCGTCACCGTGACCGGCAGCGGCGAGGGCCGCCTCACCGCCGCAGCGACCGGCCGCGCCCGCGCCACCGCCGTCGCCGACGAACTCCACCGCCGCCTCACCGAGGAACTCGACCGCCTCGACAGCCCCGCCCACGCCACCATCCGCACCCGCACGACCGGAAGCACCGAAGCCCCCGCCGCACTCTTCCCCGGCTGGAGCGCCGACGCCCGCCGCCAGACCGCCGTCATCTCACTCGACCACACCCCCGTCGCCGACCACCTCAACCTCCTCGAGACCCGCACCGGCGTCCTGATCGGCGACCCCCGCCCCTACTCCACCGCCACCAACCAACGCCACCAGCACGCCCTCGACCACCTCCCACACCGCGACGACACCTACGTGGTAGCGATGCACATCGGCGACACCGGCGCCCCGATCAGCCCGGAGCAGCTCGCCGACGTGCTCCGCGCGGCCTACGACAGCGGGAAGCTGGACGGCAAAACGCGGATCGACTTCCTGTCCTGCCGCCTCGGCGCACTGACGGAGCGTCACGTCCCGCAGGCGCTCAGCGCATTGTGGGCCCACCAGCAGGCGAACCCCCGCCCCGGCGTGTCCGGCCCGCTCACCGGGCGGGCGCCCGTCGGCGACGTGTGGGTCCTGCCGAAGATGGTGAACGGCGAAGCCGACTTCACCACCGACCGCGAGGTCATCGTCGCCGACCACGTCGGCATCGACACCCACGGCAAACCGGTGATCGTCCTGGGCCCCGAATCGCTCTGGCGCACCTACACCCACAGCGGCGACACCGACCACACCCCCCACACCACCCTCAGCGGCGGCCACCTCACCCCCCACGGCGACACCGACCACCACCTCCCCACCGGCTACACCAACCACCGGCCCACCCACCCCACCGACCCCACCCACACCCTCCAACCACTCGACGGTGCCAGCAAATTCGGGCCGAACCGACGTGCTCTCATGGACACCCTGGCGTCGCGTCAGGCGGAGTTCGGTGATGCCGCCGTGCCGGTGCCGGTGTCGCTTGCGCCGGTGTCGGTGTTGTTCGCCCGGGGGTCGACGGAGTTGGGGGAGGGTTCGCGGGGGGTGGTCGCGGCCACGGCGCGGCGCCTCGCGCCGGAGTTGGCGGAGCGGCACCGGCAGGGCCGGGCGTTGCCGCGGGTCATGGTGACCGGTCGGGGCGACGGTAGTGCGTTGAACGGCCCAGCGCGGGCCGCGGAGACGGTGGGAGAGTTGAGGACGCGACTGCGGGAGGAGTTGGCCGCGTTGGGTGTGGACGTGGAGCCGCCTATCGATGTGGTGCTGCCGAAGCAGGTCGAGCAGGCGTTGGTCCGTCAACTCTCCACGACGATCGCGTTGGACTACGCGGGCGTCGCCGACACCTTGCACCTCCAGCACACCGAGTCGGGTGTCCTGGTGACCGGCCCGGCCAGGGACATGCCGGGTGCCCGGGGCGAGGCCCGGTCCGCGCTGGACCGCCTGCCGCAGCGTGGTGATGTCTTCGTAGTGGGCATGCACGTGGGCCGGGACGGCACTCCGGTCGGCCCGAAGGAACTGGCGGACGTGCTGCTGGCGGCGTACGACGGCGGCAGGCTGGACGGGAGGAGCCGCATCGACTTCGTGTCGTGTCGGCTCGGTTCGGTGACGGAGCGTCACGTACCGGAGGCGATGGCCGCGTTGTGGGCGCATCAGGCGGCGAATCCACGGCCGGGGGTGGCGGGTGCGTTCATTGGGCGGGCGCCGGTGGGGGATGTGTGGGTGGTGCCGAAGGTGGTCGGCGCTGTCGGGGATTTCGGTGCGGACCGGGAGGTGGTCGTCGCGGACCACGTAGGCATCGACGCCCACGGCAGGCCGGTGGTGGTCCGGAGCGAGACCTCCGTCTGGCGCACCTTCGCAGACACCGGCGAGGCCGCCCACACCGCGCGGCACCAGGACGGCGCCGATGTCCCCGAGGGCTATCGGGTGCAGCGGTCGGCGGATTCGGGTGGTCCGGGGCGGGGGTTGGAGGCGTTGGACGGTGCGGTGCGGTTCGGTCC
This sequence comes from Kitasatospora sp. NPDC049285, assembly GCF_040678815.1. Classification (NCBI taxonomy): domain Bacteria; kingdom Bacillati; phylum Actinomycetota; class Actinomycetes; order Kitasatosporales; family Streptomycetaceae; genus Kitasatospora; species Kitasatospora sp. NPDC049285. The sequence continues at coordinate 795 of NZ_JBFAQR010000128.1, read as the reverse complement.
CGACCGTCAGCCGAAGCGGTCGGCGGGGCACGGTGCGGCCCCGCATGACAGGCCCGACCCCAAGGGCCCCTCCGGTGGGCCCGAGGTCCGCTTCCTGCAGGGCGTCCCGCAGGTGTTCCAGGTGACGGCGGGCGGGAGCGGGGTGAAGGTCAACGGGAGGATCTTCGACCTGCCGAAGAAGGGGCGTGCCCGGTTCCAGGGCGCGCTGTTGGACGGTGCGCGGGTCGGTGAGAAGGTCACGTTCACCACCGCGAAGGGCCATTCGTTCAAGGTGTCTCTCATCGATGATCAGGGGCATCCGCTCCACGAGGCCGGTGACAACGTGGTCGTGTTCGGCAGGGAGGTGCTCGTGCCGGGGGCACCGGCCGACCACCCGAGGGGCGAGAAGTTCCCGGGCTGGTACGCGCGGCGGTCCGGGCCGGTGGGCCGCCGGGTGCTGGAGTGGTCCCGCACGGAAGGTGCCGATTTCACGCCCGAGGGCCACCCGACACCGTACGACGAACCGCTCGCCGTCTATCGCACCCGGCTCGCGGAGGAACGACAGGCCCCCACCACCATCACCGACCCAGTCACCGTCACCGACACCGACACCGACACCGACACCGACACTGTCGCCGACACGGTCACCGACCCGGTCACCGACCCGGCCTCCGACACGGTCGCTGCCGCTGCCGCTGCCACTGGTGCCGGTGCGGGTGCCGGGTCCGACTCCGGCCGGGTCGGGCACACGGATACGGTCCGGGTCGCGGGTGGGGCGGGTGAGCTGCTGGACCGGCTGGGCCTGGCGGTCGATCC
>NZ_JBFAQR010000127.1:0-4334 GCF_040678815.1 Kitasatospora sp. NPDC049285 | reverse complement strand
GGGGGGGATAGGGGGCGCAAAACTCCGGTGATGCGGAGACGATCCTGATCAGGCGACAGTCGATATCGATGTTCTCGCGTCGCACGGCGGGGGTTCCTCCAGCCGCGGGCCGGTTGCGGCCACGGCTTCCGCGGCTCGGTGCCGTGGCGGGCGCGGGCTTGGTGGCGGTAGGTCCGCTCGGGCGTGGGCGGTGCGTAGGCGGCAAGAACCTCGTGGGCGGCATGCTCGCGTCGATGCAGATCACCTCGAGGTCCTCGAAGGGACGGGCTGGCCACCAGCAGCCCTTCTCCACACCGCGGCTTGACCGCTGCCTGCTCGAGTACCTGCATTAACCCTGGATATTCAGCCGGAGAGAGGGATCTGACGCAGGGTTAGAAGAAGGGTGCTTCTGAGCTGCGAGGATGTGAGTGTCGACGTCATATCCAGCAGAGAACCAGGGGCACCCTTCTGGTGAGCGAGCGTACAGGTTGGGACCGCGGGCTGTCCGTCACCGCGGACAGCAAGGGTCTGATCGGGCATGCCGGGGCAGTGTTGCTGCGTGCTTGTGCGGATCGCACCGGGTTGACGGCCGCGCTCGCGCGGGTGCTGCCGCGAGGCGGGACCGGCTGGCGTGACCGTGCCGAGGTGGTCGTCGGGTTGTCGACGGCGATCGTGCTGGGCGTGAAGAACCTCCTGGGAGCCGAGCAGCTCCAAGCCCACCAGCAGCCCTTGCTCGGCAGACCGCCGTCGGATTCCACCATGCGCCGCACCCTGGCCGGTGTCGACGAGCGGTTACTTGCCCGGATCGGCCGGGCCTGCGGCAGGGTCCGGCGGCATGTGTGGAACCTCCTCGCCGCGCGCCCCGCGGGCTTTCCCTGGCTCACCGTGGCGGGCAAGCGGTTGACCGGCTGGATCGTCGTCGACATCGATACCACCCTGATCACCTCCGCGTCGAACAAGGCCGGAGCGGCGGTGACGTTCAAGAAGACGTTCGGCTTCCACCCGCTGGGGGCGTGGTGCGCGAACACCACCGAGTCGTTGGCGATACTGTTGCGGCCGGGGCAATGCGGGCAGTAACACCGCTGCCAACCACGTCACCGTGCTCGCCGACGCACTGAAGCAGATCCCGAACTCCTCCCAGGCCAAGATCCTCGTTCGGATCGACGGAGCCGGCGCCAGCCACGACCTGCTGAACCACCTGGAGTCGCTGAACACCGCCCGCCGCACCGTGCGCTACCTCGTCGGCTGGAAGATGACCGACGCCGACGAACAGGCCAGCGCCCTGCTGCCCGCCACGGCCTGGGGCGACACCCTCAAGCAGGACGCCACCGCCAGCAGTACTGCGCACGTCGCCGAGCTGACCGGCCTGAACACCCGCCCCGACTGGCCCGAGGGGATGCGGCTGCTGGTCCGCCGGGTCCGCCCCAGCGCCCGGGACGCGAAGAAGCTGACCACCTTCGAGAAGAAGACCGGCTGGCGCTACCGGATCGCCGCGACCAACATCCGTCACATGTGGGGCATCGCCAGCTCCCACCAGCCCCAGTGGCTGGACGCCCTCGCCCGCGCCCACGCCGTGGTCGAGGATCGAGTCCGCACCGACAAGGCCATGGGACTGCGCAACCTGCCGTCCTCCTCCTGGGAGGTCAACCGCGGCTGGGTGCTCGCCTGCAACCTCGCCCACGACCTGGACGCCTGGACCCGACTGCTCGGGCTGCACGACATCGACGACCTGCCCCAGGCCGAGCCGGACACCATGCGCTACCGCCTCTACCACCTGCCGGCCCGGCTCGCCCGACACGCGCGCCGTCGCTGGTTGCGGATCGACCGCACCCGGCCCTGGCGTGAAGCCTTCCTGACCTGTTGGCATCGCCTGACCGCCCTGCGGGCCGTCACCTGACGGCCCGCCACCACCCCCACGAAGGCCAGGAAGGAGGAACCGCCCTACCCCGGGCCCGTGGAACCCGGCGCAGCCGCAGCGACACGCGAAGACCCCACCCCTCACCATGAGGGACAAATAGGGCGAACTGCCGATCCATCGGCGATGGATCACCCCTGACGAATCGAGGTCAAGTCTGCGGCCGGGGCCTCGAGTTATTGTTCCCGGCTGCTGGGGCGGACTCCGTGGCCACGAGCTCTGCGCAGCCGGATGTCAAGGACTGATGCTCCCGGTCCTCGATGGACTGCTCGAACACCTCGCCGCGCAGCGCCGATCAGCTCAACCGGCGCCCAACGCAAAACGCTCGGCTGGAAGCCTCAGCCGAGCGTTTTGCAAACATCATTCGACAGGCCGAGACCTCGAAATGGTAATCCTCGGCGTATTCATCCTAGGTGGACCTGAATCCCCTGGCGTCTGCCCACTCCCAAAATGCCGTTCCATTCCGAATTTCGCCCTGGACGGAATCGAAAACAGGCTGCATTGTCGAAATGTCTGGGACGTCAATCGCGACTTGGCGATCGCCGTTCCATTCGCTCAGAAGTCCGGCGGAGTCCACGGCATTACGTAGCGCTGATCGACTGTCCGTCGAAGGTCGAGGCTCTGCAAAGAAGACTCGGAGGACGCGGCGCCCCGACTTGCTGATCAAGCTCTCAATAAGGTCCGCCCTGCCCTTTCTCACCACGTCGCCCAGCGCAATGCCGTAGGTGTAAAACGGGATGCAGCAAACTTCAAATTCGCCTTCTTCGAGCTCTCGAAGCCAAAGTTGCTCGAGCATCCCCGAAAGGTCGAACGGGGCTAGATCAACCATGGCCATGTAGTGCTTCTCGTGTCTCCACGCGGGGTCCTCATGGCTGACGTAGGTAACTCCGTCAATCGTGACCTGCAAGATTCCCTCCGCCATCAATCATGAAATTGATTTGCGGCGGGCTGTAGCACAGCCCGCCGCATTTAATCTATGGGATAAATCTGGGGACTGCCACTGTAGCCTGCATGTTGGCTGGCCACCATGGAGGTGGCCAGTGTCCCGAATAGTTTGGCGGCGGATTTAGCGGAGCCACCCTGTCACGCTTAGAGCTGTTGCAGAATGTGCAAGCGGGCGTGGTGTTAGCATCCGACAGGTCTCCGCCATTAATTCGCGGCTGCACGTGGTCGATCGGCTTCGCGAGGTTCGTGCGGCAATATGAACACAACGGTTGGTTTAGCGGCGGATGCTATTGTACCCCAGTTCCATACTCTGCGCGCATGGTGGCTGGGACTGTGGCGTATGCACCTGGCCCACCGCTGGAACCAGCGGGAATGTCGTAGACCGACCGGCCGGGTATCGAACACCCTCCTGGAATTGGGTTGTTGATGTTGTGAACCAGGACTGGCGTGGTCCCAGCCAGCGCATAGTACGTGTGGAGCTGCAGGACAGTTAGGTTGTAGCGGTCGGCAACGCCAGGTGTATGCGTGATTGCCTTGATAGTGGCCGTGTGGCCGATGGTGCTTGCCAGTTGATGGCCCGGCTCAAGTTGTCCCGCCGGGATCCACGTGTGTGTGGTTGCATCCCAGAAGGGGTGGTTCGATGTGGTGTGGAGGACAGCGGATTCGCCATCGTCAGTGGCTACCGTGACGTCGAGAAGGTCGCTGTCATGGTTGATCCAGACGTGTTGTACTTCGCGTCCGCCCTGGTCCTGTCCCGTGGAGGGATCAGCTGACTCAACCTTGTCGCCAACGTTGAGCTCGCCGATTGGCTTAGCCGTCCCATTCTCCAGGAGGATGGGGGTTTCAGGGGCGAAGCTGCAGCCGCCGCAACCCCACTTGCCGGCCTTGGGGGATGCGATGTAGGCGTCGCCGAACGCGGCAAGCAAGAAGGACCCAGATGCGAATTCCGCATCCTCTGTGTCCACGCCATGCTCAGTCACCCACTGCAAATACATGTCCATGGGGTACGACTTGGGCGGGTTGGGGCCGCCCCAGTGCAGGAGGCGTTCCCAGCCATCATCAACGGAAACGAAGATCGCACCGACCCCCGCGATGAAATCGGTGGTTGTGCCGCCGCTTGTGTCTTCCTTCTTTTTGGCCGGTACGCAGGAATGTCCGTTGTAATGCGAGCTGCCGCAGCCGTGGAAATATGATTCCGTGTTCGCGTTGCCCTGGTTGATTGTGTCGGTGTTCTGCTGCTGGCAGCTTGAGTCGCAGTTGGCGCCCCCGCTCTGATCGATCATGAGCCCGGTGGGGTCGCTGAGGTTGACGGGGTTGTTGTTGCTGTAGGCGTAGCCGTTCCACTGTTGGGGATCGGCTGGGCCTAGGAGTGGGTCGGGGTTGAGGAAGCGTCCGAGTTGGGGTTGGTATTCGCGGGCTCCGAGGTTGGTGAGGCCGGTGGTGTCGTCTTTGGTGCCGTTGACGAAGCCGTGGTCGCCTGCCCAGGTGGTGGGTT
>NZ_JBFAQR010000126.1:0-4372 GCF_040678815.1 Kitasatospora sp. NPDC049285 | reverse complement strand
CCAGAGCTTGCCGCCGGAGAACGCGAGGACCTCCAGGCCGGAGGTGGTCGCGGTCAGGGCGAGCTGGCTCGGTGATGCGAGGGAGCCGACGACGGTGGAGATGTCCCGCCAGTCCTGCCGGCAGTGGTTCGTTGTCCTGGTTGATTGAGGCCAGTGGCGGTGCGGATCTCGTCTACGGGCCGTGAGCAGCGACTCGTCCTGATCGCGAACTACAGCTGGAGTAAAACGGCGGATGCCCCACCAGAACCTACTGGCGGGGCATCCGAAATATCACAGGGCGATCAACCCGGAATCGACTATCAGCTCAATTCCGAGAGCACGATGACGACCTCCGACGACTCGTCCGGGTCATCCCCGTAGACCTCAATCCGGTTCAGCTTCCTATCCACGGGAAGTTGGAGATTGACCGTGCCATTCGGATCATAGATCGCCAAGCTCGCTTGCGGCAGATTAATCTCACCCGAGAAGAGGATATTAAGCCCGTCAGGTACACGCGGCCCTGCCACACAGACCACACTGACAGGGCCACTGGCCGCCTGCTGAACCGAGATATACAGGGAATCCGGACCAGCATGGATCGGGTCGACCGAGGGATCCCAGGCGTCGTGTGCATCCGTGCTGTCCGGGGCCGACGCCACCAGCAGGCCATGGGCGAACCTGGCGACAGCGGCCCCGTGCAGGTCATCCCCCAGGGATGTCACGTTTGAAGATTGGAAAATCATACCATCCTCGTCCTAGTCCATTAACTACTCCGCCTTGCAGCAAAGAGCACGCCTTGCAGTGCGGATAGAGAGTCCAGGGTCCATTGGGGCTGACCTTGTAAGGGGGATTATGGTCGCCGGTCCAGTGCCCATCCTTATATCCGGAAACAGGATCCCCGCAGGCTGCACACCCATTCCTGTCGCCGAACTCGTTGATTATTTTCTGTTCGTGCGGAAGGGCCTTGTCGCCGCGCTCAGCACTGACTCCTTCAGCCGTCTGCCCCTTCAATCCGGGACCAAGGGTCAGATCACAGAGCCTTCCCTCGTCGATATTGTGCACAAGGACCGGGGTAGTGCCAGCCAGCACATAGTACGTGTGAAGGTCTGCGACGGTGAGGTTGTAGGCGGTCGTTGGGCCAGTGGCGTAGTTGGTGACATTGACGATTGTCAGGGTGCTGCCAGTATCGGTGCGGACCTTATCGCCTGCTTTGAGTTCGGCGGCGTCGGTCCACTGCTGGGTGCTGACGTCCCAGTAGGGGTGGTGCTGGGTCGATGTGAGAGTCGTTGAGACTCCGCCGGAGGCGGAATCGTCGGCCAGTACTACGTCGGTGAACTCGTGGTCGTCGGGGGTGGTGAAGGTGTTGGTGACGGTTTCGGGCAGTGTGGTGCCGTCCTCGGGGTCCGTGGCCTTGACCTGGTCGCCTAGGGCGAGTTGCTCGATGGGCTTGGTGGTTCCGTCGGCCAGGAGGACTAGGGTGCCGGCCGGGAAGCTGTTCCGGCAGCCACGCAGTAGGGATCGCAGACCATCGAGTAGGGAAGCCCGTTCCGCAGAGCGGACCGCACCAGCTACCGCCCCGCCCTCACCTCGAGTTCCGACAAACTGGAGCAGAGAGAATGTCGCCTGCCCACTTGCCTCGCCCGGCCTGCCCTCGCTGCACCCATTATAGATTTCCCCGATATCCCCAATGATTCCCATAGCATTGTGCGGATCCATAGGATTTAGCGCGCGAGTCTTGGCGTCTGCGTCCATGCATGATACCCATGACATTTCCCAGATGCAGCCGCGACTCGAAGAGTAGAGGGAGGGGATATAGCCGGCGAGTCCGGATCCCAGCTCGGTGACCTTATCCCAAAATCCCTTCTTGCCTTGACGAGCTGCACGGCCTCAGCTGGTTGAGGTTTGGCCGCATTGACTAATCGACAGGGATTATGCTCGGTCTCGCGCCCGCTCGCCGGGACTCCTATAAGATCACCGGACTTGCAACACCCCTGCGACGAGCCACCCCTTTGCGCTGCGCCCGTCCGCCGAGTTACCGTCAACTACTGCCGTCAAGATCCGCTGAAGGCCCATCAGGCACTGCCTGATGGGCCTTCAGGTTTGCGCTAACGGCATCTAGAAGCCGCGCAGCGCTACAGCAGCGTCAATTGCATTCCGAACTCCCTCAGAACAGCCACTCAGAGAGCCCTTCAGGCCTAGCTGCTGAGTGCACAAGGGTCACGACTCTCGCCGGAGGGTCTCCAGTTCACGAATCGGGAAGGTGATTCCACCCCATGCTTTTGAATATCCGGCAGTGCTGCCGCATTGAACCAGCACGTCGTCAGCCATGGCCACCACGCTGCGAATGAATGCACGGACGTCAACCCGGCCGCACCAGCGCAGACTCCCGCCGCCCCAGCGGCGGGACTCTGATTCCATGTCCGCGAATTGGACGACCTGCAAGTATGCCTCTTCGTCTGCTCCTGTAAGGAAAAGGAAGGTGCCCGCAGGCTCAGCAGGAAGGAAGGCTGTTGCCGAGCTTGACCCCAGTCGGAGGTCGATGGCTGCTTGCACCACCGAACCGAGACCATCACCAATGTATGTGGTGTGTACTTCGATGGTCTCTCGCGGAAACTGTAGAACTAGGTCCGCCGAGCCGCTGGCCCGCGCCATCTTCCAATGCAGAGAAATTTTTTCCATTTGCCATTACCTTGGATAGGCGGTACGTAGGGATCCGTCTGGATTGAGGACAACTTCGACGCTAGTTTCACCTCGAGATCCAACGGGGTAGCCGAAATCGTGCGTGTGAACTGTTCCGTCGCGAGGGCGCCCGGCCGCATCGGGATAATTCGGCCGCCCTGGCGTTTTTGCAGTTTCCGCAATCAACTCCCCAATTTCATCCAGGTCTGCAACATAATTGGAGAAGGTTGTGTTCCCCGGTGTCACTCCTGGACTTCCATCTACGTGCTCATTCAGCACGTGTTGCCAGCCCTCCCCAGTAAATAGATTGCAGTTGATGTTGTGAACCAGTACTGGCGTGGTACCTGCCAGTACATAGTACGTGTGAAGATCCGCGACAGTAAGGTTAAACATGTCTGCGGTGCCGTTCACGAGTGCAACGCCCCGAACGTACGCATGGGCATTCGCTGACGTTTCCAGCGCGTCGCCATTCGTCAATTTCCCAGCCGGGACCCACTTCTTCTGCGTGTCGTCCCAGAACGGGTGCCGTGCAGTCGTGTGGACGACCACGGACCTGCCGTCAGGGGTGCTGACGGTGAGGTCGATCAGGTCGTCGTCGTGATTGACATGAAGTGCCGTGACCTCCCGACTGCCAACGTGCTCGCCGGTTGTGGGATCGCCTGCCTCGACGTGATCGCCTATGGCGATGTCACCGATGGGCTTCGTCTCACCATCGTCAAGCAGCACGGGGGTGTCGGGAGAGAAGCTACAGCCGCTGACCTTGACCCCGACCCCTCCGAGCTTCACCCCGGCGTAGGCGGTGGCGGCGCCTGCCACTGTGCTGAGCGCCAGTGCTTCCTTGTCGGAGCAGTTGGTTGCACATTGCGAGGCGAATCCGGCCATTGCGCCGACGGCCAGGGCGCACCCTGCTCCCCCTGATTCCGGGCAGAGCGCCACCCCGACGAGGCCGACGACGAGTCCGGCGACGCTTCCCTTGGCTCCGTCCCAGAGGTCTTTCAGGGTCAGTGGGCCGTAGAGGGCGTCATCGGCATACCTCTGCAGCGCCGCGTATGCGCTGGTTCCTGGCACATTCCAGTCGTTGGGAGACTCCTTCATGATCAACTTTAGGTGATCGCGGAACTTCTTCAGGCGGTCCTGCGGGATCTGGTCCAGGATTGTTGTGGTGATCTTTTTGCCCTGATCGATCTGCTCCTGCCAGTGCTTACAGGCCTCGCTTTGGTCGCAGGGGACTTCTCCAGTTGTTCCCGGAGCCAGGGTCCCGTCGCTGCCGCCGTCCTGGCCTTCTACTCGATACAGGCCCGTCGGGTCGCTGAGGTTGACCGGGTCGTTGTTGCTGTAGGCGTAGCCGTTCCACTGCTGCGGGTCGCCGGCATCGAGGAGCGGGTCGAGGCTGAGGAATCGTCCGAGCGTGGGTTGGTATTCGCGGGCTCCGAGGTTGGTGAGGCCGGTGGTGTCGTCTTTGGTGCCGTTGACGAAGCCGTGGTCGCCTGCCCAGGTGGTGGGTTGGGTGCCGCGGGGGTTGCCGAAGGGGTCGGCGGGTCGGCGGGTCACTTGGAGTGTGGCCGAGTCGATGGCGATGGTGCCGGTGCCGTGGTGGTCGGAGATCTGATAGTTGAGGATGGTGGCGCCGGTGCGGACGGCGGTGATGCCATTGGGCATGGGGTAGTAGCGGGTGCCGGAGAGGCCGGTGGCGGGGTCGTAGGTGGCTTCGTCG
>NZ_JBFAQR010000125.1:0-4567 GCF_040678815.1 Kitasatospora sp. NPDC049285 | reverse complement strand
TACGGGACCACTCCACGACCCGGCGGCCCGGGTCGCCGACCACCCGCGCGTACCAGCCGGGAAACTCCTCACCCACCGGGTGATCGGCCGGCACCTCCGGCACGCTCACCTTCACGCCGAACACCGTGGTGTTTTTTCCGGCCGGGCAGAGCTGCTGCGTCGTGGGCACGTCGAGGGGTTTGTCGAACCACTCGCCGACAGCGTTGGTGAACCTGACCTTGCTGCCGATGATCTCGCCCGTCAGCGGCTGGTGCGCGAACCGGGCACGCTCGGCCGCCGAGCCCAGCAGCTTGAATTCTCTGCCGTTGACGGTGACCGCCTTCTTGGCGGCGGCCACGTGGAAGGTCTTCGGGAGGCGCGCGAGGAAGGTGACCGCGGTCGTCCCGTCGGTGCGCCCGCCCGCGACGGCCGGAGGCGCGGGCAGGAGGGCCGGCGTGGGGTCCGGGTCTGGGTGCCGGTCCGGGTGCCCACGGTCATCGTCGACGTCCATCGGGTGGCCTTCCCCCTCCGGCGCGGGCGACCGGAGCCCGTCCGTCCCCGTCGGCTCCGCTCCGGGCTCGGCGACGGGCACGGGGTCCGCGGCCCTGGCACGGGTCTCTGCTTCCTCCGCCGCGATGCGGTACTCGTACTCGGCGGTCGGCTCGTCGAAAGGTGTCACGTCGCCCTCGGGGGTGAAACCGTCGCCTTCCGTACGGGACCACTCCACGACCCGGCGGCCCGGGTCGCCGACCACCCGCGCGTACCAGCCGGGGAAGGCCTCACCCACCGGGTGATCGGCCGGCGCCCCCGGCACGGTCAACCACACGCCGGCCACGTTTTGACCGCCGGGCTGGAGGGCCCCCTCGCGCGGAGGGGTCTGACCAAGCGTGGCATCGAACGCATCGCCGTCGGCGTTGGTGATCGTGACGTCGTCGCCGGTGCGCTCACCCGTCGGCAGTGTGAAGGTCCTGCTGTTGGAACCGACGTTTTCCGCGTTGGCGGTCGTGTAGAAGAGTTCCGGGATGCGTTCGCGGAAGTCCTGCGGGCCGGTCGAGGCCGACGGGTCCGTGAACGGCCGCCGGGCCTGCTCCGTCGCGAGCCGGTCCTTGTACACAGCGACGGGCTCGTCGTACGGTGCCACGTCGCCCTCGGGTGTGAAGCCGTCACCTCCCGTGCGGGACCACTCCACCACCCGGCGGCCCGGGTCGCCGACCGCCACCCGCGCGTACCAGCCGGGAAACTCCTCACCCACCGGGTGATCCGCCGGCACCCCCGGCACAACCATCTTCACGCCGAACACCGCTTTGGATTTGCCGGCCGGCCAGAGCTGCTGCGTCGTGGGCTCGTCGAGGGATTTCTCGAACCACTGGCCCTCGACATTGGTGAACCTGACCTTGCTGCCGATCCACTCGCCCTTCAACGGCTGGTGCGCGAACCGGGCACGCTCGGCCTCCGACTTCGGCAGCACGAATTGCCTGCCGTTGACGTTGACCTTTCCCTTGGCCGCGACCACGTCGAAGGACTTCGGGACGCGCCCGAGGAATGTGACCGCGGTCGTCCCATTGGTGCGCCCGCCCCCGACGACCGGACCCGCGGACAGGAGGGCCGGCGTGGGGTCCGGGTCTGGGTGCGGGTCCGGGTGCCCACGGTCATCGTCGACGTCCATCGGCTGGCCGTCCCCCTCCGGCGCGGGCGACCGGGGCGCGTCCGTCCCCGTCGGCTCCGCTCCGGGCTCGGCGACGGGCACGGGGTCCGCGGCCCTGGCACGGGTTTCTGCTTTCTCCGCCGCGATGCGGTACTCGTACTCGGCGGTCGGCTCGTCGAAAGGTGTCACGTCGCCCTCGGGTGTGAAGCCGTCGCCTTCCGTGCGGGACCACTCCACGACCCGGTGGCCGTCCACGCCGGCCAACCGCGGGTACCAGCCGGGGAAGGCCTCACCGACCGGGTGATCGGCCGGCGCGTCCGGCACTGTCAACCTCATGCCGAACACGTAGCTGCTGCCTGGCTGGAAGGGCACCTTGCTCTTGAGCCTCCGGCCGAGGGTGGGTTTGAACGAATCGCCGTCGGCGTTGGTCACCGTGACCTTGTCCCCGGTACGCACACCCATGAGTGCCTTGTTCGCGAACAAGGCAAGGCGCTCACCCTTCGGCAGTGTGAATTCCTTCCCGTTGACGCTGACGCTGTGTCCCCTGGAGGTCACGTAGAAGAGTTCCGGGATGCATTCGCGGAAGTTCTGCGGGCCAGTCGGGGCAGGCTGGTCCGTGAACGTTCGCCTGGCCTTCTCCGTCGCGATCCGGAACTCGTACACGGCGGCCGGCTCGTCGTACGGCGACACCTCGCCCTCAGGCGTGAAACCTTCGCCTTCCGTGCGGGACCACTCCACCACCCGACGGCCGTCCGCGCCGACCACCCGCGCGTACCAGCCGGGAAACTCCTCACCCACCGGGTGATCCGCCGGCACCCCCGGCACACTCACCTGCACGCCGAACACCGTGTCGGTTGTGCCGGCCGGCCAGGGCTCCTGCCTCGCGGGCTCGTCGAGGGGGCTCTCGAACCGCTCGCCGACGGCGTTGGTGAACCTGACCTTGCTGCCGATCCGCTCGCCCTTCAACGGCTGGTGCGCGAACCGGGCACGCTCGGCCTCCAAGCTCGGCAGCGTGAAATGCCTGCCGTTGACGTTGACCCCGTCCATGGTCGCGGCCACGTAGAAGGACTTAGGGACGCGCCCGAGGAAGGTGACCGCGGTCGTCCCGTCCGTGCGCCCGCCCCCGACGGCCGGAGGCGCGGGCAGGAGGGCCGGCGTGGGGTCCGGGTCCGGGTGCAGGTCCGGGTGCCCACGGTCATCGTCGACGTCCATCGGCTGGCCGTCCCCCTCCGGCGCGGGAGGCCGGGACTCGTCCGTCCCGGGTCGGGCGGCGGGTGCGGGGTCCGCCGCACTGCGGCGGGCATGTTCCTCCCTCGCGATGCGGTACTTGTACTCGGCGGTCGGCTCGTCGAACGGCGTCACGTCGCCCTCGGGCGTGAAACCGTCGCCTTCCGTGCGGGACCACTCCACGACCCGGTGGCCGTCCACGCCGGCCAACCGCGGATACCAGCCAGGGAAGGCCTCACCCACCGGGTGATCGGCCGGCGCCTCCGGCACGGGCAGCTTCATGCCGAACACATTGCGGCTGCCGGGCTGGAAGGGCCCCTTGTTCTTGAGCCTCCGGCCGAGGGTGGTCTTGAACGAATCGCCGTCGGCGTTGGTGATCGTGACGTCGTCGCCGGTGCGCTCACCCCTCAGCGCCTTGTTCGCGAACAGTTCGTGGCGCTCATCCTTCGGCAGTGTGAAGTCCTTGCCGTTGACGCTGACAGCGTTCGCGTTGGCGACGGCGTAGAAGAGCTCCGGGACGCGCTTGCGGAAGTTCTGCGGGCCGGTCGGGGCCGGCGGGTCGGTGAACGGCCGCTCGGCCTTCTCCGTCGCGATCCGGAACTTGTATACAGCGGCCGGCTCGTCGTACGGCGACACGCCGCCCTCGGGCGTGAAACCGTCGCCTTCAGTGCGGGACCACTCCACCACCCGACGGCCGTCCGCGCCGACCACCCGCGCGTACCAGCCGGGAAACTCCTCACCCACCGGGTGATCCGCCGGCACTCCCGGCACAACCATCGCCACGCCGAACACCGTGTTGCTTTTGCCGGCCGGCCAGGGCTCCTGCCTCGCGGGCTCGTCGAGGGGGCTCTCGAACCACTCGCCGACGGCGTTGGTGAACCTGACCTTGCTGCCGACCAGCTCGCCCTTCAACGGCTGGTGCGCGAACCGGGCACGCTCGGCCTCCAAGTTCGGCAGCGTGAAATGCCTGCCGTTGACGTTGACCGCATCCATGGTCGCGGCCACGTGGAAGACCGTCGGAATGCGCCCGAGGAACGTGACCGCGGTCGCCCCGTCCGTGCGTCTGCCCCCGACGACCGGACCCGCGGACAGGAGCGCCGGCACCGGGTCCTGGCCCGGGTGCCCACGGTCGTCGTCGATGTCCATCGCCTGGCTGTGCTGTTCCGTCGTGGGGGGCCGGGACTCGTCCGTTTCGGGTCGGGTGGTGGGTGCGGGGTGAGGCGTGGGTCGGGTGGTGGGGGTGGTGGCGTCGTAGTGGCCCGGGGAGTGGACCACGACGGTGTAGTTCTGTTCGGTGGCGAGGTGGACTGCTTGGTCGGGTGCGGGGTAGGTGCTGGAGCCGTCGCGGTGGATCGCGGTGACGCGGCCGCTCATCCGGTCGGCGATCAGCAGTCCGGGCCCGAAGTGACGGGCGTAGAGCACGGGAGCGGCGCTGCCGAAGGCGTTGTTCCACTGTCCGTGGGCGGTGACTCTGTCCAGGGCGGTGTTCCAGGCCACGGGGTGGTCGTCCCGTATCCGCTTCAGGAGGTCCTCGTACATGTGCGCGTGGCCGAGTTGGTACGGGAGGGTCTCCGCCGTCAGGCCGAGGGTGTCGTGCAGTTCCGGTTCGTCCAGCAGCAGGTCGCCCAGCATGGTCGGGCCGAAGCGGAAGTCGTCGAACGCCTCCCGGAACCTGTGCGCCACCTCCTCGCGCAGCTCGGCCTCGCCGACGTGCTC
>NZ_JBFAQR010000124.1:0-5039 GCF_040678815.1 Kitasatospora sp. NPDC049285 | reverse complement strand
AGCCGACAAATCGCAAACAGGACAGCCGAGGCGTCAGTCAGTCGGTGGGTCAGACTCGCTGGCAACATCACCAGGAACATCATCACTGTCAGTCGGGGAGCAGGGCGGCCACCGCGGCGAGGGTGTCCGCCTCGGCGGCCGTCTTGTCGTCGCGGTAGCGGACCACGCGGGCGAAGCGCAGCGTCACGCCGTCCGGGTAGCGGGTGGAGCGCTGGACGCCGTCGAAGGCGATCTCGACCACCAGTTCGGGGCGGACCGCCACGCCCCAGGGCTCCCGGCGCACCGTCAACTCCTGCAGCCGGGCGGTCTGCCACTCCAGCAGGGCGTCGGTCAGGCCCTTGAAGGTCTTGCCGAGCATGGCGAAGCTCCCGTCCGGCCGGCGGGCGCCCAGGTGCAGGTTGGAGAGCCGGCCGGTGCGCCGGCCGTGGCCCCACTCGGCGGCCAGGACCACCAGGTCCAGGGTGTGCACGGGCTTCACCTTCAGCCAGGAGGAGCCGCGCCGCCCGGCGCTGTACGGCGCGTCCAGGGACTTCACCACCACCCCCTCGTGCCGGTGCTCGGCGGTCGCGGCCCGGCTGAACTCCCGGGCGGCGCGCCGCTGTTCGGGATCGGCCGGATCGGTCACCGGGAGCCGCCGGACCCGGGCGCCGGCGGGCAGCAGGGCGGCGAGTTCGGCGTGCCGCTCGGCCGCGGGCGCGTCCAGCAGGTCCCGGTCGCCGCGCACCAGCAGGTCGAAGTAGACGGCGGAGAGCGGCAGTTCGGCATGGCGGCCGGCTGCGGGGTCGGTCGAGCCGACCCGGCCGGAGGTCTGCTGGAACGGGCGCGGCAGGCCGTCCGCGTCCAGGGCCAGCACCTCGCCGTCGAGGACCAGCCGCCGCTCGGGCAACTCCCGGACCCGGGCCACCACTTCGGGCAGCCGGTCGGTGATCTCGGCGAGCGTGCGGGTGAACACCCGGACGGTGTCGCCGTCCCGGTGGACCTGGATCCGGATGCCGTCCAGCTTCTCCTCGACCGCGCACGGGCCGAGCCGGTCCAGCGCCTCGTCCACGTCCGCCGCGCTCTGCGCCAGCATCGGCTGCACCGGGCGGCCGACGGTCAGCCGGAAGGCGTCCAGGGCGGACGGGCCCTCGGCGAGCAGGTCGCGGGCGAGCGGGCCGAGTTGGCCGGAGACCATCAGCGCCCGGCGGACCGCCTCGGGCGGGACGTCGCGGGCCGCCGCGAGCCCTTCCACGGCCAGTGCGTCGAGGGCGCCCTGGCGCAGCTCGCCGCTGATCAGCCCGAGCAGGAAGTGCTGCTCGACGGCGGTGGCCAGGGCCATCAACTCGTCGACCAGCCGCTTGCGTTCACGCTGCGAGCCGGGACCGGACAGGGCGCCGAGCGCGGCCAGCCGGCGGTCCACCTCCAGCACCGGCAGGGTCGGCACGGCCGCCGGCGGGGGAGGCTCGCGCAGGGTCTGCCACCCCACTCCGATCCGGCGCTGCGGCAGCCGCCCCGCCAGGTACGCCACCACCACGGGCGCCTCGTCCGGCTCCAGCCGCCCGAACAACCCGGCCAGCACCCGCACCTTCTCGCCGCGCGCCGCCGTCGCCGCCAACCGCGCGGACGCCGCGGCCACCTCCGCCAACAACATCCCCGGGTGCCCTCCGCGTCGTGACCGCTTCCCCGCCGCCCACCCTACGAGCGCCCGCCGTCCCCGTCCGGCAGGCGCACGGCGGGCCCGCGCCGCCGGCCGGGGGAGACCCGCCGCCCGAAACACTCCGCTTCCGGCCGGTTCGGCCGGATACTGGCGGTATGCGCCTGAACTCCGAGATTCCGGAATACCCCGAGGACGCCGACCAGCAGTCCCCCGACGTGCTGGAGGCCGCCGACGAGAACCGCGAGGCGGTCGAGTCGGAGGTCGACGACCTGGAACTGCTGCGCAGGCAGCGCGCGCTGGGCGCGCAGCCCGCCGACGACGGCGACGCCGTGGAGCAGGTGCGCGAGGTCGCCGCAGAGGAGGAGGACCAGCGGGACTGACCCGGTCAGATCGCCTTGCGCCGCTGCAGCCAGGCGAACGCGGCCCACCCGGGCAGGACCGGCAGCATGAAGGTGAGGAACCGGAACAGCATCACCGCCGCGAACGCGGTGCCCTGGTCCATGTTGCCGGTGGCGGCCAGCATGTCCGACATCAGGTACTCCACGGCGCCCGCCCCGCCCGGCGTCGGCGCGGCGTTGCCCACCGCGTTGCCGGTCAGGAAGCTCACCGCCACCGCGACGAACCCCGGCTGCGGGCCCACCGCGCGGGCACAGCAGTACAGGCACAGCACGAAGCACATCGACACCAGCAGCTGCCCGGCGACGCCCGCGGCGAGCTTGCCGGGCTGCTGCGCCAGGTCGAGCAGCCGCGGCAGCACCTCGGCGCGCAGCGGGCGCAGCAGCGCCTGCGCCCGGTGCCGCAGCCACGGCACGGCGGCCACCGACACCAGCACCACGGTGATCCCGGCGGCGATCAGCGCCAGCGTCATCCCGTCCGGCAGCCGGTCGGTCTCTGCGCCGAGCGGCCCGCTGCCGATGCCCAGCAGGGCGCTGAAGACGGCCAGCTCCAGCAGGTGCAGCACCAGCCCGAACAGCTGGGTGGCGCCGACGCTGGACAGCGCCTGCGCGGTGGGGACGCCCGCGCACTGCAGGTAGCGGGTGTTCAGCGCGAGGCCGCCGACGCCCCCGGGCGAGACCAGCTTCACGAAGGAGCCGGCGGTCTGCGCGGCCAGTGTGGCCCGGTAGGAGAGCTTCTCCGGGACGAAGCCGCTGAACGCGATGGTGGCGATCGGGTAGCTGGCGGCGGACGCGGCCACCGCGGCGGCCAGCCAGAGCGGGTCCGCCCCGGCGACCACCGTGATCGGGTTGCTCTCGCCGTTGAACAGCATCTGCAGCAGCAGGTAGCCGGCCCCCATCCCGGCGGCCACCGTCACCAGGGTGCGCGGGCGCAGCCGCTCCAGCCGGACCGGTTCCGCGACGGCCTGCGGCAGCCGGCGCTGCACCTCGGTGCGCAGGTCGGCGGCGAGGCCCTTGTGCCGGGCCAGCGCCGCCCGGGTGCCGCGGGCCAGCGCGATCGGCTGCAGCAGCGGCAGCGCGGCGCCCACCGGGCCGGGCCCGAGCACCTCCATCGCCGCCCGCACCGCCCGCTCCGGCCCCGCGTACAGCGCCAGCACCGCGAGCAGCCCGGCCACGTCCAGGCGCAGCAGCAGGTCGCCGGCGGCGATCTCGCCGTCGGCCAGGTCGACCAGGTGGACCCGGCCCTCCGGGTCGACCAGCACGGTCTCCGGGGCCAGCGCCCGGTGGGCGATCCGCCGCCGCTGGAGCAGCGCCAGCTGCCGCCAGGCGTCGTGCAGCAGCGCGTCGGACGGCTGGTCCCCGGACGACCGGTCCTCGGCCGGCTCGTCGTGCGGGCTGGGCTCGTCGTGCGGGCCGGGCTCGGCGAACAGTTCGGCCAGCGGACGGGCGTCCAGGCGCTGGTAGGCGACCAGGGCCGCGTCCGGGTCGATCTCGACGGCGGCGACCGGGGTACGGGTGCGGGCGCCCGCGGCGGAGGCGGCGAAGCCGAGCAGTGCCTGGTGCTCCAGGGTGGCCCGCAGCGGGCGCATGCCCAGCGGGCGCGGCGCGGTGCGCAGCCGCAGTGCCAGCCACAGGTGGCCGAGCAGCCCGCTGGCCTGGGCGTGCCGGTCCAGCAGGTAGACGTCCAGGTCGGGGCCGCCGTCGTACTGGGTGACCAGGTAGTGGCTCGGCCCGGCGGGGCGGACGGCGTCCGGGCGGACCCCGGCGGCGGTCAGCGCTGCGGCCACCTGCCCCTCGGTCGGGCAGCCGACCGGCTCGCCGACGGCGTACCGGGTGGCGTGCGCGGTGGTCCAGCCCAGCAGCAGGGCCAGCAGCAGCGACAGTGGGGTCGCGTAGCCGGTGACCAGCCCGGACAGGCCGGCCAGCGTGAGCGTGCTGGCCAGCGCGGTGCGCCAGCGGCGCAGCCCGGCGGTGCCGACCGCGGTCATGAACGCGAGCACCGGCGCCAGGTGCCCGTACACGGGGTCGGTGCGGCCGGCGCCGATCGGCGCGGTGTGGGTCAGCGTGGTCAGGTCGCCGGCCAGCAGGTCCAGGCCCATCGCCAGGCCGTACGCGAGGACGGCGGCGAGCACCCCGTCGGCGACCCGGCGGCCGTCGCCGCGCAGCATCCGGGCCACCGCGAAGGTCAGCGGCAGCGCGAGCAGCGCGGCCCCGCACAGCGCGGCGGTCAGCTTGGCCGGCGGCCAAGGCAGCAGGGACGCGCCGTGCGCGATGTCGGCGTCCAGGCCCAGCGCGGACGCCCGGGCGTACCCGGCCAGCAGCAGGACCAGCCCGAGGGCGCCCAGTCCGCCGCCCAGCCTGATCAGGGCAGCCGGATGCCGAACCCGCCCCGCGCTCGGACCCGCCGGGGCAGGTTCCACCGCACCGGTCTCCCGGGTTTCGTCGGCTTGTATCACCGTGGCCACGGGCCGCATGCTCCCACACCGTTTCGACGCCGAGTTGGCGCTTGACGAAAGGGTGTTCGCCCCGGGCGGGTGTATTCCGGTGGATAATCGGGCATATCGGGCGAACGAAGGGAGGTCGGCGATGACCAAGCGATCGACCGACAAGATGACCAGGCTCCGCAAGGGGACCCAGGAAGTCCTGGAGAACCGCACGATGGCCGCCGATCCGATGCCGCTCGCCCCACAGCGGCACACCGACACCGCCCTCGCCGCCGGCACCGGCCGCTACTTCGGCGACGCGGTGTTCAGCCACGGCGGCCGCCGGACGCCCGCCATGGCCGGCCCGGCCGACGGCCCCGCCGCGCACACCGAGCTACCCGGCCACCGGCACCGCGGAGCGGAGCGGCACTCCGCGCACTGAACCGCCGGCGGGGATGGGAGAGTGGGGCCCGCAGCTTCCGTCCCCGCCGAAGGAATCTCAATGATCGTGTCAAGCCGTCTGCGTGACCGACGGGGCGGAGGTGAACAGCCTCTTGTCACGCAGCATCGCCCACAGCACATCGA
>NZ_JBFAQR010000123.1:0-5086 GCF_040678815.1 Kitasatospora sp. NPDC049285 | reverse complement strand
TGAACTACCCATCGTGGCCTACCCCCCCACCGCCCCGTCGGCTGCCCAGCCGAGCGCCCCACGCCCCCCCCACCCCGACCGCCCTCCCCCCCCCCCCGCGCGGCCCCCGCGGGGGGGGGGGCGCAGCGCGGGGCGGGCAATCAGGCTTGTGGGGTGGGGCCGTACGGGCCGTACCAGGAGCCGGACGGGCTCCGGCGGGTCACGGTCAGCTCAAGCTGGAGTCCCTCCGCATCCTCGGGCAGCGCCACCTGTACGCGGGCACCGGCCCGGGAAGTTGAGATCACCTCACCGGTGCTCACTCCGCCGCCGTGGTGCACCGTGATCGTGCTTCCGGGCGTCAGGCCGAGGAAGTCGGGGGCGCTGAGGTTGGCGACGGTGCGCCACCACTCGGCCTTCTCGCGAATTCCGCTGAGCGGGGCCGGTGTCATCGGCTCGAACTGGTCGCCCGGCCGGAAGTCGAGTCCGGCCGCGACGAGATCGGCGGTCGGGCTGAAGAGGTGACCATCGGTGCAGGCGGCCGGGACGCTGGACGCGGGGAGCTCGGTGGTGGTGTTCATGGACGTACCTCTCTCGCGGTTCATGCGGAGTCCTTGGTTCGAAGGGGGCGCCGGCCCGACGAGGGATCCGCCCCACCGCCTTCCAACAAGAGAACTCTATCAGGCTTATGGCACGGTGTCGAGCGGGAATCGGCCCGGCCGCCGCGCCCGCGTCCGTCAGTCGTCGGGTCGGCGGCCTGGCTGTTGCTGGCGGGGCCGGCTATCCCGCCCGCACTCAGTCCCCCAGCGAGTAGCGGTCGTAGTTGCCGCACGGGCGGCAACCCGAGTAGTCCGCCCATGCGTCCTGCCAGTTGGTCGCCGGCTCGCCGCACAGCTCGCAGAACCGCTGCGGGTCCGCGCTCGCGCACCGGCTCCCTGCGTCCGCCTCGGGGGCGGCCTGCGCCGCGTGCTGCCAGTACGGGTAGTGCTTGGTGTCGAAGGTGACGGGCTGCGCGCAGTTGGCGCAGGTGTGTTCGGTCCTGATCTTGGCGGCCACGGTGTCTCCTGCGGTGACGTGAACGGGGAGCAGCGGGGGTCGGCCGCTGCGGGGGCCGGGGCAGCGCTGGGCGCTGCCCCGGCGGCCGGGTCCTGGATCAGCCGTTCCAGGTCTCCGGGGTGTTCTCCGCGATGAACAGCCAGGGCTCGCCCATGTACATCAGGCCGATGACGTGCTCTCCGATGGCGACGGGGCTTCCCTCGGCCGCGAGCAGGGTCACCGTCTGGGCCATCTCGTAGGCGGTGGAGGGCTCCTGGTTCAGCGGGTGGCTGCCCGGGATGGTGCTCCACCACGTGCCGGTGATCTTGGCGGCCTTCTCTGCGGCCTCCTCCCGAGTGAGGGCGCGCCACTCCAGCGTGATCGGGGTCGCGGTGAGGACCGGCCGTCCGCCCAGGAGGTGAGCGGGGTAGCGGTTCTGCACCTGCCCGACCGGCACCTCGTCCAGCCCGAACATGTGCTTCACGAACTCGGTGCCCTCGACGCTCACGGTCCGGGCGCTGCGCCCCTCGGCGTCGTTCCACTTCACGGCGAACAGGGCGTCGGGGGCGGGGGCGGTGGTGCGGTTCATTCGGACTCCTCGGTTCGAAGGGGGCGCCGGCCCGGCGGGGGGAGCCACCCCACCGCCTGCCAACAAGAGAACTCTATCAGATCTAAGCCACGGTGTCGAGCGGGAACCGGCCCGCCCGACCGCCGCGCCCGCGTCCGTCAGTCGTCGACGACGTGCGACAGGAGCGCAGCGAGGTACTCCGCGCGGTCGGTGAAGCCCTTCGCCTCGATGTCGCCCTCGATGTAGGTGGCGACCCCGTACAGCCCCCGGCTCTTGTCGCGGTAGACGGCGACGATGTACAGCGGCCAGTCACCGAGCTGCCGACCGTCCTTCATTCCGGCCACGACCCGCCAGCCGGTGGCCGCCTCATCGACCGACTCCATCCAGTCGTATCCGAAACCGCCGGTCGGGTCGGGGAGTTCGGGGAGCAGCGCGGTCGGGTCGGCGACCTGGTTGACGGTGGCGGGGGTGTTCGACATCGGTTCTCCTTGGGTGTGGTTCGAAGGGGGAGGAGTGGGGCCGGGGCCCGGTCCCGCCGCGCTCCGGCGGCGGGACCGGCGGGGCTGGCTAGTGGACGTCCCAGTCCACGCGCCGCCGCTGCGGAAGCGGCGGCTCCCACCCGTGCCGCAGGGCCAGCCGCAGCGCGCGGCGGTCCTGCTTGTGGGCCGCCTGCTGGGCCGGCTTGCGGCGGCTGCCGGACATTGCGCCGACCGGCAGCCAGGGCCGGTCCTGGCGCGTCAGCGCCGTGGGGCGAGTGTTGTTGGTCCGGGACATCGGTTCCTCCGGGTGGTCGCTGGTTCGGAAGGGGTGGTCGGGGGTGCCGCCCCTGACCAACAAGAGAACTATATCATGCCACGAGCATGATTTGAAGCGGGATTGGCCGGTCGGGCCCGCCGCCGCGTGCGGGCGGCGGGCCCCGGGAAACCGGTCAGTCCTCGTCTGGCTGCATGATCGTGATCACGGGCTCCCCGCTGTCCCCGGGGCCGCAGTGGACGGCCAGCCTCGCCCGGGTCGCCCGGCTGGGGCCGTCCGTCGGAATCCGCAGTACCTCGAACGGGACCCCCCGGACGCCCGGGTTGGCGCTGCGCACCGCGTAGAACGCCATCCGGAGCACGTCCCACAGCCGCCCGGTCTCCGACTGCCCGTGCCCGGGGTGCCGCTCGTCGGCCTCGCTGCTCCACGCGACGCAATCACCCCACGCGGCGCGGGTCAGCGCCACCGGCCACCGCCAGCCGGCCTCCTGGGCAAGGCTCTGGGGGACCTCCACCAGCTCGCCCGCCCGCAGAGCGTCGGCCCGGGTGAACTCGTGGATCGACTCGCCGTACAACTCCGTCAAGCTCTTCATTCCGTGTGACCTCTCGTGCTTTTGGTTCGAAGGGTGCCGGGTGGGCTATACCTCTCGCCTGCCCAACAAGAGAACAATATCATGTCGTGCGCACGATGGGAAGCGTGCGCAGCGTCACGCCTTCGTGATCGGGTACGGGAACCCTGCCTCCAATGCCCCCTGGAGGTCGTAAGTTGCATCCCGAAACTTCCGCAAGGCTTCCAATTCACCCATGGAATCATGCTCCGCGCCCATGTATTCGTCAATCGCGGCAGACATTTCGCGTAGCGATTCGGCAGGGTCGATAACAAACCCGAGAATCCCGTTTTCGTCGACTGCCCAAATCTCCCAATGGTCCAACTGGAGATTATCCACGGTCATTTCGTGGCGACATTCAAGGCATCGAAATAGCGTGTCCGGAGATACTCGAAGTGAGCCGACCGAAGTACATTCAAGGCAGGCAATTGTGAACATTCTCGCAGCCTTCCGGATATTGGATTTCAGCTCTGCTCGGACTTTCGCGCGGCCCGGAGCTTGCGCCAGAGCTGTTCGGCCTTCACCGCAAGTAGGTGGGTGTGGTCGTGCGTCCGCGCCGCCCGCGTGATCGCGCTGATCTGGCGCTCGGACATGCCGTAGATGTCCCCCATCTTGCTGACCTCGCGCGGGAAGACTCCGGCCAAGGTGTTGGGGCCGTCCGACGTCAGCGTCGGCGCGCCGACCGTGTAGAACCACACCCGGTAGCCGGCCTCCGGCCCGGTGCTGTCGGCCAGTCGCCCGATGACGATTGCGCGCCGGTAGCCAGTGATCCGGCCGCGCTGCCAGTACGGCGCTCGCACGATGTCGCCGACCTGGTAGGCGCTGGCGGTGGTGGTCGGTGCGCTGCTCGTGATCATGGCGGGGGACGTCCTCTCGGGCTGGGTTCTGGTGGGGGTGGTTGCCGGGGCGGACCGCCCGCCCCGGCAACTACAAAACAATATTGACTTTAAGTCACGCCGGAGGGGTTTAGTTCACTCCGGCCCAGCCGAGCGACCACGCGCGCTGAACCGAACGGGCGGCCTTCTCCATCTCGCCGACTGCGGCGGATTCAACCGCAGTAACCAGAGTGGCGAATGCCTCTCGGGCCTTGGCCAACTGCCGGGCCTTTCGCTGCCCCCGGCGCTTGATCGTGTCGTCCCGGAGTTCCTGGCCGATAACCTCCCAGAATTCCACAACCTCCCCGTAGCCGTCGGCCTGCGTGGCGACCGAGAGCATCCACTCCGACGCTCCGGGGATGACCTGCTCGACCTTCTCACCCACGCCGCGAATGGCGCTGACGTAAATGAACTCGAACTCGCCCCGGTGGTTCTTGGTGCTGCCCATGGTGATGTTGGCGGACATTTGAGTCTCCTTGGCTTTCTCTGTGGTTTGGTTCAAAGGGGGGGCATTGCCGGGCGGTAATGCCACTTACCGCCCGGCTGTTCGGTCACACCTTGGCGAAAAGGTCCAATTCCAGGATTTCGAAATCCTGCGACGGGGCCAGCTTCAGAACGGCAGCCTCGACGGTTTCCTTCTTGACCGTCGCGGGCAAGTTCGCCGCGATGAGGCTGGGGTTCTTGCAGTTCCGCCACAGCTTGTAAAGGGCGCTCTTCCGCTTGTTGCTGAGCTTGGTCAGGGCTTCCCGCGCGCCCTGGTATTCGGCCTCGATGATCATCGCATCGACCAGCAGGTCGGACGGAAGAACAGGATCGGTCATTGGCGCGTCTCCGTTGTCTCGGGAGTGGTTCGAAGGGGTGTCGGGCCGGGGTGCCTGCCCCGCTCCAACAAGACAACAGTATCACGTCTGATCCACGCATGGGAAGTGGCGCGGCCTCTGATCTGGGCGTGTCTCCTCGCGTCGCCTCGGGCCTGCGTCTTGTGAGCGGTCTTGTGGGGTGCCTCGTCGGCAACCTCTTGGGGTGGCTTGTCGGGTGCTTTATGAGCACATCGGAATTCACTCTCTCTGCGTGATTGCGCAGCTCAGAGGCCATATTCGAAGGGTCGGAAATTCCGACAACCCCTTTCCTTTTGCTTTTGGGTAGTTAGTAGTTGGCTGTTGGTCGGTTGGGGTTTGCGCCTGCGGCGTGCTGTTGGTTGTTGGTTGCGCCCCCCTTGGTGGGGTGGCGGGTGGTGGTGGGGGTGGGGGTTGGTGGGCGGTCTGTCGACCG
>NZ_JBFAQR010000122.1:0-5436 GCF_040678815.1 Kitasatospora sp. NPDC049285 | reverse complement strand
CCCTCCCGATCGGTGGTGGCATCGTCCGCGAAGCGACGGTCACCGGTCGCATCGGGCACGTACTTCACACAGACAACGATCCTCAAGCTCACGGCCTGCTCTCCTGTTACTGGTCTCGTCCGGCGGCTGCGGCTGCACCCGTGTGTGTCGTTCGGCGCACGCGCACGGCCTGGTCAGGCGGCGTGCGCCGGTGCCCTCCGGAACTCCCCGGCAGCATACCCACGCGTAGTCCAAGCGTCACTACTCGCCAGTAGCTTACGCTGCCCGGAACCGCCCGGGCCGCGACGCCGCCACCCTGGCGCCCATCCTGCCGCAGCCCACCCCGCCTGCCACCTGACCCCGCGCCAGATCGGCTGTGAGATTGAACGCCGGACGGCACCGAACCGAGGGCGCGCCAGCCGGATCACGCCCTAGACCGCCTCGCCGAGCGCCGCGATGACATCCGCCCGGCGCGGCTGCCCGGCCGCCCGGCGCACCACCCGGCCGGACGCGTCCAGCACCAGCACGGTGGGGGTGCGCAGGATGTCGAGCCGGCGCACCAGCTCCAGCCGGGACTCGGCGTCCACCTCCACGTGCGCCACCCCCGGCACCATCGCGGCGACCTCCGCGAGCGTCCGCCGGGTCGCCCGGCAGGGCTGGCAGAACGAGGTGGAGAACTGCACCAGGGTGGCGCGCTCGCCCAACTCCGCGCCCAACTCCGCACCGGTCAGCCGCACCCCGCCGCGCACCCTGAGCCTCCCGTCCCGCGCCATCCGCACCACGCCGAACACGCCGGCCGCAGCCAGCACCGCCAGGCACACGATCAGTCCGGTCATCGGTCCAGTGTGGCAAACCCGGCCCTGGGCCCGGAAGCCGCACCCCAGTAGGATCGGCCCGTGGACACCCGAGCACCGCTCTCGACTCCCCGGCTGACCAGCCGCCGGGTGATCGACCTGTGCCGCGCCACCGCCATGCGCTGTCGCTTACCCGACCCCACCGTCACCCCGTCAGCCCGCAGCGCCCCTGGAGCACCCCGTGCAGATCGACCCGCGCGGCCCGCGTTTCGCCGCCGTCCTCACCTCCCTCGTCCTCGCCGCCGTCCTGCTCACCGGCAGCGGCACCCTGCTCGCCGTCCAGACCCTGGTCTTCGCCGCCGGCGCGTTCGGCGGCCTGCGCCACGCCCCGTACGGCTGGCTGTACCGCGTCCTGCTGCAACCCCGGCTCGGCCCGCCCGCCGAACTCGAGGACGCCCGGCCGCCGCGCTTCGCCCAGGCCGTCGGCTTCGGCTTCGCCCTGGTCGGCACGCTCGGTTACCTCGGCGGGGCGACCTGGCTGGGCCTGGCCGCCACCGGGCTGGCCCTCGCCGCGGCCTTCCTGAACGCCGCCTTCGACTACTGCCTCGGCTGCGAGTTCTACCTGCTGCTGCGCCGTGCCCGTCCCGGCCTCGGGGCCTGACCCGGGCGGAAGTTCCCGACCTGGGCGCCCGCCCGTGTGAGAGAGGCCTCCCCTTCCGACCCGGCCCCGGGCGGGCCCAGGCGTGACAGACCGTGCCCGTTCGGGGGATCATCGGGGGGAAACACCCGTGGCCGCCGCGGCGTGCCGCGACTCGTCGGCCCCAGCCACGCCCCGGGTACCACCAGACCGGGCGCCAGCCCGTGGGAAGTAGGGCTGACCGTGGCTGAGTTCGTGTACCCGCCGGTTATCCGCACAGCGATCACCGCCTTCAAGGCGCTGGACCTGCGGATCACCATCGTCGGCGCCGAGCACGTCCCCGCCACCGGCGGCGCCGTGCTGGTCAGCAACCACATCAGCTACCTGGACTTCATCTTCGCCGGCTTCGGCGCGTACCGGGTGGCCCGCCGCAAGACCCGCTTCATGGCCAAGGACGACGTCTTCAAGCACAAGGTCTCGGGCCCGCTGATGCGCGGCATGAAGCACATCCCGGTCGACCGCACCGACGGGCAGCCCGCCTACGAGGCCGCCGTCAAGGCGCTGCGCGAGGGCGAGGTGGTCGGCGTCTTCCCCGAGGCGACCATCAGCCGCTCCTTCATGCTGAAGAAGTTCAAGACCGGCGCCGCCCGGATGGCCGCCGACTCCGGCACCCCGCTGCTGCCGGTGATCCTCTGGGGCACCCAGCAGCTGTGGACCAAGGGCCGGCCCAAGACCCTGACGAAGCGTCACGTCCCGGTCACCATCATGATCGGCGAGCCGATCCACCTCACCGACGCCGACAAGCCGGTGATGGTCACCCGCCGCCTGCGCGCCGCGATGTCCGAGATGCTGGACCGTGCCCAGCGCGACTACCCCGCCAAGCCGG
This sequence comes from Kitasatospora sp. NPDC049285, assembly GCF_040678815.1. Lineage (NCBI taxonomy): Bacteria > Bacillati > Actinomycetota > Actinomycetes > Kitasatosporales > Streptomycetaceae > Kitasatospora > Kitasatospora sp. NPDC049285. Next base: position 3,140 of record NZ_JBFAQR010000122.1, on the reverse strand, counting down.
CCGGCCCCGAGGACGACTGGTGGCTGCCCGCCCACCTCGGCGGCACCGCCCCCACCCCGGAGGTCGCCGAAGCCGAGGACGAGGCCGAAGCCGCCGCCAAGGCCGAACGCCGCAGCACCAGCTGACACCCCGTCGGGCCGCACCTGACGCTCCGCCGGCCGGACCGGTGGCGGCCCGACTCCCCCGCCACCGGTGGTCCTGGACCGCCCTCACCCACCACGGCGGGCATCCCCCGCGACCTTCCCCGCCACCCCCGCCCGGGCGACGCCCTCCACCTCGACGCAGATGCCGAACACCCGTGCGTGGCCGGTCCAACCATTGACCCGGCCCCGGTTGTTGCTGATCTGCACCCGCTTCCGGACCGGATCGACTGCCGACACCAGGTGCAGGTACACCGTCCCCGCCACCCGGGCCAGCACGATGTCACCGACCTCCACCATCGCCGGATCGACCGGAGCGACCACCACCGACTGCCGACTGCGAATCAGCGGCACCATCGAGTTCCCACTCGGCCGGAACTCCACCCTCGCCCCACCGGCCACCCTGGCCGCCACACCGTCCAACACACCCATCCGCCGATCGTCGCAGCCCCCGCCGCCCCGACCAACCGAAATTCGCCCCCGCGCGCGGCTCCCGGCATCCGACCATCGCACTCTCACCCGTTCCCCAGATCGCGCTCATTCGCCGTTCCTACGCTGCGCGGACGGTAAAGAGATCGGAAAGGACCGGGAGCTCCATGGCAGCCGAGCACCAGCACACCTCGCACCACGAGGACCACGAGGACCACCACGAAGGCCAACGGGTCAGCCGCCGCCGTGCCCTCGCCGGCATCAGCAGCATCGGTCTCGGCGCACTCCTCGCCGCCTGCGCCGGCTCCAAGGGCGGCAGCACCAGCGCGGCCACCACCACCGGATCGACAGCGAGCATCAGCCCGCAGGCCTCCACCACCGAGGACCTCACCGGCCTGTTCGCGAACGCGGGCACCTGCACCCTCACCGCCCAGACCACCCAGGGCCCGTACTACTTCGACGCCGACAAGATCCGCAGCGACATCCGCGAGGACCGCGAGGGCGTCCGCCTGCGCCTGGCCGTCCGGGTCCAGGACTCCGAGAGCTGCCAGGCGATCCCCAACGCGGTCGTGGAGATCTGGCACTGCGACGCCGCCGGCCTCTACTCCGGCGCGGAGACCCTCTCCTCCGGCGGCGGTGGCGGCTCCGGCGGACCGGGCGGCAACGGCCCCGGCGGCACCCAGCCCGTCGGCGCCCCCACCGGCTCCCCGCCGTCCGGCGCTCCGTCAGGCGCCCCGTCCGGCGCGCCCGGTGGCGGCGGCCAGGGCGACCTCACTCCGCAGGACGACAAGCGCTACCTGCGCGGCGCCCAGGTCACCAACAAGGACGGCATCGTCCAGTTCACCACCATCTGGCCGGGCTGGTACGTCAGCCGCACCGTCCACATCCACGCGATGGTGCACATCGACAACGAACGGACCCTCACCACCCAGCTGATGATGGACGAGTCCCTCAACAGCGCGGTCTTCGCCCGGGCTCCGTACAGCAACCACACCGGACGCGACACCTTCAACGACGGCGACAGCATCTACCGGCCGAGCATGCTGCTGAAGGTCATCGAGGACGGCGACGGCTACCTCGGCGTGATCACCTTCGCCGCCGACCCCGACAAGAACGGCAAGTAGCGCCCGGACGGCCCACCACACGGCCCCCGAAGCACCGTCAGACCGCCTCGGGGGCCAAGCACTTACGCCTACCGACCCGCCACGCGGTCACTCAGCCGCACGATCGACACCTCGATCTGGCCGAACCCGTCCTCCCACCCGATCACCGGCTCGCAGCCCGCCGACTCCAGCCCGCCCGCCGAGGCGTCCTCGAGCATCGGCATCATCCCCTCGTCACCGTCGGTGCAGAAGAACCCGAGGTGCGCCCGCAGTCCTTCGTGCCCGATCGCGGACAACTGCTCCTCCCACTCCTCCTCGGCCTCCACCTCGAAGGACACCAGGTCCCCAGGCCCCGTCCCGGTGTCGAGAGCGACCCGGAACGCATCGAACAGCGACCCGTCGGAGCGGAGCCGCGCGAAGAACACCGTCCACGCACCGTCGAACGCGGGCTCCGCCAGGTCCACCCCGAAGCGCTCCACCAGCGGCGCCAGCTCGGCCCCCCGGATCAGCCCCGGCGAGAAGCACGCGCCGTCCAGCGCAGTGACGAACTCCACCGGAAACGCGGCCCGCCGCTCCGCAGACTCCCAGAACTCGAACACCGACCCACTCGCGTCGAAGACCGGCGTCCGCTCGGTCGCATCCGACAAGTAGCAGTCCCAGCGCACCGGTTCGACCCCACGCAACGCGCCCGGCCGCACCCAGGCGGCATCCCGCCGGAACCCCGTCTCGTCGATCAGATTGCTCCCGACGCAGGCCGCGTAGACCGCACCGTCCTGCTCCAACGGCCGGCCCAGCAGAACGGCGAAGGCCTCGGCGAGCTGCCGGTCCCACGCGCCGTCCGCCGCCGCCCGGGCAGCCGGCACGACCGCGGGATCGACAGCTACGGAGGTGTCTCGAGTCATGCCCGCACCCTAGTCCCGGCCCCGGACACCAGCCCTACCTCCCGCCTCCTCGCCCCCACCCGGTACCCTCACCGCGTGATCGACCACGGCATAGCACTCCCCACCTTCCGGATGCACCTGGTCCCCGCGGTCCTCGCCCTGGCCAACCCCACCGTCCAGCACCCGACTTGGCTCGACCCCGCCACCCCCGACGGCCTCCACCACGTCCTGCGTAGCCTCTTCACTGACCACTGCGACGCCGACCACCCCCTCCCCTGGCTCGGTCAAAGCCTCCGCACCACCGAAGAAGCCGCCCTCCTCACCGACCTGGCCGCCGCCCTCCACCACGTCAGAGCCACCACCACCCCCGACGCCTACCCCACGTCCCCCCACTGGCCCGCCGTCCTCACCACCGCCACCCGCCTCGCCCACCTGATGATCCGCAACGACCAACTGGCGCTCTACCACCCGCCCCGCAGCGAATTGCGCCCGGAACGCGAAGAAGCCCCCTGACATCCCGTCAGGGGGCTTCTTCTGAAAGATTGTTCGGCGGCGTCCTACTCTCCCACAGGGTCCCCCCTGCAGTA
>NZ_JBFAQR010000121.1:0-5860 GCF_040678815.1 Kitasatospora sp. NPDC049285 | reverse complement strand
ATGTCGCCGACCGTCATCCGCGGGTTCAGCGAGGTGTACGGGTCCTGGAACACCATCTGGATGTTGCGGCGCACCGCCTTCAGCGCGGCGCCGGACAGGTGCGAGATCTCCTCGCCCTTGTACTTCACCGACCCGGCGGTGGCGGGCTCCAGGTTCATCAGCACCTTGGCCAGCGTCGACTTTCCGCAGCCGGACTCGCCGACGATGCCGAGGGTCTCGCCCTGCATCAGGTCGAAGGAGACCCCGTCGACCGCCTTGACCGCGCCCACCTGCTTCTTGAACAGCACGCCCCGGGTGAGCGGGAAGTGCTTGAGCAGGTCGCGGACCTCCAGGATCGGCTCGCCGCGCGGGACGTCCTGGGCGAACGCCACCTCCTCGGGGGTGGGCGCCCCGAGCGGGCTGGCACCGTTAGCCGTCATGGAGGGTCTCCTTCCAGAAGAAGCACGCACTGCCCCGGCCGGCCAGCGGCGTCCCGTCGTCCTCGGTCACCGGCGCCAGCGGCGGCACCTCGTGCCGGCAGATCTCCTGCGCCCGCGGGCAGCGCGGGTTGAACGCGCAGCCGGGCGGGATCCGCAGCAGGTTGGGCGGCAGGCCCTTGATCGCGAAGAGCTCCTGGCCCTTCTGGTCGAGCCGCGGGATGGAGTCCAGCAGGCCCCGGGTGTACGGGTGGGCGGGCCGGGCGTACAGCTCGTGCACCGGCGCGGTCTCCACGATCCGGCCGGCGTACATCACCGCGATCTTGTCCGCGACGTCGGCGACCACGCCGAGGTCGTGGGTGATCAGGATCAGGCCCATGTGGTACTCGCCCTGCAGCTCGGCGAGCAGGTCCATCACCTGGGCCTGGACGGTGACGTCCAGGGCGGTGGTGGGCTCGTCCGCGATGATCAGGTCCGGTTCCAGCGCCAGCGCCATGGCGATCATGATGCGCTGGCGCATACCGCCGGAGAACTGGTGCGGGTAGTCGTTGACGCGCTGCGCGGCGGCCGGGATGCGCACCCGGTCCATCAGCTCGATCGCCTTGGCCTTGGCGTCCTTGCGGTTGGTGTCGCGGTGCGCCCGGTACATCTCGCCGAGCTGGAAGCCGACGGGGAGCACCGGGTTGAGCGAGGAGAGCGCGTCCTGGAAGATCATCGCGATCTTCTGGCCGCGGATCCTCCGGCGCTCCTCCCTGCCCATCTTCAGCATGTCCTGGCCGCGGAACAGGATCTCCCCCTTGGGGATGCTGGCCGGCGGCATGTCCAGGATGCCCATGATGGCCTGCGCGGTCACCGACTTGCCCGAGCCGGACTCGCCCAGCACGGCCAGCGTCTCGCCCGCGCTGACGCTGTAGTTGACGCCGTTGACGGCCCGGGCCACGCCGTCCCGGGTCTTGAACTCGACGTGCAGGTCCTTCACGTCCAGCAGCGGCCCGGTGTAGGGCTCCTCGCGGGCCTGGCGGGCCTGGTCGGCGGCGGTGCTCATGTGTCTCTCCCCTCGCTCAGCGCAGCTTCGGATCGAGGGCGTCGCGCACCGCGTCGCCCATCATGATGAAGGCCAGCACCGTGATGGACAGCGCCGCGGCCGGGAAGAACATGACGTACGGCGCCTGCCGGATCACCTTCTGGGCCGAGGAGATGTCCACGCCCCAGGAGATGGTCGGGTCCTGCAGGCCGATGCCGAGGAAGCTCAGCGTGGCCTCCGCCGTGATGTAGCCGCCGAGCGCGATGGTGGCCACCACGATCACCGGTGCGAGGGCGTTCGGCAGGATGTGACGGAACATCAGCCGCCCGGTCCCGGCGCCCAGCGCCCGCCCGGCCACCACGTAGTCGGACTGCTTGACGGTGATCACCGAGCCGCGCATCACGCGGGCCAGCTGGGTCCAGCCGAGGAAGGCCAGTGCGACCACCACGGTCCAGACGTTGCGGGTGGTGAAGGCGTTCAGCAGCACCAGGGCGCCGAGCAGCAGCGGGATGCCGAAGAAGATGTCGACGATCCGGGAGATCACCGCGTCCATCCAGCCGCCGAAGAATCCCGCCACCATGCCGGCCAGGCCGCCGAGCACGGTGACCAGCAGGGTGACGCAGATGCCGACCGTGATCGAGGCCCGCGCGCCGTACACCACCCGGGCGTAGATCGACCGGCCCTGCCCGTCGTAGCCGAACCAGGCGCCGCCGAAGAAGTCGGTCCAGTCCGGCCGCCGCAGGTAGTTCTGGGTCAGGTTGGCGGCCCGCGGGTCGGTGTCGGTGAACAGCTGAGGGAAGATCGCCACCAGGATCAGGATGAAGAGCAGCACCGCGGAGATCAGGAAGATCGGCCGCCGCCGCAGGTCCCGCCAGGCGTCGCCCCAGAGGCTGCGGGCCTCCTCCCGCTTGACCGGGTTCGGTTCGCTTAAGGTCTCCTGCTCGACCGCCAGTCCCTGCTGGCCGACGTAGTCCAGGTGGTCGCTGTCGGTCGGCGCGATGTTCCGCAGCGGATCGTGGTCGTCGGGGATGTCCCCGTTCCGGTCAGGCATAGCGGATCCTCGGGTCCAGGACGGCGTAGAGCAGGTCGACGACCAGGCTGGCGACCAGGTAGACGATCACCAGCACGGTGACGATGCCGACCACCGTCGGGCCCTCCTTCTGGTTGATCGCCTTGTAGAGGACGTTGCCGACGCCGGCGATGTTGAAGATGCCCTCGGTGACGATCGCGCCGCCCATCAGCGCGCCCAGGTCGGTACCGAGGAAGGTCACCACCGGGATCAGCGAGTTGCGCAGCAGGTGGCGGCTGATGATGGTCCGCCGGGGCAGGCCCTTGGCGACGGCGGTGCGCATGTAGTCGGCCCGCAGGTTCTCGCCGATCGAGGTGCGGGTGAGCCGGGCCACGTACGCCAGTGAGAGCGAGGCCAGCACCAGGCCCGGCAGGATCAGTTGGGTGATGGCGGTGGAGTCCTGCACCGTCGGGGTCACCCAGCCGAGATTGGTGGCGAACACCGTCTGCGCGATGTAGCCGAGCACGAAGACCGGGATCGAGATGACCAGCAGGGTCAGCACCAGCACCCCGGTGTCGGCGAAGCTGGCGCGCTTGAGGCCGGCGATCAGGCCGAGCGGCAGGCCGACCACGATCTCGAAGAAGAACGCGACCAGCGCGAGCCGGATGGTCACCGGGAAGGCGTCCGCCATGATCTCGGAGACCGGGCGGCCGGTGAAGCTGGTGCCGAAGTCCAGGTGGAAGATGTTGTTCATGTAGTGCAGGTACTGCTTCCACAGCGGCTGGTCGAGGTAGTACTTGTGCCGCAGGTTGGCCACGGTCGCCGGGTCGGCCGCCTTGTCGCCGAACATCGCCGCGATCGGGTCGCCCGGCAGGGTGTACACCATCAGGAAGATCAGCAGCGTGGCACCGAAGAACACCGGGATCATCTGGAGCACGCGGCGTAGCACGTAGTGGCCCATGCGAGCCCTCCCTTCGAAGGGGTGACGTAGTGCCGGAGCCCCGCCCTCCGTGCGGGGAGGACGGGGCCGGCGTCGGGTGGGGTCAGCCCTTGACCTCGACCTGCGTCCAGGCCGGGTTGCCGAAGGAGTCGAACATGACGTTCTGCACCTTGGTGGAGAAGCCCGAGTTGGTGCGGTAGTACCAGAGCGGCACCGCCGGGAAGTCGATCGCCAGCTGGGCCTCGGCCTGCTGGTACCCGGTGGCGGTGTCCTGGATCGAGGGGGCCTGGTCGGCCTGGGTGGCCAGCTTGTCGAACTCCGGGCTGGAGTAGCCGGTGTCGTTGGAGGCCGCGCCGGTCCGGTAGACGTCCGCCAGGAAGTTGGCGTTCAGCGGGTAGTCCTGCACCCAGCCGGTGCGGAACATGCCGTCGATCTGGTGGCCGGTGATCGCCGCGCGGGCGGTCTTGAAGTCGGTCTTCGGGTCGCCGACGCAGTTCACGCCGGTGGCCTGCCGGATCGAGTTGCAGACCGCGTCGACCCACTCCTTGTGGCCGCCGTCCGCGTTGTAGGTGATCTTCACCGAGTTGCCGGGGACGCCGCCGCCCTGCTGGATCAGCTGCTTCGCCATGTCCGGGTTGTAGTTGCAGAAGTCGCCGCAGGTGCCCGCCTTGTAGCCCTCGACGCCCTCCGCCACCCAGGCGCTGGCGGGCGCGCGGGAGCCCTGCAGCACGGTCTTGGTGATGGTGTTGCGGTCGATCGCCATCGACAGGCCCTGCCGGACCTTGTTCAGGTTCGCCCCCGACCAGTCCGGCTGGTAGAGCGTGAAGCCGATGTTCTGGATCGCGCCCTGCGGGGAGTCGATCGCCCGGTCGCCGAGGTCGTTCTTGTAGTTCGCCAGCGCCGACGGCGGCACCTGGTCGATCACGTCCAGGTTGTTCGACTGCAGGTCCGCGTAGGCCGCCTCGGCGGTGGTGTACATCTTGAAGATCACACCGCCGTTCTTCGGCTTGTCCACGCCCTGGTAGTTGGCGTAGGTCTTGGTGACCACCTGCGAGTTGTGGTCCCAGCTGACGAACTGGTACGGCCCGTTGCCGATCGGCTTCTGCCCGTAGCCCGCCGGGTCCTGGTAGAAGCCCTCCGGCAGCGGCGAGAAGGCCACGTACCCCAGCTTGTACGGGAAGTACGAGACCTTGTTGGTCAGCTTGATGGTGAAGTGGGTGTCGTCCTGCACGGTCAGGCCGGACATGGTGTCCTTGGCCGGGGCGCCGCTCGCGGGGTGGACGTCCGCGTAGCCCTGGATGTCGCCGAACCAGGAGCTGTTGATCTGGTTGTTCTTGGTGCTCGCCGCCCAGTTCCAGGCGTCCACGAAGCTCTTCGAGGTCACCGGGGTGCCGTCGTGGAAGGTCCAGCCGGTCTTCAGCGTCACGTTGAAGGTCTGCGAGTCGCTGGTGTCGATCGACTGCGCGACCTGCATCCGGAGCTTGCCGTTGCTGGGGTCGTAGTCGGCCAGGCCCTTGAACAGGTTCTGCACGATGCGCCCACCGCCGGTCTCGTTGGCGTTGGCCGGCTGCAGCGGGTTCTGCGGCTCGCTGCTCTGGTAGCTGAAGGTCTTGCTGGCGTCTGACGATCCGCCACCGGAACCACTGCTGCTGCAACCCGTGGCCACCAGGGCCACGGACGTCGCACTGACAATGGCCCAGCGCACGCGGGTGCCTGCAGGCATGGAGCTTCCTCCTCAGGGTGTATGACGCATCTCACCTCATGAGAAGGGCCGCTTTGCGGCGACGCGACCGCAGTACCGCCGGATGAGCGAAGGCCGGAAAGCAAAGATCCGCCCCGGGAGGGAACTCCCCTCCCAGGGCGGATCTCTGGCGGTGCGTCAGCGCCTACGCGGCAGCGACCTCACGCTCGGCCGCGAAGTGGCACGCGGACTCGTGCTTGGCCGCGCCGGCCAGCAGCTCGGGGACGGCCAGCAGCGGCAGCTCGGTCGAGCAGCGCTCCTCGGCCTTCCAGCAACGGGTGCGGAAGCGGCAGCCGGACGGCGGGTTGGCCGGCGAGGGGATGTCACCGGTGAGGATGATCCGCTCGCGGTTCTCGCGGTCCGTCGGGTCCGGCACCGGCACCGCGCTCAGCAGCGCCTGGGTGTAGGGGTGCGTGGCGTGCTCGTAGATCTCCTCGTCCGTGCCGATCTCGACCATCTTGCCGAGGTACATCACGCCGACCCGGTCGGAGATGTGACGCACGATCGACAGGTCGTGGGCGATAAACATGTAGGAGAGCTCGAACTCCTGCTGCAGCTGCTCCAGCAGGTTGATCACCTGGGCCTGCACCGAGACGTCCAGGGCGGAGACCGGCTCGTCGCAGATGATGATCTCCGGCTTGAGCGCGAGGCCGCGGGCGATGCCGATGCGCTGGCGCTGGCCGCCGGAGAACTGGTGCGGGTACCGGTTGATGTACTCGGGGTTCAGGCC
>NZ_JBFAQR010000120.1:0-5885 GCF_040678815.1 Kitasatospora sp. NPDC049285 | reverse complement strand
CTCCGCCGTCAACCCCGCACGACCCACGTACCCACGCGCCACACCCACACCCGCGATGTACAACTCACCCGGCACGCCGACCGGAACCGGCCGCAGCCGCTCGTCGAGTACGTAGACGTCCGTCCCGGTCACGGGGCGGCCGATGCCCGGCACGCTGCCGACGGGGCCGTCCGCGACTCCGGCGACGGAGTAGATCGAGGTTTCGGTGGGCCCGTAACCGTTCGTCAGGTCCCACGCCACCTCGCGCACCGTGTCCGCGAGCGAGGCGGAAATCGCCTCACCGCCCATCAGCACCCGAAGCCCGGCGAACGCCAACGGCTGCTCGGAGGCGAGAGCCTGACAGAACGTCGGCGTCGCCTGCAGGAACGTCGCACCCGACGAATCGATCAACCCCGCCAACCGCGCCGGATCGAGGACCGTCTCCCGCTCCACCAGCACCAACCGCGCGCCCGCCAGCAACGGCACGAAGATCTCCACGTTCGAGATGTCGAACCCGAACGTCGTCACCGCCAGGAACCGCGCACTCGGCGTCACCTCGAACCGCTCACCCATGTCCGCGAGCACGTTCTCCAGACCACCCCGGGTCACCACCACACCCTTCGGACGACCCGTCGACCCCGACGTGTAGAGCACGTACGCCACCGCCGACGACGGCACCACCACCGGCGGCCACTCACCGTCCACCGGCGCCGGCAACGCATCCACCAGCAGGACCTCGGCGTCACCCAGGGGCAGTGCGGGCCGGACCTCCGACGTGGTGATCACGCAGGTCGGCCGGGCGTCGTAGAGGATGTACGAGATCCGGTCGGCCGGCAGCGTCGGGTCCACCGGCACATAGCCGGCACCCGCCTTCAACACCGCCCAGAGCGCCACCACCAGGTCCACCGACCGCGACAGCGCCACCGCCACCAGACCGTCCGCACCCACCCCGGACGCCACCAGCACCCGCGCCAACCGGTCGGCGCGCTCCGCGAGTTCGCGGTACGTCACCTGCTCCCACCCGCACACCACCGCCACCGTCTCCGGCGACCGCGCAGCCTGCGCCTCCAACAACCCCACCACACCCACCGACGACTGCGCCGCCGCCGCACCCCGACCCCACGACTCCACCACCAACGCACGCTCCGCCGCATCCAGCAGGTCGAGCGAGGCGAGTTCGCGGTCGGGGGCGGCCGCGACGAGTTCCAGGAGGTTCGTCAGTCGGCCGGCCAGGGCGGCGACGGTGGCGGCGTCGAAGAGGTCGAGCGCGTAGTCGATGTCACCCGCGATGCCGGCCGGGTGGCCTTCGGCGTCGAAGGTCTCGTGCAGGTCGAAGGTCAGGTCGAACTTGGCGACGCCGCTGGCGAACTCCTCGACGGAGGGGGTGATGCCGGGCAGGTCGAGGTCGGGCTCCGGGGCGTTCTGCAGGAGCAGCATGGTCTGGAACAGCGGGTGGCGGGCCAGCGAGCGCTCCGGGTTGAGCACCTCCACCAGCCGCTCGAACGGCACGTCCTGGTGCGCGTACGCCGACAGGTCGTGCTCACGCACCCGCTTCACCAGCTCACGGAAGCTCGGGTTCCCCGAGGTGTCCGTCCGCAGCACCAGCGTGTTCACGAAGAACCCGACCAGCTCGTCCAACGCCTCGTCGGTCCGCCCCGCCACCGCCGTACCCAGCGGAATGTCGGTCCCCGCACCCAGCCGGGTGAACAGGGTGGCGAGGGCCGCCTGGAGCACCATGAAGAGGCTGGCGCCGCTGTCCCGGGCGAGGTCCGCGAGGGCGCGGTGGGTGGCGGCGTCCAGCTGCCAGGGCAGCCGCTCGCCGCGGTAGGAGGCCACGGCCGGGCGCTGGCGGTCGGCGGGCAGCTCCAGCACCTCCGGCAGACCCGCCAACGCCTCACGCCAGTAAGCGAGCTGACGCGACGCCACCGACTCCGGATCGTCCTCCGCCCCCAACACCTCACGCTGCCACAACGCGTAGTCCGCGTACTGCACCGGCAGCACGTCCAACTCACGCCCCAGATAAGCGGCTTCCAGATCCCGCAGCAGCGGCGCCAACGACCACCCGTCACCCGCGATGTGGTGCAGCACCAACAGCAGCACACACTCCTCCGGCGCCACCCGGAACACCACCGCCCGCAACGGCAGCTCGGTGGACAGGTCGAAGCGGCGGGCGGCCTCGGCGGCGAGTTCGTCGGCGAGCTTGGCCTCGTCCGCCTCGCGGATCAGCAGCTCGACGGAGACGTCCAGCGGGTCGAGCACCAGCTGGCGGGGTTCGCCCTCCCGCTCGGGGAAGACCGTGCGCAGCGCCTCGTGCCGCATCACCACGGCGTTCAGCGAGCTTTCCAGCAGCGGGAGTTCGAGTTCGCCGCGGAGGCGGACGGCGACCGGGATGTGGTAGGTGCCGGCGTCCGGGTCGAGGCGGTCGAGGAACCACAGGCGGCGCTGGGCGAAGGAGAGCGGGAGGTGCTCGGGCCGGTCCATCGGGCGCAGCGCGGCGCGGGCCTGGCCGGCGCCGTCGAGGGCGCGGGCCAGGCGGGCGACGGTGGAGTGCTCGAAGACGGCGCGGATCGGGAGTTCCACGTCGAGGGCGGAGCGCACCCGGCTGACCAGGCGGGTGGCGAGCAGCGAGTGACCGCCGAGCTCGAAGAAGTCGTCGTCGATGGAGACCCGGGGGACGGCGAGGATCTCGGCGAAGACCCGGCAGAGGATCTCCTCGCGGGGCGAGCGCGGGCCGCGTCCGGTGCCGCCGCCGGTCTGCACGGTGGGGGCGGGCAGGGCGCGCTTGTCGAGCTTGCCGTTGGCGGTGAGCGGCAGCACGTCGAGCGCCACGAAGGCGGCCGGGACCATGTACTCGGGCAGTCGGCCCGCCGCGTGGGCGCGCAGGTCGGCGGCGTCGCCGACCACGTAGGCGACCAGTTGCCTGTCGCCGGGGCGGTCCTCGCGGACCACGACGGCGACCTGCTCGACCTGCGGGTGGTCGGCGAGCACGGTCTCGATCTCGCCGAGCTCGATCCGGTAGCCGCGGATCTTCACCTGGTCGTCGACCCGGCCGGCGAACTCGAGGTCGCCGTCGGCACGCCAGCGGACCAGGTCGCCGGTGTGGTACATCCGGGTGCCGGGCTCGCCGAACGGGTCGGCGACGAAGCGGTGCGCGGTCAGGCCGGGGCGGGCGGCGTAGCCGCGGGCCAGGCAGGTGCCGGCGATGTACAGCTCGCCGACCACGCCGGGCGGGACGGGCCGCAGCGCGTCGTCGAGCACGTACAGGCGGGTGTTCCACATGGCGCGGCCGAGGGTGAGCACCTCGCCGGGGATCTCGTCGTCGGGTTCGACGGCGAGCGAGGTGCAGCCGACGGTGGTCTCGGTCGGGCCGTACTCGTTGAGCACCCGGACGCCGGGGTGCTCCTGGCGCCAGGCGTCGAGGTGGGAGCCGGGCAGGGGCTCGCCGCCGAGGACGAGTTCGGCGGTGGGCGAGAACTCGGCGGGCAGCGCGCGCAGCAGGGCGAGGTGGCTGGGGGTGCCCTTGAGGAAGGCGATGCCGCCCTCGGGCACGGTGCCCTCGGGGTCGGGCAGGCCGTCGGTGAACCGGGTGAGGTGGACGCTGCCGCCGGAGATCAGCGGGGCGTACAGGCCGGTGACGGTGAGGTCGAAGGAGACCGGGGAGTGCAGCAGGGTGCTGCGCTGTGCGGCCGGGTAGACCTCGCACGCCCACAGCAGGTAGTTCACCACGGCCTGGTGCTCGACCAGCACGCCCTTGGGGCGGCCGGTGGAGCCGGAGGTGTAGATGACGTACGCGGGGTGGCCGGGCAGCAGCGGGGCGGTGCGGTCGGCGTCGGTCAGCGGGCGGTCGGACTGGGCGGCGGTCTCGGCGGCGAGCGCGGGGTCGTCGAGCAGCAGCAGTTCGGGGCCGCCGGCCGGGAGGGCGCCGGACGTCTCGGCGGTGGTGAGGACGCAGACCGGCGAGGTCTCCTCGAACATGCCGGCGATCCGCTCGGTGGGGTGCGCGGGGTCGAGCGGCAGGTAGCCGGCGCCGGTCTTCAGCACCGCGAGCAGGGCGACCACCAGGTCGGCGCGCTGCGGCAGGGCGAGCGCGACCATCCGCTCCGGTCCGGCGCCGCGGGCGACCAGGACGCGGGCCAGGCGGTTGGCGCGGGCGTGCAGCTCGCGGTAGTCGAGCCGGGTGGCACCGTGGCCGACGGCGAGCGCGTCCGGGTGCTCGGCGGCGGCGCTCTCCAGCAGCGCGGTGAGGGTGGTGGTCGGGACCGGCCGCTCGGTGCGGTTCCACTCGGTGAGCACCCGGTGGAGTTCCTCGCCGGAGAGCAACCCGAGTTCGGCGATCGGCAGTTCGGGGGTGTCGGCGGCGGTCTCCAGGGTGCGGTGCAGCCAGTCGGCGAGCCGCTGGGCGGTCTCCTGGTCGATCACGTCGGGCCGGTAGTCCAGCCGGAAGGTCAGCCGCTCGCCGGGCATGCCGACCAGGCTGAGCGCGAAGTGGGTGGCGTCCCGGGCGTCGACCTCGGTGATCTCCAGCCCGTCGGCCAGCTTCGGCGCGCCCTCGGCCCCGAGCGGGAAGTTCTCGAACACCGTGGTGGTGTCGAAGAGTTCGCCGAGGCCGGCGCCGGTCTGGATGGCGGCGAGCTGCACGTGCTGGTGCGGGGTCAGCCCGCTCTGGTGGTCCTGCAGCACGGTGAACAGCTCGGCCAGCGTCGCCCCGGGCTGCCAGGTCACGCGCACCGGCAGGGTGTTGATCAGCAGGCCGACGATGGTCTCGACGCCGGGCAGCTCCGGCGGGCGGCCGGAGACGGTGCCGCCGAACACCACGTCCGACCGGCCCAGGTGGCGGCCGAGTACCAGGCCCCAGGCGGCCTGCGCCAGCGTGTTGACGGTCCAGCCGTGCCGACGGCCGGTCGCCGCCAGCCGCTCGGTCAGCTCCTCGGACAGCTCGATGTGCACCGGCCGCGGGATCACCGGCGCGGCCGCCTGCTTGCCGCTGGCGACCAGCGTCGGCTCGGCCAGTCCGGCCAGCTCCCGCTGCCAGGCGGCGAGGGCGGCCGGTTCGTCCTGCTGGGACAGCCAGGCCAGGTAGTCGCGGTACGGAACGGCGCGACGCAGCCCGCTCGCGTCGCCCGCGCGCTCGTACAGCTCGAACAGGTCGTCCAGCAGGACCGGCACCGACCAGCCGTCGACCAGGATGTGGTGGATCGTCAGCAGCAGCCGGTGCCGCTCTCCGGGCAGCGCGGCCAGGGTGAAGCGCAGCAGCGGCGGGCGACTCATGTCGAAGCGCCGGACCCGGTCCGCGTCGGCCAGCTCGCCGAACGCCGCGTCCGCCTGCTCGCCGCGTCCGCTCAGGTCCACCTCCCGCCAGGGGGTGCGCACCTGCCGCCGGACCACCTGCAGCGGACGGTCGACGCCCTTGTGCCGGAAGCCCGCCCGCAGGTTGGCGTGCCGGGCGACCAGTGCCTCCGCCGAGAGCCGCAGGCGCTCGGTGTCGAGCGGCCCGCTCAGCTCCACGGTCAGCTGCACGGTGTAGACGTCCGGCCCCTGCGCGTCGTACAGCGCGTGGAAGAGGAAGCCTTCCTGCAGCGACGACAGCGGGAGCACGTCCTCGATCGCCGACTTCTTCATGTGCCGATACCTTTCCGAACTGTCAGTGAAGAGAGGGGACTTCGAGGCGTGGCTCAGTGGCCGGGCAGGTCGTCGTCCTCATCGACCTCGCCGAAGTGGTCGAACTCGTCGTCGTAGTCGTCCTCTTCCTCCTCCAGCAGCTCGATGTGGTGCTGGGAGAGGCTGACCAGACTCAGGTCGGACGGGGTGAAGCCACCCGCGTCCGGGTTCTCCGCGTGGGTGTGGATCGCGCGCAGCGCCTGCTGCCACAGCTCGGCCAGGCGCTCGACCTCCGCGCGGTCGAAGAG
>NZ_JBFAQR010000119.1:0-6144 GCF_040678815.1 Kitasatospora sp. NPDC049285 | reverse complement strand
CCTCCGGTGGTCGCCACCCGGTCTCGCCGTGGGGCAAGCCCGAGGGCCGCACCCGTCGCCCGAACAAGGCGTCGGACAAGCTCATCGTGCGCCGCCGCAAGACCAACAAGAAGCGCTAGGAGCAGGTCAGATGCCGCGCAGTCTCAAGAAGGGCCCCTTCATCGACGGCCACCTTCAGAAGAAGGTGGACGTGCAGAACGAGGCGGGCACGCAGAACGTCATCAAGACCTGGTCCCGTCGTTCCGTGATCTCCCCGGCCATGCTCGGCCACACGATCGCGGTACACGATGGCCGCAAGCACGTCCCGGTGTTCGTCACCGAGTCGATGGTCGGCCACAAGCTCGGCGAGTTCGCTCCCACGCGCACCTTCAAGGGGCACGTGAAGGAAGACCGCAAGTCGAAGCGCCGCTAATCGCTTCCGAGCTTTAAGCGCCAGTAAGACTCAGTGACTTAACTCCTTAAGGGGACAACCATGGAAGCCAGGGCTCAGGCGCGGTACATCCGCGTGACGCCCATGAAGGCCCGCCGCGTGGTGGACCTCATCCGCGGCCTGCCGGCTGCGGAGGCCCAGGCGGTCCTGCGTTTCGCTCCGCAGGCCGCCACCGTGCCGGTCGGCAAGGTGCTCAACAGCGCCATTGCCAACGCCGCGCACAACTACAACCACTCCAACGTGGACGACCTCTACATCTCCGAGGCGTACGTTGACGAGGGCCCGACCCTGAAGCGGTTCCGTCCGCGTGCCCAGGGCCGTGCCTACCGGATCCGCAAGCGGACCAGCCACATCACCGTGGTCGTCAGCAGCAAGGAAGGGACCCGGTAATGGGCCAGAAGGTTAACCCGCACGGGTTCCGCCTCGGCATCAGCACGGACTTCAAGTCCCGCTGGTACGCCGACAAGCTGTACAAGGACTACGTCAAGGAAGACGTCGCCATCCGGCGTCTCATGACGAAGGGCATGGAGCGCGCCGGCATCTCGAAGGTGGAGATCGAGCGCACCCGTGACCGCGTCCGCGTGGACATCCACACCGCCCGTCCGGGCATCGTGATCGGCCGCCGCGGCGCGGAGGCCGACAAGATCCGGGGCAACCTGGAGAAGCTGACCGGCAAGCAGGTCCAGCTGAACATCCTCGAGGTCAAGAACCCCGAGCTGGACGCCCAGCTCGTGGCTCAGGGCGTCGCGGAGCAGCTGTCCTCCCGCGTCTCCTTCCGTCGCGCCATGCGTAAGAGCATGCAGTCGACCATGAAGGCCGGCGCCAAGGGCATCAAGGTCCAGTGCTCCGGTCGTCTCGGCGGCGCCGAGATGAGCCGTTCGGAGTTCTACCGCGAAGGCCGTGTGCCGCTGCACACCCTGCGCGCGAACGTCGACTACGGCTTCTTCGAGGCCAAGACCACCTTCGGCCGCATCGGCGTGAAGGTCTGGATCTACAAGGGCGACGTCAAGAACATCGCCGAGGTCCGCGCTGAGAACGCCGCTGCCCGCTCGGGCAACCGCCCGGCCCGTCCCGAGGGTGGTCGTCCCGCCCGCGGTGGCGAGCGCCGTGGTGGCGAGCGTGGTGGCCGCGGCCGTCGTCCCGCCGCTGCCGAGGCCACTGCGGCCCCGGTGACCGAGGCGCCGGCTGCCGAGAACACCGGAACGGAGGCCTGACCCCATGCTGATCCCTCGCCGGGTCAAGCACCGCAAGCAGCACCACCCGAAGCGCCGTGGCGCTTCCAAGGGTGGCACCGAGCTGGCGTTCGGCCAGTTCGGCATCCAGGCCGTCACCCCGGCCTACGTGACGAACCGTCAGATCGAGTCCGCTCGTATCGCGATCACCCGTCACATCCGCCGTGGCGGCAAGGTCTGGATCAACATCTACCCGGACCGCCCGCTCACCAAGAAGCCGGCCGAGACCCGCATGGGTTCCGGTAAGGGTTCGCCGGAGTGGTGGATCGCGAACGTGCACCCGGGCCGGGTCATGTTCGAGCTGTCGTACCCGAACGAGAAGATTGCCCGCGAGGCGCTCACGCGTGCCGCGCACAAGCTTCCGATGAAGTGCCGGATCGTTCGGCGCGAGGACGGTGAAAGCTGATGTCGGCCGCTACCAAGGCTGCGGAGCTTCGCGAGCTGGACAACGAGGCCCTCGTTGCGAAGCTGCGTGAGGCCAAGGAGGAGCTGTTCAACCTCCGCTTCCAGGCGGCGACCGGGCAGCTCGACAACCACGGCCGGCTTCGGCTGGTCCGTAAGGACATCGCGCGGATCTACACCCTGATGCGCGAGCGCGAGCTGGGCATCGAGACGGTGGAGAACGCCTGATGACTGAGAACACCAACGAGACGCGCGGTTTCCGCAAGACCCGTGAGGGTCTCGTCGTCAGCGACAAGATGGACAAGACCGTCGTCGTCGCCGTCGAGGACCGCGTCAAGCACGCGCTGTACGGCAAGGTCATCCGCCGTACCAACAAGCTGAAGGCGCACGACGAGCAGAACGCGTGCGGTGTCGGCGACCGTGTCCTCCTGATGGAGACCCGGCCGCTGTCCGCGACGAAGCGCTGGCGCGTCGTCGAGATCCTCGAGAAGGCCAAGTAACAAGGTTGTTCGCGGTACGGCCGTATGTGCACCAGACCCCCAGGGGTGCGGGTGTGAGCAGCGGCCGGCCCGTCAACACTTGTTGACGATCAGGAGAAAGCTGTGATCCAGCAGGAGTCGCGACTGCGCGTCGCCGACAACACGGGTGCCAAGGAGATTCTCTGCATCCGCGTTCTCGGTGGCTCCGGTCGCCGCTACGCCGGTATCGGGGACGTCATCGTCGCCACCGTCAAGGACGCGATCCCCGGCGGTTCGGTGAAGAAGGGTGACGTCGTCAAGTGCGTCATCGTTCGCACCGTCAAGGAGCGCCGCCGTCCGGACGGTTCGTACATCCGCTTCGACGAGAACGCCGCTGTGGTTCTCAAGAACACCGATGGCGACCCCCGCGGTACCCGCATCTTCGGCCCGGTGGGCCGCGAGCTGCGTGACAAGAAGTTCATGAAGATCATCTCGCTGGCGCCGGAGGTGCTCTAACCCATGGCGAACAGCATGAAGATCAAGAAGGGTGACCTGGTCCAGGTCATCACCGGCAAGGACAAGGGCAAGCAGGGCAAGGTCATCCAGGCCATCCCCGCTGAGAACAAGGTCCTGGTCGAGGGTGTCAACCGGGTCAAGAAGCACACCAAGCCGGGCCCCGGCACGCAGGGTGGCATCGTGACCGTCGAGGCCCCGGTGCACGTCTCCAACGTCCAGCTGGTCGTGGAGAAGGACGGCAAGAAGGTCGTTACCCGCGTCGGCTACCGCTTTGACGACCAGGGCAACAAGATCCGCGTTGCCAAGCGGACCGGTGAGGACATCTGATGTCTGAGACGACTGTTGAGAAGGTGACCCCCCGTCTCAAGGAGCGTTACAACTCCGAGATCAAGGGTCAGCTGCACGAGCAGTTCTCGTACGAGAACGTCATGCTGATCCCCGGCCTGGTCAAGGTCGTGGTCAACATGGGTGTCGGCGAGGCCGCCCGTGACAGCAAGCTGATCGAAGGCGCCATCAAGGACCTGACCGCGATCACCGGTCAGAAGCCGGCCGTGACCAAGGCCCGCAAGTCCATCGCGCAGTTCAAGCTGCGCGAGGGTCAGCCGATCGGCGCCCACGTCACCCTCCGTGGTGACCGCATGTGGGAGTTCGTGGACCGTCTGGTGTCGCTGGCTCTGCCGCGTATCCGTGACTTCCGCGGCCTCTCGCCCAAGCAGTTCGACGGCCGTGGCAACTACACCTTCGGTCTGACCGAGCAGGTCATGTTCCACGAGATCGACCAGGACAAGGTCGACCGTCAGCGCGGTATGGACATCACCGTCGTGACCACCGCTCAGACCGACGATGAGGGCCGGGCGCTCCTGCGCGCTCTGGGCTTCCCGTTCAAGGAGGCGTGAGCCATGGCGAAGAAGGCCCTGATCGCTAAGTCCGAGCGCAAGCCGAAGTTCGGCGTCCGGGCTTACACCCGGTGCCAGCGCTGCGGCCGCCCGCACTCGGTGTACCGCAAGTTCGGCCTGTGCCGTGTGTGCCTCCGTGAGATGGCGCACCGCGGCGAGCTGCCGGGCGTGACCAAGAGCTCCTGGTAGTCCTTACCAGCTGCTCTGACCAGCGAAGCAGTGGTGCCCGGCCCCCGATTTTTGGGTTCCTGTACCGGATCCCGTAAGGTTGTGGGGTCGGGCCCCTGCCGCAGCGCCCCTTCCGGGTAGCCTGCGGCTCTCGTTTGAGGGCTCGCACAACCCAGTCTTACTACGTCGTAGGTCCCCTGCGCTTGTGCCCCTTTCGCACTCTTTCACGAGTGCGCGAAGGGGGACCTGGTGCGGAGAAACCACGGCGAGAGAGGCCTGAGGCCACCATGACCATGACCGACCCCATCGCAGACATGCTCACTCGTCTGCGTAACGCCAACTCGGCGTACCACGACTCCGTCGTGATGCCGTCGAGCAAGATCAAGGCGCATGTCGCCGAGATCCTGCAGCAGGAGGGGTACATCTCCTCCTACAAGGTTGAGGACCCCACCGAGAACGAGGTCGGCAAGAAGCTGACCATCGAGCTCAAGTTCGGTCCGAACCGTGAGCGCTCCATCGCCGGCATCAAGCGCATCAGCAAGCCGGGTCTGCGTGTTTACGCAAAGTCCACCAACCTGCCGAAGGTTCTCGGCGGCCTGGGCGTGGCGATCATCTCCACGTCCTCCGGCCTCCTGACCGACAAGCAGGCCGCCAAGAAGGGCGTAGGCGGAGAAGTTCTCGCCTACGTCTGGTAATCCGGGAAACGGAGGTACAGCAATGTCGCGCATTGGACGGCTGCCCATCCAGGTTCCCGCTGGTGTGGACGTCACCATCGACGGCCAGACGGTCTCGGTGAAGGGCCCCAAGGGCTCCCTCACCCACGTCGTCGCCGCGCCGATCGAAATCGGCAAGGGCGAGGACGGCACTCTGCTCGTCACCCGCCCGAACGACGAGCGTCAGTCGAAGGCCCTGCACGGCCTTTCGCGCACGCTGGTGGCGAACATGATCACCGGCGTGACCGCGGGCTACCGCAAGTCGCTGGAGATCAGCGGTGTCGGTTACCGAGTCACGGCGAAGGGCTCCAACATGGAGTTCGCGCTGGGCTACAGCCACCCGATCCTGGTCGAGGCGCCGGAGGGCATCTCCTTCGTCGTCGAGTCGCCCACCAAGTTCCACGTGGACGGCACCGACAAGCAGAAGGTCGGCGAGATCGCCGCGAAGATCCGCAAGCTGCGCAAGCCCGACCCGTACAAGGCCAAGGGCGTCAAGTACGCGGGCGAGGTCATCCGCCGCAAGGTCGGAAAGAGTGGTAAGTAAGCGATGAGCGTCTCTGTCAAGATCGGCAAGGGCAACGCCTACAAGAACGCCGCCCGCAAGCGCCGCGCCATCCGCGTTCGCAAGCGCGTCGTCGGCACCGAGGTGCGTCCGCGCCTCGTCGTGACGCGTTCGAACCGCCACATGGTCGCCCAGGTCATCGACGATGCCAAGGGTCACACCCTGGCGTCGGCGTCCACCCTCGATGTGTCCATCAAGGGCACCGAGGGCGACAAGACCGAGCTGGCCAAGAAGGTCGGAAGCCTGGTCGCCGAGCGCGCCAAGGCCGCCGGCGTCGAGTCGGTCGTCTTCGACCGCGCGGGCAACCGGTACGCCGGCCGCATCGCCGCCCTGGCGGACGCGGCCCGCGAGGCCGGGCTCGACTTCTAAGCCGCTCGTCGACTCTGTCGACGGACGTAAACGAGAGAGGTAATTCCAATGGCTGGACCCCAGCGCCGCGAAGGCGGCGCCGGTCGCGGCACCGGTGGCGAGCGGCGCGACCGTAAGCGTGACGATCGGGGCGGAGCCCCGGTCGCCGAGAAGACCGCTTACGTCGAGCGCGTGGTCGCGATCAACCGTGTCGCCAAGGTTGTCAAGGGTGGTCGTCGTTTCAGCTTCACCGCGCTGGTCGTGGTGGGCGACGGTGACGGCACCGTGGGTGTCGGTTACGGCAAGGCGAAGGAGGTTCCGGCCGCCATCGCCAAGGGTGTTGAGGAGGCCAAGAAGAACTTCTTCAAGGTCCCCCGTATCCAGGGCACCATCCCGCACCCGATCCAGGGCGAGAAGGC
>NZ_JBFAQR010000118.1:0-6246 GCF_040678815.1 Kitasatospora sp. NPDC049285 | reverse complement strand
GGGCCCGGAGTGTTGAACACTCCGGGCCCGGCCGTTGGTAGCGGGGACAGGATTTGAACCTGCGACCTCTGGGTTATGAGCCCAGCGAGCTACCGAGCTGCTCCACCCCGCGTCGGTAAACACAACCCTACAGCACGCCGGCGGCCCGTCGAACCAATTACCCCCGCCACCGCCCCCGGCGCGGAGCTCCGGCAGGGTGGAGCGTGGCGGCGCGGCCGGGTGGGCCGGAGGCAGGAGCAGGCCGTGTGGGGGGCCCGCGCCTATCGTGGAAGCACCGCATGATCGGAAGCGTCGGCCTACGGGCAGGTGGATCGTGAACGGACCCGTCATCGACTACCAGGCCGTTTTCCAGGCTCTGCCGGGCGCCGTCGCGCTGCTGACCACCGACCTGAGGTACGCGGAGGCCAACGAGGCGTTCCTGTCCGTCTCCGGGCGCACCCGCGAGCAGCTGATCGGCCGCTACCTGTTCGATGTCTTCCCGGACAATCCCAACGACCCGCGGCGACCGGCGTGCGCAACCTGTCCGCGTCGCTGGAGCGGGTCAAGGCGACCGGCGAGCCCGACACCATGGCCTTGCAGCGCTACGACGTGGAGGATCCCGAGCGCCCGGGGGAGTGGCAGGAGCGGTACTGGAGCCCGGTCAACGCCCCCGTCCTCGCGCCGGACGGCACGGTGGCGCTGCTGTTGCACCGGGTCGAGGAGGTCACCGACCTCATCAAGGCCCGCGGCTCGCGCAGCGGTGACCGCGGAAGGGTACTGGAGGCCGAGCTCTACACCCGCGCCCGGGAACTCCAGGAGGTCAACGAACGCCTGCGCCGGGCCCACGCCCGCGAACGCGAGGTCGCCCTCCACCTGCAGGAGGCGATGCTCCCCGCACCCCGCCCGCTCGGCCACCACCGCGCGGCCGTCCGGTACCGGCCCGCCACCACCGCCCTGAACGTCTGCGGTGACTGGTACGACATCGCCGACCTCCCCACCCCCGGCCGCACCGCGGTCGCCGTCGCGGTCGGCGACGTCGTCGGCCACGGGCTGCGCGCCGCCGGCGTCATGGGCCTGCTGCGCAGCGCGCTGTCCGCCGCCTCCCGGGTCGCCGACGGCCCCGCCCAGGCCCTGGACGTCCTCGGCCTGTACGCCCGTTCCGTGGCCGGGGCGGAGAGCACCACCGCCGTGTCGGTCTTCGTCGACTGGACGAGCCGCACGCTCATCTACAGCAGCGCCGGCCACCCGCCGCCCGCGCTGTGCCGACCCGACGGCACCGTGGTCCTGCTCGACCAGGCCACCGACCCTCCGCTCGGCGCCCGCCCCGAACACGTCGCCCGCCCCCAGGCCCGCACCGGCTTCACCGAGGGCTCGGTTCTCGTCCTGTACACCGACGGACTCGTCGAACGGCGGCGCGAGGACATCGACACCGGTCTCGACCGCCTCGCCCGCTCCCTCGCCCGCCACCGCCACGCCGACCCCGACGCCCTCGCCGACGCCCTCCTGGCCGACCTCGTCCCACCCGACGGACTCACCGACGACACCGCCCTGATCGTCCTGCGCCTGTGACGGCCGGCCTCGGGCGGTTCGGGCCTCAGTCCGCCTCCGGTTGCGTGCGGTGGTGCAGCCGCGCGGCTCGTGCGGTGAGGTACCGCTGTTCCGGGGTGCTGGTGCTGCGGGCCGCCGCCGTGCGGTAGTGGGTCAGCGCGGACGCGGTGTCGCCGGACAGCTCCAGCAGGTGGGCCCGGACGGCGTGGGTGCGGTGGAGGTCGGCCACGGGGCCGCCCTCGGCGTCGAGCCGGTCGAGCAGGGCCAGCCCGGCGACGGGCCCGTCGACCATCGCCACGGCGACCGCGCGGTTGAGGGTGACCAGCGGGCTGGGCGCCACGTGGTCGAGCAGGCCGTACAGGGCGAGGATCTGCGGCCAGTCGGTGTCCTCGGCGCGTGCGGCGTCGTCGTGGACGGCGGCGATCGCGGCCAGCAGCCGGTACTCGCCGGGCCGCCCGCGATGGGCGAAGGAGCCGATCAGGAGCGCGGCGCCCTCCGTGATCAGGGCGCGGTCCCACCGGGTCCGGTCCTGTTCGGCCAGGGGGACCAGTTCGCCGTGCGGGCCGGTGCGGGCGGGGGCGCGGGCCTCGGTCAGCAGCATCAGGGCCAGCAGCCCGGTCACCTCGCCCTCGGCCGGGAGGATCCGGTGCAGCTGACGGGCCAGCCGCACGGCCTCGCCGGACAGGTCGGGCCGGTGCAGGACCGGGCCATCGGAGGCCGTGTAGCCCTCGTTGAACATCAGGTACAGCACCTGGAGGACGCTGCGCAGCCGCGCCGACCACTCCGGCGTGCCCGGCGGCGGCGCCTCGAACACCGCCGCCGACGCCTTCAGACGCTGCTTGGCCCGGCTGATCCTCTGCGCCATCGTCGCCTCGGGAACCAGGTACGCGGCGGCGATCTGAGCGGTCGTCAGGCCGCCGACCGCCCGCAGCGTGAGCGCGATCGCCGAGGCGGGCGTGAGCGCGGGGTGGCAGCACATGAACAGCAGCGCCAGGGAGTCGTCCGTCGTCGCGGCCGGGTCCGGGGCCGGCTCCGCGGCGACGCGTTCCTCGCGTCGTCGTCGGGCCGCGTCGCTGCGCAGCCGGTCGGTGTGGCGGTGGGCGGCGGTGCGCAGCAGCCAGCCGTGCGGGTTGTCGGGAACGCCCTGCGCGGGCCAGTGGCGGACGGCGGCGATCAGGGCTTCCTGGACCGCGTCCTCACAGGCGTCGAAGTCGCCGGACCGGCGGGTGAGCGCGCCGAGGACCTGCGGCGCCAGCGAGCGCAGCAGGTCCTCGACGACGGACGGGTCGGTCACAGGTCGAACGCGAGGTCGGTCATCACCCGGCGCACCTCGACGGGCTGCTGCGTCGGAACCCCGCCGGGTCCGGGCACGGCCGAGATCCTGGCGGCGATCTCCACGGCGCGGGCCTCGGACTCCACCTCGACCACGTTGAACCCGGCGAGGACCTCCTTCGACTCCGGGAACGGTCCGTCGGTCACCACCGGAGCCGAGGCGCCGTCCGAGCGCACGATCCTGGCCTGCCGCGGGTCGGCGAGCGGCGTGAACCGCACCATCTCGCCGCTCGCGACCAGTTCCCTGGTCAGGGCCTCGTAGTAGTCGAAGTGCGCCGCGACGTCGCCGGGAGCCCACTCGTCCATGGGCTGCTCGAACACTCCGCCGTCGTGGTTGACCATCAGCAGGAACGTCGGCATCTGAACTCCTTGATCGTCGGGGCGCGCCCAGTGTGGCGCACTCGCCCCTTGAACGGAGCCGTCGGCCGGTTCTCTACATCGCTAGACCCGGCGAATGGTGTTGATCGTCAGGGCGTCGACCTTCATCGTCTTCACCACGTCGCCCGGCTTCGGGGCGTGCACCACCAGACCGTTGCCGATGTACATCCCGACGTGGTGGCGGTCGGAGAAGTAGATCACCAGGTCGCCCGGCCGCGCGTTGTGCCAGTCGGTGCCCACGTTGACGCCGACGCTCGCCTGCTCCTCCGAGGTGCGCGGCAGCGAGACGCCGGCCTGCGCGTAGGCGTACACCATCAGTCCGGAGCAGTCGAAGGTGCTCGGACCGGTCGCGCCCCACTTGTACAGGTCGCCCTGCTGGTCGAGTGCGGTCTTCACCGCGACCGCGGCGTAGCCGCTGGCCGGCGGCAGGCTGGCCAGGTCCACCCGGGAGGAGCCGCGGGAGGCGGCGGTACCGTCGGCCTGCATGATCGCGGCGCGGTCGGCCACGCTCAGCCGGCCGAGCAGCTGCTGCGCCTGCTGCAGCTTGTCCTGGACGTCGTGCTTGGCGGCGTCGAGCGCCCTGCTCTGCCCGTCCAGCTCGGTGAGGACGGCCGCGGCTTCCTGCTTCTGCTGGTCGAGGCGGCGCTGCTGGTCCTTCAGCGCCTTCAGGGTCTCCGCCTGGGTGCCGGCGGCCTGGTCGAAGGAGGACGCCTGGGCGAGGTAGGAGTCGGGGTCGGCGGAGAGCATCAGCCGCACCGACGGGTCCAGCCCGCCCTGCCGGTACTCGTCGGCCGCCACCGCGGCCAGCCCGGAGGCCAGGTCGGTCAACTGCTGCTGGCCGCGCGCGATCTGGTCCTGCAACTGGTCAGCCTGCTTGCGCAGTTGGTCGGAGCGCTCCTTGGCGCCGTTGTACTTCTCGGCGGCCTGCTCCTGTTCCTCCATCAACTTGTCGACCTGCGCCTTGACTTCGTCCCTGCTCGGCGAGCCCGGCGCGGCGTGCGCACCCACCTGGGCCGACAGCGCGACCCCGGTCGCGGCAGCGGCGGTGAGCACGGAGACCCGCGCGCGGCTCGGCTGCCTGAGACGGCGGTGAGAAGCCAAGGAGGTGCTCCTTCGTCCTGCCGGACCCACCCGCGCAGGCGCGGGTCCAGACCATTGGAACGCTAGTTCGTCCTCGGACCCTAACCATGCCCGGCGCTCCGCGTCCACTCCCACCGATCGTCAACCTGTTGCCCAACGCGCCGTGTTGAGTGACCGTCAGCCGCGACGTCCAGGGTGCCGCGATGCGTGGTGACTCCGCGGCGCCGGGCGCGTCAGGGCGCACCCCCGGGGGCCCGAGCCGCTACCTTGGCAGGCGGGTCCGGGCGCGATGACGCCCCCGGGGCGGCGCACCGGTGATCGGGTGGCAGCCGGGCGGCGGCGGACCGATGAGTTCGCCCGTCCCGGCCCGTCTTGATTTCCGACAGGACCACCGACTCACCGGGAGCACGCCATGGGCCTCATCCATCTCGAGTTGTTCGCCACCCTCGACCTCGTCGGGCAGGCGCCCGGCGGTCCCGACGAGGACCCGGTCGACTTCCCCTTCGGCGGCTGGCAGGTCCCGCTGATGGACGAGGTCTCCGGGGCGCAGGTCGACACCGCCTACGAGGGCACCGACGCCCTCCTGCTCGGCCGGCGGACGTACGACATCTTCGCCGCGTACTGGCCGCACGCCGGGGACAGCCCCTTCGCCAAGCTGTTCAACAGCATCCCCAAGTACGTGGCCTCCCGCGGCACGCCCACCCTGTCGTGGGCGGGCTCCACCCAGCTCGGGCCGGACCTGGCCGCCGCGGTGCGCGAGCTCCGCGACCGGCACCAGAACGTGAAGGTGGTCGGAAGCCTGAACCTGGTGCAGACCCTGCTGCGCGAGAAGCTGTTCGACCGCCTCGACCTCTGGATCCACCCGATCGTCCTCGGCACCGGCAAGAAGGTCTTCGACGGCGGCGAGGTCCCCACCAACATCACCCTCCTCGAACCGCCCGCCACCAGCCCGAACGGCGTCGTCTTCCTGCGCTACGCCCTGGCCGACGGCATCCCCGCCACCGGAGAAATGGGCGCACCCGGCGACAACCCAGGCAGCGAGGCCTGAGACCAGCAGGACCCGGGCCGAGGGCGGTCGGGCGCAACCGGCCCTACCCCCCCCCTCGGCCCGCAGGCTGTGGCCACCGATCGATGGCGGCGTGAACCCCGCGCCGCCGGGCCGTCCAGGGCTGCCCCCAGGTTGTGGCCGAGGCCTCGGGGTAGGAGCCAGGTGTGACCGGACTCGCCGCGGAAGGTCGAGGTGACGTCATGCACGGTGTCCCCTCGCTCGATGTGGATCTGGACGGCACGGCCGGATCGGAGTGCCGGGCGCGCAGGGCCCCGCGCGGCTTCCTCGACGAACCGACCGGTCCGGCCACGGCCGGCCGAGTCCCCGGATCCGTCAGGAGCCGCCTGGTGGCCCACCGCCGGATGCGAGGCGACCGGGAGGAGAGCAGTCCATGACCGAGGCGGTGCTGACGGTGCTGGTGCGCACCTCCGGGCGGAGCGTGATCGTCCGCCCCGAGGGCGAGTTGGACAACGACTCGGTCCAGCCGCTGTCCGAGGCCCTGGACGGCGCTCTTCGCGGCCCACCCGGTCCGGTCGTGGTCGACTGCGGGGGCCTGTCCTTCTGCGACTCCACCGGCCTGAACCTGCTGCTGCGCGTCAGCCGCGCCGCCGAGAGCGACGGGCGGCCGCTGCTGCTGGCGGGCCTCAGCCCGATCGTCGCGCGGCTGTTCGAGATCACCGGAGCGGAGAGCCTCGTGCGGATCCACCCCTCACTGGCCGACGCGCTCGCCGGGCAGGACGGGTGAGCGCCGATGCCACGGGTCTCCGACCACCGCCGACTTGCCCTCGCACCCACGACGAGCAGGAACTCCGGGAGCACCAGCTCGCCCAGGCCCAGCGACTGGCGGGCCTCGGCACCTGGCAGTGGGACGTCGCCTCCGC
>NZ_JBFAQR010000117.1:0-6251 GCF_040678815.1 Kitasatospora sp. NPDC049285 | reverse complement strand
GTAGCTCGCTGGGCTCATAACCCAGAGGTCGCAGGTTCAAATCCTGTCCCCGCTACCAACGGCCGGGCCCGGAGTGTTCAACACTCCGGGCCCGGCTTCTTTGTGTCGGTCAGCTGATGGTTCGGCAGACGGTTCCGTTCAGGCGGAAGACCGTCGGGGTCGGGTTGGCTCCGTTGTTGCCGCCGACGAAGCCGAACTCGGCGGAAGTGCCGCCGTTCGGGGCGAGTTGGGCGTTGTACTGGCCGTTGGTGACGCGGACGTGCTGGCCCGTGGCGGTGATCGCGGCGTTCCACCACGAGCTGACGGACTGTCCGGTCGAGGGCCAGTCGAAGTCCAGCGTCCACCCGTTGATGGCGGCCGGGCCGGGGTTGCTCACCACGACGTCGGCGACGAAGCCGTTGCCCCAGCCGGCGGTGACCTGGTACGCGACGGTGCAGGTGCTGTCGGCGGGGGTGCCGGTGGTGAAGGTCAGCGGTTCGGAGGGGCGGGAGAGGTGTCCGGCCTGGTCGCGGGCGAGCACGTTGACGGTGTGCCGGGAGCCGGGCGGCAGGTTGTAGAGCGTGGCGGAGGTGCCGGTGGACGAGCCGAGCAGCTGGCTGGTGGTGCCGAGCTGCTCGTAGACCTCGTAGCGGTCGACCGCACCGCTGGTGGCCGGCCAGTTCAGGGTGACGGTGGAGGCGCCGACCGAGGTGGTGCGCGGGGCGCCGGGGGTGCCGACGGTGGCGGCGGACGAGCCGGTGCCGGGCTTCGGGTGCAGGGTCAGCACGGTGAGGGAGTACGGGGCCAGGGTCGCCGAGGCGGACGTGGCGGTGCCGGTCGCGTCGACCAGCCCGTCGTCGCCGGGCGCCCAGCGCTGGACGGCGGGGGCCGAGGAGCCGGCGGTGAAGCCCGCGTACCGCAGGTCCACGGTGTGCGCGGTGGTGGAGCTCTTGTTCACCAGCAGGACGCCGAGGTCGCCGTCGGCCCGCAGCACCGCGTGCGCGGAGACGTCGGAGCCGGAGGCGCTGGAGGCCACCATGGTGTCGCCGGGGTCGCTGAGCGCGCCGAGCGCCTTGATGCCGTGGTACGGCGCGAACGGGGTGTTCAGCGCCGGCTCGCAGACGCCGCCGGAGCAACTGCCGCTCGACAGCATGCCCATGTCGCCGTAGTCGGTCTCCCCGCCCACGGTGGTGACGGTGCCCGCGCCGTTGTGGGTGTCCCACCAGTCCACGCTGAAGACGCCGTTCTCCAGGGCCGTGCTCATGGCCTCGGCGGCGAACAGGCCGTTGGGGCGGCTGGTGAACGCGCCGCTGCCGGAGTTGGAGTTCACCTCGGTCATCGCGATGCCGATGTTCGCGGAGTCGGCGCCCGCGTACCGGTCCAGCAGGTTGCGCACCTCGCGCAGCTCGCCGGGCAGTTGCTGCACCGCGGCCAGCGACGCGTCGCCGTTGCTGGCGTTGGGGTACCAGTGGACGCTGACGAAGTCGACGTCGTGGGCGACGGCGGCCAGCACGGTGTGGTTCCAGTCGCCGCTGTCGCCGCCGGCCACGATGCCGTCCGGCCAGTTGCCGGGCATGGTGAGCACCGCGCCGATCCTGACGGTGGGGTCGACGGCCTTCATGGCCGCGGCGTACGCCTTGACCTCGCGGGCGTACTGGTCGGGCGTCTTGTCGGCGTGGGCGTCGTTCTCCCAGCCGCTGCCGTAGACGCCGTTGCCGTAGATCTCGTTGCCGATCTCCCAGTACTTCGCGCCGTAGCCCTTGGTGACGTTCGCGTACCGGACCCAGTCGGCCGCCTCCTGGGCCGTGCCGGAGCCGTAGTTGGCGATCAGGATCGGCTGCGCGCCGGACGCCTTCACGGTTCCCATGAAGGCGTCGAAGTCGGTGCCCGGGGCGACGTAGCCGCCCGGCGCGGTGTTGTCGACCCAGTGGTAGATGTCGGAGTAGGACCCGCCCGGGTAGCGCAGCGCGCCGATCCCGGCGGCCTGGTACAGCGAGACCACCTGGGGGTCGTTCATGGACGCGTCCCAGATGGCGGTGTTGGCGCCGAGCGCGGTGGAGCTGACGGTACCCAGACCCGCGCCCGCGTTGACCGTGACCGTGGTGTCGCCGGTGGCGGCCGGGTCGGCCGCGACCGCGGCGGTGGACAGCGGCAGCGTCGCGGCCACCACGGCCAGCGCGGCCGAGGCCGTCACGGCGAGGCGGCGACCGCGCCGGTCTGGTCTCCTGCGGAACAGCATGGGGGTCGGCATGGTCGTTCCTCCCGGGTGGGGACGCCGACCCGGGGCCACGCCGCGGAGCCGGACGATGGACGGGGAACTGTGCGGCTACCAGGCCGGACAAGAGGCTTGGGAGCGCTCCCATGATGGGAGGGCGGCCCGAGACAGGTCAACGTCCAGCCGTACCCGGGCGCCCGATCCAGGCCGTACCCGCAGCTCCGGGCGCGGCGGGCCGCTGAAAGGTTCTTGGGACGCAGCCGTCCTGACGATCCGTCAGGACAGATCGGGTGGTCAGGCCGCGTCCGGTCCGGCGAGCGGGAGGCGCAGGCGGAAGGTCGCGCCTTCGGCGGTGTCCTCGATGGTGAGGGTGCCGCCGTGCAGGGTGGCGATGTCGCGGGCGATGGGCAGGCCGAGGCCGGTGCCGCCGTCGTTGCGGCTGCGGGCGTCGTCGAGGCGGGTGAACCGTTCGAAGACGCGTTCGCGGTCGCCGGGCGGGATGCCGGGGCCGTCGTCGGCGACGTCCAGCACGGCCTGGTGGCCGGCGGGGTCGAGCGCCAGGCGCAGCGTGACGTGGTGGCGGGCGTGGCGCTGGGCGTTGTCGAGGAGGTTGGTGAGCAGCCGGCCCAGCCACATCGGGTTGCCGGTGGTGACGGCGGGCCGGTCCGGCGTGTGCACGGCGGTCGGGTGCGGCTGGTCGCGGCGGCCGTCGACGGTGGCGCGGGCGAGGTCGGCGAGGTCGACGCTCTCGCGGGGGCCGTGGTGGCCGGCGGCGTCGAGACGGGCCAGGAGCAGCAGGTCGGCGGCGAGCGACTGGAGGCGGTCGGTGTCCTGCAGGGCTCCGGCGACCAGGTCGGCGCGGACGGCGGGGTCGGGGTGGGTGTGCGCGACCTCGAGTTGGGTGCGCAGGACGGCGAGGGGGCTGCGCAGTTCGTGGGAGGCGTCGGCGATGAAGCGGCGCTGGCGGGTGCCGGCGGACTCCAGCCGGTCGAGCATGGCGTTCATGGTGTGGGCGAGGCGGGCGATCTCGTCGTCGCTGCCGGGCTCGGGGACGCGCCGGTCGAGGTCGCGGTCGCCGATCGCGGCGACCTCGGAGCGGATCGCCTCGACGGGGCGCAGGGCGCGGCCGGTGGCCCGCCAGGTGACGACGCCGACGGTGGCGATCAGGAGGGCGCTGAGCGCGGCGAGCGCGGCGGTGGTGAGGTCCTCGGCGGTGTCGGCGGTGTGCAGCGACGCGCCGACCCGGATGGTGACCGGTCCGTCGGGGGTGTCGGCGCTGAGGGTGGTGACGCGCTGGTGGTGCTCGTCGCCGAGGGCGCTGAGGTCGAAGGTCTGGTGGCCGTCGGTGGCACGGGTGGGGGTGAGGGCGGGACGGCCGACCAGGTTCTGGCTGGCCGCGACGACGTTGCCCGCGGCGTCGGTGACCTGGATGAAGTCGGTGCCGTGGTCGAGCGGCAGTTGGGCGGGCAGGTGGGCGTCGGCGGCCAGCCGGGCGACGACCTGGGCCTGCTCCCGGGCCCCGGCCTCGACGGTGTGCTCGAGGTTGACGCGCAGCAGGAGCAGCACGGCGGCCGAGGCCACCAGCAGCACCGCGGCGACGCTGAGGCAGGCGGCGATCGTGGTGCGGGTGCGCACCGAACCGGGGGCGAGCCGGGCCCTCGTGCGGGCCAGCAGCGCCCGGGCCCGGGACAGGCGCGGCGAGCCGGCAGCGTACCGGCGGGCGGCGGCGACCGGTCCGCGCCGCTCAGCCACCGTCGGCCGCCAGCCGGTAGCCGGAGCCACGCACCGTCTGGACGGCGGACCGGCCGAACGGGGCGTCGATCTTGCGGCGCAGCGCACTGATGTGGACCTCGACGGTGTTGGGGTCGCTGTCCGGGCCGCTGTCCCAGACCTCCTCGAGGATCTCCCGCTTGGAGACGGCTTCGCCGGCCCGCCGGGCGAGGTGGTCGAGCACGGCGAACTCACGGGGCGTCAGCGCGATGGCGGTGCCCGCCCGGGTGCAGGTGCGGGCGGCGGAGTCGACGACCAGGTCGCCGAGGACGGTGCGCCGGGGCGCCCGGCTGCCGATGCGGCGGGCCAGCGCCTTGAGGCGGGCGACCAGGACGACGAACGAGAACGGCTTGGAGAGGTAGTCGTCGGCGCCGGTGTCCAGGGCCTCGGCCTCGTCCCACTCGCCGTCCTTGGCGGTCAGCATCAGGATGCCCGCGTCGCTGCCGGCGGCGCGCAGCCGGGAGCAGACCCGGTAGCCGTTCAGGCCGGGCAGCATGATGTCGAGGATGATCACGTCGTAGGTGTGGTCGGTCGCCCGGGCCAGGCCGGACAGGCCGTCGTGGACGATGTCGACGCTGAACCCCTCGACCTCCAGGCCGTGCTTGATCGCGAGGGCCAGCCGCTGTTCGTCCTCCACCACCAGTACGCGCATGTCTCCCAGGGTGGCAGGTCGCCCGCCGTGGACGCTGAAGGCGTCTTCAGGTCTTCAGGAACCCTTCAGCCCGCCCCCGCCATGCTGAGGCCATCGTCCGGGCGCGACGCCCGGACCGGACGAGGTGCCTGGGGTGAGCGTCATGGACGAGGCCGACGAACGGGAGCCGCAGGCTCCGCAGCCGGAGAAGCAGCCGGAGCACCGGGCGGCGCTCCCGCCGTGGCTGCGCGGGAGGCCGGCCCGGTGGGCGGGCGGGCTCGCGGTCGCCGTGCTGATCGCCTGCGGCGCCGTCGCCGTCGCCGACCACCACGGCCTGGAGTTCCACGACGACGGGGCCGTGACGACCCACCGCCCGGGCCATGACGGCACGCACGCGGACCGGGCGGGCGGCCGCGACGGCGAGCGCGGCGACGGCCGGTCGGAGGCCGGCCCGGGCCGGGTGCCCGCTCCGCTGCCCTCGCTGGACGCGGCGGACGCGGTGGTCAAGGCGTCCTCGGGCGTGCCCGCGGGCAAGGTCGAGTCGCTCAGGCCGGTCACCGCGGCCGGCGGCGGCCGGGCCTGGCAGGCCGTGGTCCTCGGCCCGGACGGCGTCCGGCACCTGGTGACCGTCGACGGCGCGACCGACACCATCACCGGCAACACCGTCCTCGGCGGCTGACGCCCGACACGCCACGGCGCGGCCCGCGGGCCGTGCCGCGAAAGGAGTCGCTCCACCGTGAGCAGCACGACAACGACCGCTTCGCCCCTCCGTTCTGACGGTTCGTCAGGCCGGACGTGGAGCAAGGTCCCCCAGGTGACCGCCGCGTTCTGGGTGGTCAAGGTCCTCACCACCGGCATGGGCGAGACCACCTCCGACTTCTTCGCCCACACCCTCGGCCCGGTCCCGGCGGTGGTGGGCGCCGCCGTCGTGCTGGCGGCGACGCTGTTCGTACAGGCCCGCGCCGACCGCTACCGCCCCGTCGTGTACTGGGCGGCGGTGGTCATGGTCAGCGTCTTCGGCACCATGGCCGCCGACGTCGCCCACGTCGCGCTCGGCGTTCCCTACGCCGTCTCCGCCCCCGCCTTCGCGCTCGCCCTCGCCGCGATCTTCGCCCTGTGGCGGCGCACCGAGGGCACGCTCGCCGTGGACACCGTCCGGGGCGGGCGCCGCGAGGTCTACTACTGGGCCGCGGTGATGGCGACCTTCGCGCTCGGCACCGCGGTCGGCGACCTGACCGCCGCCACCCTCGGCTGGGGCTACCTCCCCTCGGGTCTGCTGTTCGCCGCCCTGATCGCGGTACCCGCGCTCGGCCACCGCGTGCTGCGCCTGCCGCCGGTGCTCGCGTTCTGGTGGGCGTACGTCCTGACCCGTCCGCTCGGCGCCTGCTTCGCCGACTGGGCCGGGGTCAGCCACCAGCGCGGCGGCCTCGACCTCGGCACCGGTCCCGTCAGCCTGGTGCTCGCCGTCGTGATCGCCGTGGCCGTCGGGCGGCTCGCCGTCCAGGCCGGGCGCGACGCCCGCCGGACCGCCTGACGGTCCGGCGCACCCGCCCCGGTCGGGGGGGGGGGGGGGGGCGCCCCCCCCCCCCGGGGGGGCGCCCCCCCCCCCCGGGCGGGGGCGTGGTGTTAGTATTTATGTTGGCAGCTCTAGAAAAC
>NZ_JBFAQR010000116.1:0-6259 GCF_040678815.1 Kitasatospora sp. NPDC049285 | reverse complement strand
ACGGCGAGCAGTTCGCCGTCCCGCTGGCCGGGGACGGTCTCGGCGATCGCCCGCACGGTCCGGGTGACGCCGTCGGCGCGGACGATCCGGAGTTCGAGGGTGGCGGAGGTGGTTCCGGCGAGCAGCCTCTCGGCCAGGAGCCGGACGGCATGGCGGTCGGGCGGTGCGACGGCGGCCTCCGCCTCGGCCAGGCCGAGGGTGCCGTTCGCGGCCCGTTCGGGCCTGCCGAGCAGCCGGAACACCTCGGGCGAGCAGTCCAGTCGGGCGGAGGCGACGTCCCACTGCCAGGTGCCGAGGCCCGCCAGTCGCTGGGCCTGGGCGAGCTGGTGCTCCCGGAGTTCCTGCTCGTCGTGGGTGCGCCAGCTGACCAGGACGCCGTCGAGGAAGGGGGTGGCGTGCAGGGTCATGGTGGAACCGTGCACGGCGCCGCCGACGACCTCGACGTACTGCTCGGCCTCCCCGCGGTGGGGCACACCGGTGGCCGCGACGTCGAGCAGGTGCTGGAAGGCGCCGGAGGAGACCATGCCGGGGTAGAGCTCGCTGAGCAGCCGCCCGGTGATGTCCTGCCCGGTGCGGCCGGCCAGGTCGACGGTGGCCGCGTTGGCGTGTTCCACCCGCAGGTCGGTGACCTTGCCCTCGGGTTCGCGGACGGCGCTCAGGATCAGCACCGGGTCGAGGAGCGCGTCCAGGACCGCCCGGAACCACGGTTCGCCGGTCGGCAGCGGGGCTCCGGCCTCGTCGGCGCCCGGGGCGAGCACCCGCAGCAGGTGGGCGGCGCACAGCCTCGCCACCGCCGACAGGTAGCGCTCGGTGGGACGGTCCGCCCGGTAGGCGTCGGGCCAGCCGAGCTTCATCGCGCCGATCACCTGTTCCCCGGTGCGCAGCGGGAGGGCGCACACGGTCTCCCCCGGCACCAGGTCCTCGCCCTTCAGGTCGGGGTAGCGCGCGGCGAACTCGGATCGCCTGGCCCACACGACGCCTCCCTCGCGGACGGCGTCGGTCATCGGCAGCGACATGCTCGGCGGGATCCGCTGCCACTGGCTGAGCTGGTGGGCGGGCACACCGTGGCTGGCCACCAGCCGCAGCGCGCCGTCGGGCTCCAGCACGGTGAGGGCGACCGCCCCGACACCGAACGGCGCGAGGGCCGCCTCGGAGAGCACCGCGGCGAGTTCGTCGGGCGACTCGGCCGAGCCGAGGGCGGAGGCTGCGAGGTGGTAGCGCGCCGCGAACTCCCCGGCGACCGTCCGCGTCCGCGACCGCGGCCGCGCCGGGGCCACAACTGGCGGCGCCGGGGCCGACTCCCGTGGGAGGGCGGTGAGTTCGTCCTCGCCGGCGTCCGGAGGCGCCGCCGTCCCGAGCAAGTCGGCGGCGAGGTCGACGAGCCTGCGGTTGCTGTCCTGCGACAGCTGGACGAGGTGGCTGAACGCCTCGTCCGGCGTGCAGGAGAACCGTTCGATCAGGATGCCCTTGGCCTGCTCGATCACAGCGCGGGTCCGCATGGCCCGACGCTGGCCCTCCACCTCGCTGCGCAGGCGGTCGATGGTGGCCAGCAGGCGGGCGTTCTCGCCCTGCGGATCCGACATCCACGCCCCCTGGCGTAACGGAGATGGAGCGTTCTTCAAGGCTAGGCCCGAGGCGTAGGAGGTGCCGGGCGGGCCGGCGGCGAGGCGATCTCCGACCAAACGATCTTGCCGACCTCTTCCGGCGAACTGCCCCAGGCCCAGGACAGCAGTGCCACCACTCTCAGCCCGTACCCGCCCGGCACGCTCGGATCCCTTCGGGACCGGAGGACCGGCGGCTCGGGGCTCAGGTCGGACACCTCCACCCGCAGCCCCGCCGGCAGGTGGCGCAGGCGCAGCTCGACGGGGCCGCCCGCGTGCAGGGCGGCATTGGTGACCAGCTCGCTGACGATCAGGAGCACGTCCTCGGCGACCGTCCGGCGCTCACCCTCGGGAGCCGGGAGCCAGCCCCAGTCCAGCAGCGCCGCGCGGGTGAACGCGCGCGACTCGGAGACCGGCCCGGTGGCCTGCCCCAGCGCCAGTCGGCGGTGGTCGGAGACGGACGGCATTGGCTCTCAGCCCTCCTGCCCGGCGAGCGCGTCGTCCACGGTTGGGTAGATCCGAAGGACGGACTTCGCCCCCGTGATCTCGAACAGGCGGGTGACGATCGGGCTGAGGCCCGCCAGCAGCAGCGGCCGCCCGTCGCTCTCCGCCTCGCGGCTCATGCGCAGCAGCAGGTTCAGACCGGTCGAGTCGCAGAACGACAGCCCACCGCAGTCGACCACGACCGGACCGGGTGGGCCCTGCAGGGCGTCCTCCAGGGCCTCGGACAACGGCTGGACCGTATCGTTGTCCAACTCCCCTTCGGGGCGGACGATCACACTCCGCCCCGAGCCGCGGACCACTACTGTGAGCAGCGCCTCGGCCCGGTCGATGTCCATGTGCTGCTCGCCTCCCGCTCGCTCTTCTTCAACGCTAGGCCGCGTCCCAGCTCAGCGATCACCGACGACAGTCTCCACGACCTTGCCGGTGGCCGTACGCTCGACGTGCACCATGCGTCCGACCGTGGCCACGATGAACAGTCCGTAGCCGGACGGCCCTGGCAGTCCGGTCGGGCGCAGCAGCTCACGGCTGCTGTCCTCAACCGTGACCCGCACGCCCGCATCGGCGAGGGCCATCGTCAGGTGGCATCGGCCCGGCGCATGACGGCACGCGTTGCACACCAGCTCGCTGACCACCAGGACCACATCCTGCCGGGTCTGCTGCCCCAGACGCTCCCGGTCCGACCCTGTCAGCCCACCCAGAAAGCACCGAGCGGCACGCCGAGCACGGGCTTCCGATCCGGCAGCGCCGTCCAGGTCGAGATCGAGCGCGGGGACACCGTGCATGGCGTCGCCCACCTCAGAGTCTCCTCGACGCGTACGGTCCACGTTCGGCTTCTACCCCCGACTGGCAGAGGAAACCTGCAGCCCTACTACCCGCTGGCCGGGGACACATCGTCGCGCCGGCGAAGTTCGAGTCAAGAAAGCAGACAGCGCACGGCGCTCGCATCGAGGTCGGTCGGAGCGGGTAGGCGCATCCCGTCGGCCCCTCACCGAGCCGGGCCGGCGGTGCCACTGCACGACACCGCGCCAAGGGAGACCACAGATGAGTGGATTCGAATCATTCGTTGCACTGCTGGACTACCCGGTCTACGTCGTCACCGCCGCGACCGGCGACGGCGAGCGCGCAGGCTGCCTGGTCGGCTTCGCCGGCCAGTGCTCCATCCGACCGCCACGGTTCACCGTGTGGATCTCGAAGGCCAACCACACCCACCCCGTCGCGTCACACTCCCCCGCCCTCGTCGTCCACCTGCTACCGCACCGCCACGACCTGGCGGAACTGTTCGGCGGCGCGACCGGCGACACGCTCGACAAGTTCGCGGCTGTCCCCTGGCGCCCCGGCCCCTACGGCGTCCCAGTCCTCACCGACGCCTCCGCCTGGTTCGCGGGCCGAGTCCTCGACCGGTTCGACGGGGGAGATCACTCGGGATTCCTCCTCGACCCCATCACCGCCGCCACCACCGCGGACCGCAACCCGCTTCGCCTCGGCGACGTATCGGACATCGACGCGGGCCATCCGGCCTGACCGCCGAACGACCGTCCAACCCTGCAAGGAGCACACCGTGACGCCGATCAACGGGCCCGACCCTCCCCCACCCGGCCGCCACGAGACGCCACAGGAACGGGCGGACCGCCTGTGGACCGAGATGCTCCAGGAGGTACGGGTGTGCCAGACCGGCGCGCAGATCCTGTTCGGTTTCCTCATCGGTGTGGCCTTCACCGAGCGGTTCACCGAGCTGTCGGACTTCGACCAACACCTCTACATCGCCGCCGTCGCGTTGGGCGCTGTCTCCACTGGGTCACTGATCGCACCCGTGGCCTTCCGCCGCTTCCTCGCCGGCCACGGCATGAAACCCGAACTGATCCGAGTCGCCAGCCGTCTCGTCGCCATCGGGCTCGTCGCCCTGGCCCTGACCATCACCGCAGCCCTGCTCCTTCTGCTGCGCACCGCCACCACCAACTCACCGATCGCCTGGATCGTCAGCGCCTGCGTCCTGCTGTGGTTCACCGCGTCCTGGCTGGTCCTGCCACTGATCGTGCTGCACCGCACTGCCGCCCTGCGGAACCGCCCCGAGCAGGGACCGCCGGACTCGGGCAGCCAGAACGGCCACAGCACCTAACCGCGGCTGGCCAGCCCGCGAGCCCAACGCCGGGCTCCTCCGGGACCGCGGCGCTGCACACCGCGCTGCCGCCGGCGTCGGCCCCGGCGGCGAGGTGCTGGTGCCGTCGATGACGTTCTGCGCCTCCGTGCAGGCCGTCCTCGCCACCGGAGCCGAACCCCGCCCGCCGCACCCTGTGGCGCACCTACCGCGATGCACTCGCCGGCCTCCCCGGTGTCGAGGTGGTCGACGTCGACGTGGACCGCTCCGTCCCGCACCTGTGCATCGTCACGGTCCCCGACCACGACCGGGTCTGGGCCCAGATGCGCCGCTCGGGAATCGGCGTCGGCGTCCACCACCCGCCCAACCACCTCCAGCCGGCCTTCGCTCGGTGGGCCCGGCCGCTGCCGGCGACGGAACGCCTCGCCCAGCAGCTGCTCACCCTGCCGTTCCACCAGCACCTCACCGAGGACGACGTCCACCGCACCGCCGACGCCTTGCGCCGGGCCCTCACCACCGGAGACTCCCGATGACCCGCACCCCCGCCCCCGTGCCCCGGCGGATCCTCGCCGTCCGCCTCGGCAGCTACTGCCGGTCCCCGCTGGCTGCGCGCGTCCTCGCCGACCTCGGCGGCAGCGCGGTCGAGGTCCGCTCCGCCGGCCTGATCGACAAGTGGGACGAGGCCCTGGGCCTGCTCGTTGCCCGCTGCCGACGCCAGTGGGATGAACACCGCAGCCTTGCCGAGTGCCGTCAGCTCCGCGAGCGTCCCAGCACCGCTGCGACTGACCACCACATCCGCCAGCGCCAGCACATCCGGCAACTCCGCCCCATGTATCCGGTCAGCAGGTAGCAAACCGCCAAGCGCGGCGGCAGCGCCTCCGCCTGTCCGCGTAGGCCCGCCTCGTCCGTCGGACCACACTGATGGACGACGTTTGCGCGCTCCAGCAGCCACGGCAGAACCTTGGTCACCAGGGTGTTGATCTGCACCGACCCCTGCGCCCCACCGGTGACATACACCGTGGGCAGTGACCCGTCGAGCCGGTACGCGTGCGAAGACTGACCGATCAGGAGGGGCAGCGGCTGCAGCAGATCGTGCGGTGGGGCAGCACCAGTTCGGTGCGCTACCCGCGCGCGAAAGAAGCTATGACGAGTACTACCCGGACGGGGTCTGCGCGAACTGTGCCGTACCGGACACCAACTCAAACATTTCCCAGGGCCGTGCAATCCTCATGATGAACGGCGACGAGGATTATGACGACGACTTCGTGATGGAGAACCTGTAGAGCGAAGGCATCGGGCCTAAAGGGGCTATCCTGATTAGGCATTTCCATGTAGCATGCGGCCAGATGTGACCCTTCTCCTTCCGGATGTGACCCCCATGGCTCAGCGCGTAGTCGTCACGCTCTCCGACGACCTGGACGGCGGCGCCGCCGCAGAAACCGTCCACTTTGGTGTGGACGGGAAGTCGTACGAGATCGACCTGTCTGCGGACAACGCGGAGAAGCTGCGGGACGCCCTCGCTCCGTTCGTAGAGGCCAGCCGCCGGCAGAGCCGCACTGGAAAGGCTTTCCGTCGCACCGTTCTTACCCCTGACCCGGCGACGGTTCGCGCCTGGGCCCAGTCCAACGGCCACGATCTGCCTGCCCGCGGCCGCATCCCGAAGAGCGTCTACGAGGCGTTCGCTGAGGCGAGCTGACGACGACCTCGCTGCCCCGAGCGGTTTGACCGCTCGGGGCCGTTGCCATTTTCGGTCAACCTGACGGCGGCTCACCTGTGAACCCTCTAGACTTCGGTCATGCAGTTTCTGCCGCAGTGGGCATCGACCGAGATGAACTTTCGGAATCCTCGACCAAGCATCTTCCCGAGCCTCAACCTCAGAGGGCGTTTCATCCCGTTGTTTCATCCCGGATTGCCGGACTGATGGTGGTTCATGTGCCGCGCCATGTCGGGGTGGATTCCCCGGCGAGTCGGCGGGTCATGAGGTTGATCATCGCGAGGTGGACCATGGCCTCGGACCGGTGGGGGCGTGCTTCGTAGTCGCGGGCGAGGCGTCGGTGGT
>NZ_JBFAQR010000115.1:0-8036 GCF_040678815.1 Kitasatospora sp. NPDC049285 | reverse complement strand
CCCACACATCTGACTCATATTGATCGCCGTGGCCTGGAACAGACCGATTCTTCGCGTGAACCCAGCAGACACCGAACAACTCCAGACATGGGGGGCGGACGGGGAGATCAAGTTAGGGAGCATTACTTAACGCGTCAAGCCCCTGCGCGACAACTGTGGCCGACTTCCCTGCGCCGCCTGCCGCGCGGCCCCGCAACCCCTTGACGGCCCACGGCGGCCGCCCTACCCTCCCGGGCAGCTAGTAAGGAACCTTTCCTAACCTCGAGGAGGAAGGTCTCGGATGCCCCCCACTCGTCCGCCCCGCCCCGGGCCACTGCCCCGCCTGCTCACCCTCGGCACCGTCCTGGCCACCGCCCCCGTCCGGGACGCGGCGGTGAAGAAGCAGCACGACGCCGACGCCTGCAACGCGGCCTCCCGGAACCCCGTCGCCTGAGACCCCGACAGGAGCCCGACCCATGACCAGATCCCGGCAGACGGCCGCGGCCTGGCGACGGCCCACCGCGGCAGCCGCCGCCCTCGCCGTCGCGGCACTCTCCCTGTACGGCGCCGGGCCCGCGGCCCCCGCCAGCGCCGTGGCAGCGGCCGTCCTCCCCGCCCCGCCGACCGGCGCGAGCGCCCTCACCGACCTCGGCGACACCGCCGGCTGGAAGGTGCTCAGCAGTGCCACCGCCACCCAGGGCGGCGCCAAGATCTCCACCCCCGGATTCGCCACCGGCGGCTGGCTGAGCGTCCCGAACGACGGCGGCGGCGCCCCCGGCACCGAAATCAACGCGCTGCTGCTGAACGGCAGTTGCCCGAACGTCTTCTACGCCGCCACGATGAAGAGCTGCTTCGGCCAGCTCACCAAGACCGGCCCGCCGCTCACCCCGTTCGACGTGCCCTGGTGGTACCGCACCGACTTCACCGCCCCGCCGGCCGGCCAGCACGCCGACCTGGTGGTCAACGGCGTCGTCGGCTCCGCGGACGTCTGGGTCAACGGCACCCTGGTCGCCGACCACACCACCGTCGCCGGCGCCTACACCCGCAACCGGCTCGACCTCACCGCGCTGCTCCGCCCCGGCACCAACTCGGTGGCCCTGCAGGTGTATCCGAACAACCCGGCGACCAGCCTCAACACCTCGGACATCGACTGGTCCCAGCTCCCGCCGGACAACAACACCGGCCTCCAGTTCCCCGTCCAGCTGCGCACCGGCGGGGCGCTGATCGACGGCAACGCGCACGTCGTCCAGAACACCGCGGCGGACCTCGGCAGTTCGGCGCTGACCGTGAAGACCGACGTCACCAACACCACGGCCACCGCGCAGAGCGCCACCGTCACCGCCACCCTCACCCCGCCCGGCGGCGGAACCCCGGTGACGGTCTCCCAGGACGTCACGGTGCCGGCCGGCTCCACCCGCACCGTCTCCTTCACCCCGGCCGCCTACCCGGCGCTCACCCTGGCCCACCCGCAGATCTGGTGGCCCTACCAGCTCGGCGCCCAGCCGCTCTACACCCTGGCCACCGGCGTCGCCCAGGGCGCCACCGTGCTCGGCACGACCAGCTCCACCTTCGGCATCCGCACCGTCACCTCGTACCTCACCGGCGCCGGCGGCAACGCCCCCGCCGGCGTGCGCGCCTTCAAGATCAACGGCACCCCGCTGGTGGTCCGCGGCGGCGGCTGGGCCCCCGACCTGTTCCTGCGCTACGACCCGGCGGACACCGCCCAGCAGATCGCGCTGATCAAGTCGATGGGCCTCAACACCGTACGGCTGGAAGGGCACTTCATGCCCGAGGACTGGTACCGGCAGATGGACGCCGCCGGCATCCTGGTCAACGCCGGCTTCCAGTGCTGCGACTTCTGGGAGGCCACCAGCTACACCGCCGCCCAGCAGGCCACCTACCGGCTCAGCGCGCAGACCGTCGGCGAGTCGCTCCGGCGCCACCCGGCGGTGTTCTCCTTCGAGTGGAGCGACAACGCCCCGACGGCAAGTCAGGAGTCGCTGGCCCTGGCCGGGTTCGCCGCCGCCGACTACGACGGCCCGTTCATCGCCTCCGCCGAGTACAAGTCCAGCCCCACCCTCGGCCAGGCCGGTGAGAAGGAGGGCCCGTACGACTGGGTCCCGCCGTCCTACTGGTACGACACCGCGCACAGCACCGGCGGCGACCTCACCAACTCCGGCGGCGCCTGGGGCTTCGACAGCGAGCAGAGCGCGGGCAACACCGTCCCCACCCAGGACTCGCTGAACCGCTTCCTCTCCGCCGCCGACCAGTCCGCCCTCTGGCAGACGCCCGGCGCCAACCAGTACCACGCCAACTACGAGGGCACGAGGCACACCGGCTACCACTTCGGCACGCTCTACAACCTCGACGCCTCGATCACCAACCGCTACGGCGCCCCCACCGGCCTGTCCGACTACGTCCGCAAGGCCCAGGCCGCCAACTACGAGAACGTCCGCGCCCAGTTCGAGGCCTTCCTGGCGCACTCGACCAACGCCGTCGCCCCGTCCACCGGCACCCTCTACTGGCAGCTCAACAAGGGCTGGCCGACCCTGCTCTGGTCGCTCTACAACAACGACTACGACCAGGCCGGCGCCTACTTCGGCGCCCAGGCCGCCAACCGCCCGCTGCACGCCCTCTTCACCCTCGACACCGGCACGGTGACCGCCGACAACCTCGGCTCCGCCACCCAGTCCGGCCTCACCGTCGAGTCCCGGGTCTACGACACCGCCGGCACCCTGCTCGACGACCGGACCTCCCCCGCCTTCTCGCTGACGGGCCAGCAGGTCGCCGGCAACCTCCTCAAGCCGACCGTCCCCACCACCGCCCACACCGTCTACTTCGTCGAACTGCTGCTCCGTCAGAACGGCGCCCTGGTCGACCGCAACGTCTACTGGCAGCCGACCACCGGCGACAGCGTCAACTGGAGCAAGACCCTCGGGCAGCCGCAGGCCGCGAT
Source organism: Kitasatospora sp. NPDC049285 (assembly GCF_040678815.1). Classification (NCBI taxonomy): domain Bacteria; kingdom Bacillati; phylum Actinomycetota; class Actinomycetes; order Kitasatosporales; family Streptomycetaceae; genus Kitasatospora; species Kitasatospora sp. NPDC049285. The sequence continues at coordinate 5,101 of NZ_JBFAQR010000115.1, read as the reverse complement.
GACCTCCTACGCCGACCTGAAGGCCCTGCAGAACCTCGCGCCCGCCAAGGTCGCGGTCACCGCCACCGCCACGCCCGCCGCCGGCCCGAACGGCGCCGACCGGCTCCTGACCGTCACCGTCACCAACACCTCCACCACCCCCACCGTCGGCTTCCTGCTCCGCGCCGACCTGCGCCGCGGCACCGCCGCCGGCGCCGAACTCTCCGGCGACAACCAGGCCCGCTCCACCGTCTGGAACGCCAACGACCTCACCCTGTGGCCCGGCGAATCCCAGACCCTCACCGCCACCTACCGCTCCACCGACCTCACCGGCACCACCCCGGTGCTCAGCCTCGAAGGCTGGAACGTCCCCCGCACCGACACCGTGGTCACGGGAGGCTGACGCCAAGTCAGTTTCCTGCGGTACAGGGCGCGGTCCGCCAGGGACGCGGTCTGCGCCAGCGGTCCGCCCGGCGGAGAGCGACACCTCTCCCCGGGCGGACCCCCGCGCTCAGACCGTGCCGGCCCGCCGCTCGAAGACCTCCGGCCGCGCGGCCTCCAGCGCGGTCGCCACCGCCCCCAACAGCACCGCGTCGTCGCCCAGCAGGCTCGGCGCGACGCGCGGTCGCAGCGGCGAGTGCCGGTGCAGGGCGCGTTCGACCGGGCCGAGGAGCAGGTCCGCGCTGCGGCCGACGCCGCCGCCCAGCACCAGGACGTCCGGGTCGAGGACCGAGGCGACGATGGCCAGCGCGTAGCCCAGCCGCTCGGCCTCCTCCCGGACGGCTTCCGCCGCCACCGGGTCACCGGCCCGCGCCGCGTCGAAGACCTGCTTGGCCGTCAGCGGCGGCCGCATCCCGAGCGCCACCGCGCTGCGCACCACCGCCTCCGCGGAGACCGCCGACTCCAGCGTGCCCTCGCCGGCCGTCCCGCTCGGACCGGGCAGCGGCAGGTACCCGATCTCGCCGGCCGCCCCGTGCGCGCCGACCAGCAGGTCGCCGCCGCGCACCACGCCGACGCCCAGACCGGTTCCCACCAGCACGTAGACGAAGAGCTGGCTGCCCGTCCCGGCGCCGAACGCGTACTCCCCGACGGCCGCCAAGTTGGCGTCGTTGACCATGGTGACGGTGGTCTCCAGCCCGGCGGCGATCCCGTCGATCAGGCCGCTGCGGCCCCAGCCGGGCAGGTTGGCGGCCAGCCGGACGCTGCGGCTCTGCTCGTCCCACACGCCGGGGCTGCCGACCACCGCGTGGACGATCGCCGAGGGTTCGAGCCCGGCCGCCGCCGCGGTCTCCCGGGCGGCCGCCACCACCGCCTCGGCCACCGCGTCCGCCGAACTGCCGAGGTTCGGCACGTCCCGCCGGCTGACCAGCTGCCCGGACAGGTCCGCGACGGCGACCCGCAGCCGGGCCCGGCCGATGTCCACGCCGAGCACGTGCCCGGCGGTCGGCTCCGGTTCGTACAGCACGGCGGAGCGGCCCCGCTCGGGCACGAACCGGCCCGCCTCGCGGACCAGCCCGGCGGTCTCCAGCGCGGCCAGCGCCGCGGACACGGTGGGCTTGGACAGGCCGGTGTCCCGCGCGAGTTGGGCACGCGAGAGCGGGCCGTGCAGGCGCAGCCGCTCCAGCAGCAGCCATTCGTTGTTGCTGCGCAGCCGCTGCCGGTTCCACGGACGCTCGGCCCCGTTGCCGGTCGGGAAGGCGGGCGCCGCCTGCTGGGTCACGGCGTCCTCCGGTCGTGCATCGTTCACCTCGGCGATGCTATTGCACTGCCCCGGCCCGATCCGCGACCGGCCCCCGTCGCTGTCCTGACGCACGGCCCGCCCCCCGAGTTCCCGATTACGTACACACGCATTCTCCACATCCGGACCGTTCCGTGGAGGTTACGTATCCTGACCCCTTGTCAGGTTCACAGGTTCCTCCCTACCTTCGTGGCTCAGGACCAGGGCCCGACCGGGCCCGCCGGTCCACGGCGGCGCGACCCGCGCCCTCGCCGGACGCGCGACATGACCTGGAGGCGTCACATGCCCGTAGCCCTGATCGACCAGATCCGCGACGCTGGCCCGCTGGTGGTCGACGACGAGACCATCGTGTTCGAGGACGACGACCGCAGCGACCACGAGGCCACGGCGTGCCTCGCCGACCCGTGGGTCACCGCGACCACCCGGTTCGCCTGCGACTTCAACTCCTGACGGTGTCCGGGTCCATCGCCGGTCGCGGCGTCCGGTCCGACGACACCTGGTCGTACCTGACCGATCCGCGGATGCCGGCGATGGACCACGGATGGAAGCTGCACGTCTCGACCCGCCCCGGCGAGCTCGACGCGGTCACCGCGCTGGTCCTACCGGTCCTCGAACGCCACGTCTGCCACGCCAAGTGGGCCCGCACCCCCGAGACCCTGCGGGAGCTCAACTCCGGTGCGGCGAGCCCCGGCGCCGTCGGCAAGGCGATCACCGTCTACCCCGCGCCCGAAACCGCGCTCGCCCTCGCCGACGAACTCGTCGCCCTGCTCCGCGGGCGCGAGGGCCCACAGGTCGTCAGCGACCGCCGCGTCGACCCCGACGCCCCCGTCTACTACCGCTACGGCCCCTTCACCGGTTCCTACCGCACCGGACGCAGCGGCCGGACGGAGTCGGTCATGGTCGGCCCCGACGGCCGCCTCTTCGACGGCCTCGCCACCGGCGCGTACCGCTGCCCGCCCTGGGCCACCGACCCCTTCGCCGCACGAACCGAGGTGGCGCCCGGCGGGGAGGCGCGTGGCGGCTCCGACCCGGGAGGCCTGCGGCGCACCGGCGGCCTGGGCGGGGGGCGCTACCGGGTCACCGGCGGCATCGCGCGCAAGCCGCACGGCAACGTGTACCGCGCGATCGACACCCTGACGGGACGTCAGGTGATCGTCAAACAGGCCCGGGCCTACGTCGCCGAGGACGAGTCCGGCGCCGACACCCGCGACCGCCTGCGCAACGAACGCCTCGTGCTGGCGGCCCTCGCCACCGCCCCCGGCGTCCCGCGCGCCCTCGACGCCTTCCGGCACCGCGCCGACGAGTACCTCGTCATGACCAGCTGCGGCGACCGGGACCTGCGCCGCGAGGTCCAACTCCGCGGCCCGTACCCCGCCGACGCCACCCTCGCCCTGGCCGCCCGCCTGCTCCGCGTCCTCGACGCCATCCACCAGCACGGCGTCGTCGTACGCGACCTCAAGCCCGACAACGTCGTCCTCGATGCCGACGGCCACCCCCACCTGGTCGACTTCGGCATCAGCTCCCTGCACGGCCAGGGCCCCGACGGCGCCACCCCCGGCTACAACGCCCCCGTCCGCCGCCCCGACGGCCCGGCCGCCCCCGCCGACGACTACTACGCCCTCGGCGCCACCCTCTGCTACGCCGCCACCGGCCTCGACCCCGTCGTCATCGACCCGTCCCACACCATCAACCGCGACCGCACCCTGGCCACCCTCGCCTTCGCCCTCCCCGGGCCCTCCCACCACCGATTCCGCACCCTGATAGCCGAGTTGACGAGCTTCGACCCCACGGTACGAACCGCCGGCGCGGCCCGACTCCGCAGCGCCGAGACCGGCAGCCCCACCGCCCCGGATGACGCCGACTCAGTTCCCCGTACACCCGGCCACCCACTCGCCCCCACCCATCCCCACGGCAGGCCCGACCACCACCACCTCGACGACGGCGTGCTCGCGGCGACCATCACGCCCGACCCCGCCTCGCTGCCCCGCCCCCACGGCAGGCCCGACCGCCACCACCTCGACGACAGCCTGCTCGCGGCGACCATCACACCCGACCCCGCCTCGCTGCCCCGCCCCCACGGCAGGCCCGACCGCCACCACCTCGACGACAGCCTGCTCGCGGAGATCATCGACCACACGACGGCCTTCTGCGTCGCCGAGGCCCACCGCCTCACCGACCCCGCCCTCGCCGCACGCGCAGCCGTCCCGACCGCCGTCGACGTCTACGGCGGCACCGCGGGCCTCGGCCTGGAACTCCTCCACCACCTCCACCGGCCCGGTGTCCGCGAAGCCGTCGACACCCTGGCCGCGTGGACGGCCACCGCGGCCGCCCGCTCCCGCCACCTCTCGCCGTCCTTCTGGTCGGGCCGCACCGGCGTCGAACTCTTCCTCGCCCAGGCGGGCCTGCCCCCAACTCCCGGCTCCCACCCGACGATTCCGCACCAGAGCCCGGACGGCGGCCCACCCGAGGCCGACTTCATCGAGGGCATCGCCGGCATCGGCATCGGCCGCCTCCTCCTCGCCCGGACCTCCCCCACCCCCCACCCCGTCGACGTGCACCGTGTCGACCATCTCGCCGTCGCCGCCGAATGCCACCGCCTGCTCACCTCCGGCGAGGCCCGCCTGTCCCCCACCGGTGCCGACCGCCCCGGCTCCGCGGCCCTCCGCCAAGGACTCGCCCACGGCGACGCGGGTGTCGCCTACTTCCTCCTCGAGTACGCGCACACCACCGGCGACCCGGAAGCCACCCGCCAGGCCCACCAGGCCTGCACGGCACTCGCCGCCGCCACCCCGGACATCCTCGCGGCGGCCACCGCCCCGGGCGCCACCCGCCGCTACGGCTCCTGGTGCCGCGGCCTGGCCGGAATCGGAGCGGTCCTCGTCCGCGCCGCCGACCGCCTCGCCGCGCCGGAGTTCCTCGCCCTCGCCCAACAGTGCGCCCGCACCTGCACCGCACTCGCACCCCGCATGCCGCTGGTCACCCAGTGCTGCGGCCTCTCCGGCGTCGGCGACCTGATGCTCGACCTCGCGCAACTCCCCGCCACCACAGACGAGTTCCTCACCGCCGCCGACACCATCGCCGCCCTCATCCTCACCCGCGCCGGCGGCCCCCCGTCCCGCCCCACCTTCCCCGACACCACCCTCACCCACCCCACCGCCACCTGGGCCGGCGGCTCCGCAGGCGTCCTCACCTTCCTCCGCCGCCTCCAATCCACCGGCGGCCCCCGCCTCGGCCTACTCGACTGACAGTGATGATGTTCCTGGTGATGTTGCCAGCGAGTCTGACCCACCGACTGACTGACGCCTCGGCTGTCCTGTTTGCGATTTGTCGGCTCGTTGGCGACGTCATCATGCACGCGGCCGGACGGGCGTTTGTGACTTCATA
>NZ_JBFAQR010000114.1:3935-8263 GCF_040678815.1 Kitasatospora sp. NPDC049285 | reverse complement strand
CACTCAACGCCTTCGAGATCGCCTTCGACGGCCGACTCTCCGTCGGCCGCCGCTAACTCAACCCAACCGAGTTACACCGTTCACTGGACAGACCCACGGCGGTCGGCGGTGTGTCGTGGCGTGGCGGTTCGTCAGTTCGGTGGCATGCGGGTGTCGTCGTCGAGGGTTGCCCAGTAGCCCACGGTGGCGGGGTGGAGGCGGTACCGGCGGGCGTAGTCGTCGATGAGCGCCTTGGTGTGGCGGGGGTCGGTGGTGCGGGCCAGTTCGGCGTGGAATCGCCGGTAGTCGGTGCGGTAGTCGTCCTCGTGGGTCATGAGCAGGTCGTGGAGTGCGGTGCGGGTGGGGATGTCCTGACCGTGCCAGGCCACCTCTGCGGCGCCCTCCAGGGTGTCGGGGGAGTCTCCGTAGACGAAGGCCAGTGCGACTGAGCTTTCGCGTGTGCCGGCGGATGCGGGCGGGGCACCGCGCCCGTCGGCGGGGCGGGTGTCGTGTCCGGGTGTGGGTGTGGGGCGGGGCGGGGTGGGGTTGCGTCGGGTGAGGTCCACGAAGGTCTGCCGTGCCAGTTGGGTGGTCGTCGGCGGGGTGAAGCCGCTCCAGTCGATGATCGGCAGGACGGTGCGGTCGGTGGGCTGGGCGGTACCGGGTGTGGTCCGTGGGCGTTTGTGGGTGGGGCGGGGTGGTTGTTCGTGGTTGTGGTCGGCTTGGTGGGCGCGTTTGGGGGGTGCGGCGGGGGTGCTGGCGTCGTAGTGGTTGTGGGTGTGGTGGACGGTGATGACGGGGGCGTGGGCGGGGCCGAGGTCTTGGGTGTGGTCGGTGTCGCCGTGGACGTTGATGCGCAGGCGGATGCCGAGGGCGTGGGCCAGGAGCGGGGGGAAGGTCTCGCCGTGGGCCGGGTCGGTCCAGGAGGTTTCCCAGGTGCGGACGGCTGCGAGCAGGTCGGCGTGTTCGCGTGCGGTGAGGGGGGTGTCCTGGGTGAGGAGGAGTGCGGTGAGGGTGTCGCGGTCGAGCAGGTCCAGGGGGACGATGCCGGCGGGCTGGTTGGCGCGGATGGTCTGGAAGGCGCCGTGGGGGTCCTGGTTCTCGATGCGCCAGCCGATCCAGTCCTCGGCTTCGGCCACGGCCTGCTGCGGGGTGGTGTTCCTGGCGGCGGCCTGGTGGGCGGCGAGGTCGAGGAATTGGTCGCGCAGGAGGGTCGGGTCGGGGGAGGGCTGGATCCTGTGGGCGGTCAGGTAGTCGCGGGCGGCGTTCGCGCGCTCGGGGTCCCATACCCAGCGCAGCCGGGCGGCCAGTTCGGCCCGCGCGAGTGCCGGGTCGGTGCCGGGCACGGCGTGGAGGGCTGCTTCGAGCAGCCGGTGGGTGGTTCGTGCGGGCAGGAAGCCGGGGTCCGGGACCGTGTCGACGCCGAGGTCGTGCAGGGCCTGCACGATCCGCTCGCGCGGCTCGTGGCGGAGCGCGTCGTGGCGCTGCTGGAGGGTGTTGGCGCGCACGGTGCGCACGACGTCGGCGGGCACGTCGTGCGGCGCGAGGCGGGCGAGCCAGTCGGCGACGGCGTCGCGCACGCCCTCCGCCAGCGTCCGGATCCCGTTCGGGACGGCACCCGGCCGCACCGCGTCCGCCAGCGCCCGGTCCAGGACGCTGTTCCCGGTACCCGCGCGGACCAGGCCCTCCCGCACCGTCTCGGGCGCGCTGACCACCACCGACGACAACAGGCACAGGCCATCCCCGGGCACCGGCACCAGCGCCCCCACCACAGGCGCCGCGCCCTGCGCCTGCGCGGCGGGCACCTGCCCACCCGGGAGGTCGGGCACCCGCCCACCCGGGGCCGGGGCACCGTCCGTCCGGAGATCCGCCACCGAGCCGCCCGTCGACCGGCCGACCGGACCGACCCCCGCCTCCTGGGCAAGTCGGCGGCGGTAGACGTCGTTCGGCTCGTCATAGGGCGTCGGCTCGCCCTCGGGGGTGAAACCTGCGCCGCCGGTACGGGACCACTGCACGACCCGATGGCCCGACTTGCCGAACAGCCGCGCGTACCAGCCTCCGAACGGCGTCCCCGGACGGTGATCCGCCGGAGCATCGGGTACGCGCATGTGAACCCCGAACACGCTGGTGCCGGCTCCGGCGACTCGGAGCACCTGGAGATCGTAGGCCGCGCTGAGCGATCGCGAGAACGAGTCGTTGGCCCGGTTGGTGAACGTGACGGTCAGGCCGGTCCGCGTACCCTTCAGCCGCTCGTACGCGAAGGAGCGAAGGCTCTTCCCCTTCGGAAGTTGGAACTTCCTGTCCCCCACGCTGACAACGGTCTCCAGCGCGGTCGCCTCGAATTCCTTCGGGATGCCCTGGACGTAGGCAGGCTCGGAGATCGGGCCGTGGTCGTCGCCGCTGCGGCCCCGGCCTCCGGTGCGGTCGGCGGGGTCCGGGTCGAGGTCGATCACTTCATGGGGAGGATGCGGTTGAGCGGTGGTCGGGGGGCGGTGGGGTTCGTCGCGTCGGGTGGGGGGTGCGGGGTCGTTGCGGGGTGGAGTGGGGGTGGTGGCGTCGTGGTGGCCGGGGGTGTGGGCGAGGACGGTGTAGTGGTGTTCGGCCGCGAGGCGGGTGGCATGGTCGGGATCGGGATGGGTGATGGTGTAGTTGGGGTGGAGGGCGGTGATGTGTCCGGTGGTGGGGTCGACGGTGAGCAGGCCCCGGCGGGTGTGGCGTGCGTAGAGCTGCGGTGCGGCGGCGGTGAAGGAGGATTCCCACTGGTTGTCGGCGGTGAACGCGCCCAGGGTCTCGGCCCAGGTCGGGCCGTGGCTGCCGCGCAGTCTCGTCACGAGGTCCGCGTAGGAGTCCCGGTCGGCGAGGTGGCGCCGTAGGTCGTCCGCGGACACGCCCAACCGTGCGGGCAGGTGGCGGCTCTGCTCCAGCAGCGAGCCGACGAGTCCCGCCCCGGAGCTGAAGTTGTCGATGACCGACTGGAACTTCTGCAGGAGCTCCGCCCGCAGGCCGGCCGCGCTGCCGTGCTCGGGATGCATCCGCACCAGCGCCTCGAACAGGCTCTCCGCACCCCCCGGCACCGGATCGACCACCAGACCCATCCGACCCAGCACACCACCCCCCACCGCCGCCGGCCCGGACCCACCGGGGACCGGGTCCTCGTCGAGGTCCATCGGCTCGTCGGGGGTATGCTCCCGCACGGTCTGCTCCGGCACGGTGGACGAGGAACGGATCGGCCCGCCGGGCTGCGCCCCGGCTCCAGGGGCGGGGGGTGTTGCGTGGTCGGTGGTGGGTTGGTCGTCGTGGATGACGGTGGGGTCGGCGGCGGTGGTGAAGGAGGCGTAGAGGGAGGCCAGGAACTGGGCGGGGTCCGTGCCCTCGGTCTCGTGGAAGCTCTCGAGGAAACCGGTCACGGGCCCGCTGTCGGGAGTGGTGGGGCTGGTGGAGGCCGGTTCGGGGGCCGGCGACGGGGCCGGTTCGGGGGCGGGGGACAGGGCGGGGCCGGCGTCCGCGGGCTCGGTGTCGGCGGGTGTGCCGGGAATCGCTGCGGCGTGGTCCCCGTGCGGCAGTTCGCGGCCCGTGTCGTCCGGCCGGCCGGAAGGAGACGACGCGCCGCCGGTGGTACCGGCGGGGGGTGTTGTGTCGGTGGGGGTGGTGGGGTCGTCGTCGATGGTGAGGGGATTGGTGGCGGTGGTGGGGGTGGCGTAGAGGGAGGCCAGGAACTGGGCGGGGTCCGCGCCCTCGGTCTCGTGGAGGCTGTCGAGGAAACCGGTCACGGGCCGCCCGCTGTCGGTGGTGGTGGGGGTGTGGGATTCGGTTGATGGCTGGGGAGTGGGTGAGTCGGTGCGGGGTGTCACCGGGACGGTGGTCGGGGGCGGGGTGTGGGGGTTCGGCCGCGCTCCGGTGGGCGGTTCCTCCTCGAACGGGACGTGTTCGTCGTCGACATCGGAGAAGTCGGCCTCCGGCATCGGCTCATCGCCCGGCATCCGGTGGGGATCTGTACCGTCTGCACTGATCTGTGCCGGGGCCGGAGTCGCCCCGTCGAGCCCGTCCGGTTCTTCCGTCCCGTCCGGTTGGAACGGTCCGGCGTTGAAGTCCAGGTCCACGTTCGCGTCGAAGTCCAGGTCCGCGCTGGTGTCCATGTACGTGTCGAGACCGTCGTCGAGGTCGTCGCGGGAGCGCGGTTCGGCGTCCGGCATCGGTTCGTCCCGGGGGTGGGTGTCGTCGGCGCCGTGGGGAGACGATTCGCGGACCGGGGCGGGGGCGGGATTCGTGTCGTGTGCCGCGGCGTCGTCGCGGGTGCGCTGGTGTGCTTCCCACGCGCGCCGGTACTTGTACTCCTCGGTCGGCTCGTC
>NZ_JBFAQR010000114.1:0-3840 GCF_040678815.1 Kitasatospora sp. NPDC049285 | reverse complement strand
TCGCCCGTCAGCCGCATGTGCCAGCCCTCGAACACCGCGCCCGCCGGGGGGTCGGCCGGAGCTTTTGGCACGGGAATCCTCACGCCGAACACCGTGGTGATGATTCCGGCCTTGACGAGCACCTGGTCCTGCGCGACGCCGAGGGTGTGGGTAAACCATTGCCCGTCGAGGTTGGTGAAGGTGGCCTCGGTGTCGGTCCGCGTGCCCGTGAGCGGCTTGTTCGCGAACCGCTCAGGGTCCCTGTTCGGGAGCTTGACCTGCCTACTGCCGACCGACACGCTGTCTTCATTGGCGATTGTGCGGAACTCGCGGGGAAGGCGTCCGACGAAGGCACCCTTGTCCGTGGGGTCCGGCGGGGAGTAGGTGGGCGGGGTGTACGGCTTCCCGGCCTGCTCGACCGCGCGCCGGTACTTGTATTCTTCGGACGGCTCGTCGTAGGGAATCGGGTCGCCCACGGGTTCGAACGCGTCGCCTCCCGTGACGGAGAGCTGCACCATCCGCCGACCCACCTCGCCGGCCACCCGCACATGCCAGCCCTCGAACACGTCACCCCCACCCTGCCCCGCCGGAGCCTTCGGCAGAGCCACCTGCATGCCGAACACCCTGGTGGACGTGGTACCGGCCGGGATGAACTTCTGGTCGCCGGTGGCCTCCGTGATCTTGGAGTGGAACGGCTGCCCGTCGGGATTGGTGAACCTGACTTGCCCGCCGACCAGCTCGCCCCTCAGCGGCTTGTTCGCGAACCGCTCACGGCCCGTGCGCGGCAGGCTGAACGCGACTCCCTGGAAGATGACCGCGGTCTTGTTGGCGGTCGCGTGGAAGACGGGCTGGAGGCGTCCGCGGAAGGTGACCGGTTTCGCCGGGCCGGGCCCGTCGGCGGCGAGGGGTTGGTGGATTCTGATCGGTTCGGCGTCGTGGTGCGTCACGTCAGGTCCGGACCGGCTGGAGCCGGTGGGGCGGCGCCCGCCTCGTCGTGGCGCGGCGGTGCTTCGCCTGGGGCGGTGTGCGGTTGGGGCTGCGGGTTGGGTTGCGGGCGGGGTGGGGGTGGTGGCGTTGTAGTGGCCGGGCGTGTGGGCGAGGACGGTGTAGTGGTGGTCGGTGGCGAGACGGGTGGCTTGTTCGGAGTCGGGTTGGGTGGTGTCTCCGTCGGGGTGGAGGGCGGTGACGTGTCCGGTGGCGGGGTCGGCGATCAGCAGGCCGCGTTCGAAGTGTCGTGTGTAGAGGTGGGTTGCGGCGGTGCCGAAGGCGTTGTCCCACCGGCGGTCGGCGGTGTGGGTGTCCAGGAGGTCGTCCCAGGCCGGGCCGAGGTTGTCGCGGATGCGTTTCATGAGGCCGTCGTACAGGTCCGGGTGGGCGAGCTGGTCGGCCAGGACGTCCTGTTGCAGGTCGATCGCCTCGAAGAGGTGCGGGTTGTCGGCCAGAAGTTCGGTGAGCAGGTTCGGGCCGGTGGCGAAATCGTTGAAGGCGGCCTTGAACTTCTCCGCCAGGACGTCGCGCAGGTCGGCCGCGCTGCCGTGTTCGGGGTGCATCCGCACCAGCGCGTGGAACAGGCAGTTCCCGTCACCCGACACCGGGTCCACTACCAGGCCCAGCCGCTCCAGCAGCACGCCCGCCCCACCGACCGCCTCCGCCGTCCCCGTGGTGTTCTGTTTCGTTGCGGGTCGGGGGCCGATGGGTCCGCTTCGGGAGGCGGCACGGCCGGCACCTCGGGTCCGTCCGAACTTGGTGGCGCCGTCGAGTGGTTGGAGGGTGTGGGTGGGGTCGGTGGGGTGGGTGGGTTGGTGGTTGGTGTAGCCGGTGGGGAGGTGGTGGTCGGTGTCGCCGTGGGGGGTGAGGTGGCCGCCGCTGAGGGTGGTGTGGGGGGTGTGGTCGGTGTCGCCGCTGTGGGTGTAGGTGCGCCAGAGTGAGTCGGGGCCCAGGACGATCACCGGTTTGCCGTGGGTGTCGATGCCGACGTGGTCGGCGACGATGACCTCGCGGTGGGTGGTGAAGTCGGCTTCGCCGTTCACCATCTTGGGCAGGACCCACACGTCGCCCACGGGCGCCCGGCCGGTGAGCGGGCCGGACACGCCGGGGCGGGGGTTCGCCTGCTGGTGGGCCCACAACGCGCTGAGCGCCGAGGGGACGTGACGCTCCGTCAGCGCGCCGAGGCGGCAGGACAGGAAGTCGATGCGGGTTTTGCCGTCGAGTTTGCCGCTGTCGTGGGCGGCGCGCAGGACGTCGGCGAGTTGTTCGGGGCTGATCGGGGCGCCGGTGTCGCCGATGTGCATCGCGACGGTGTAGGTGTCGTCGCGGTGTGGGAGGTGGTCCAGGGCGTGCTGGTGGCGCTGGTTGGTGGCGGTGGAGTAGGGGCGGGGGTCGCCGATCAGGACGCCGGTGCGGGTCTCGAGGAGGTTGAGGTGGTCGGCGACCGGGGTGTGGTCGAGTGAGATGACGGCGGTCCGGCGGCGGGCGTCGGCGCTCCAGCCGGGGAAGAGTTCGGCGGGGGCTTCGTCGTGTCCGGTCGTGCGGGTGCGGGTGCGGATGGTGGCGTGGGCGGGGCTGTCGAGGCGGTCGAGTTCCTCGGTGAGGCGGCGGTGGAGTTCGTCGGCGACGGCGGTGGCGCGGGCGCGGCCGGTCGCTGCGGCGGTGAGGCGGCCCTCGCCGCTGCCGGTCACGGTGACGACGGGCGGCTGCAGGCCCTGCCGGTGGCGGGCGTCGAGCATGGCGGCGAGGGCCCTGGCGGTCTCGATGATCCGGAGCCGTGTGCCGGGGTCGAGTGTGGTCGAGCCCTTCGCGAAGGAGACTCCGATCGGTGCCGCCACGGCCGGCGACGGTGTGGCGGGGGCGGGGTGGGTCGACCGGTGCGGCAGCCCGACGTCCGCGGACGTGGGCGGCACCTGACGCTCCGCGACGAGGACATGCGGCTGCCGAAGCCCGGCCACCTCCCGCGTGGCGGCGGGCCACCCCTCGACCAGCGGCGGGGCTTCCGGGACCGGCTGCCCGTCGTCGGCGTCGGTGAATGCTTCGCCGATGCGTTCGATGGTGTCGTGCGCCTCCCGGACCTCGGTCGCGTCGAGGGCCGCGGCGCGCTGGTGGGAGACGGTCAGGAGGGTGTCGCGGATGGCGGCGGCGTCGGCGGGGGTGAGGCGCGGGTTGTGTGCGCCGTCCTTCAGGTAGGCGGCGAGGAGGGCGGTGGCGGGGTCGTGTCCGGGTGTGCGGGGGGTCTCGAAGCCCTCGTCGGTCAGGAAGCGCCGCACCTTCGCGACGTCGTCGGGGTGGTTGGCGCCGCCGGGTCCGACCGAGGCGCTCACCTCGAGGCCCATCCGGGTGGCCATGTCCCGGGTGATCGGGGAGTCCAGTGCCTGCCGGTAGCGGCGGGCGATCTCCTGCGCGGTGGCGGCGGGGACCGCGGCCCGCCAGGCCAGCGTGAACTCGGCCGCGTCCGCCGGACGGGTCAGCGACCGCCGCAGGACATTCGCGACGCCGTCGTCGACCAGGCCGAGCACCCGCATCCGGTCCACCACCGACGACAGCTCACGAGCCGTCGCGTCGACGCCCAGGACCCTGCCGCCGGGCAGCACCCCCAGAACATCCGCGAGCCCGGCAGCCGGCTGAACCACCGTCACCCCCTCCACACCCGGCCCCGACACGCCGCCGCGCTCCAACGGCCCGGCACCGTCCCCGGAGACCGCCGACACACCGTCAAGACCACGCGACATGGGGCCACCACCGCCGGAATCCCCCGACACACCGTCAAGACCGTGCGGCACCTGGCCGTCCCCGGAGACCGCCGACACACCGTCAAGACCACGCGGAATATGGTCTGCACCGGTCGGCACCGACACGTCGGCGAGACCG
>NZ_JBFAQR010000113.1:0-9303 GCF_040678815.1 Kitasatospora sp. NPDC049285 | reverse complement strand
ACGAGGACTTCGACCCCACCACCGCCGCCGACCGCGGCATGGCCTTCGAACACCTCGACCAACTCGCCCTGGAACACCTCCTCGGCGCCCGCTGAGCCCCGGCCGGAACGCCCCGGCCGCCACCAGGGCCGATAAGACGGAAGGCGACGTTCCGTCACTTTCCGTTCAGGCGCGGAATGTTCATGACTCGTCCATGTCCATGTCACTGGGCTCCGACACCCTGTGGTGCTCCTGTGACCGGTGAGACGGGGATGAAGTGGGCTGTGGCGTGGGTGTGTTGAGACGGTCGTTGTTGGTGGTCGGCGTGATCCTGGCGCTGGTCGGAAGCCTGGTCCAGGGGGTGCGCACGGCGGCGGCCGCCGACCGGGGGTCGGTGTCCGCGCCGCAGCCGCTGAAGGTGCGGGAGCACGCGCCGGGGCGGATCTCCGCGCCACAGCCGCCCGCCCACACGGACCGGCCCACCCAGGACCCCGCCGCGCCGGGCAGCGCGCGGCAGAAGGCCGTGGCGGCGTTCGACGCCGAGGTGACGGCCCGTCAACAGCCGGCCCCGGGCCCGCTGTGGGCGGGCCGGGCGCCGCAGCCGGCGCCCGCGCCGTCCGCGCAGCTCGTCGAACCGGCGCCGGCCGGCCAGGGCGGCGGCCGGACCACCACCGCGCGGACCGCCGCGTTCGTCGAGCCGCTCGGCAGCGCCGGGGCGGCGGCGACCGTCACCCCCGCGGGCTCGACCTACGGCGTGTCCTACGCGCCGGTGACGCCGCCCGCCGTCAACCCGCGGTACGACACCTTCGGCCGCGAGGTGGTGAAGGTGACCAACACCTCGGCGCTCACGTGGCCGGCGCACTCGCTGTCGCTGGACTACCACATGTACTGGTCGGACCAGTCGATCTACAACGACAACGGCATCGGTACCGAGATCACCGTGTCCGTGCCCCCGGGCGCCTCGGTGACGGTGACCGGCGTCTTCGAGGAGATGCCCGCCGGGAACTTCCTGCTCGCCTGGGACCTGCGGCGCCTGTCCGACAACACCTTCTACAAGGCCCTCGGCATCCCGACCGCCCAGCCGGTCGAGATCAACGTGCCGCACTACGCGCCGTCCGCCGCGCTCTCCGGGCCGCTGCTCAACCAGGCCGTGGACACCCGCACGCCGTACCTCACCGTCAACGCCTACGGGGACAACACCCAGCAGAACTGGGTGCTGTTCCAGGTCTGCCCGACCACCGACACCAACGGTCCGGACTGCGTCGACTCGCTCGCGCAGAAGGTCAACCTGCCGGCCGGCGAGTTCTTCGCGCCGGTCTCCTGGCAGCCGACGCTGAAGTGGAACCAGCAGTACTACTGGCACGCCAAGATCTTCGACTCCACCTACCCCGCGGGCAACGCCCCGTGGTCGCCGCTGTCGCCGTTCACCGTGGTGGTGGCGCCGGCCGACGGCGACCACTTCGGGCCGGGCAACGCCGACCCGATCGGCGTCGACCTGTTCCAGGGCAACTACAGCCGCACCGAGACCGACTTCTCGCTGCCCGCCAACGGCACCGTCTTCTCCGTCAACCGGACCTACAACAGCGCCAACGCCAACCCCGGCGTGTTCGGCACGGGTTGGTCCTCGGTGCTGGACGTCCGTCAGGTCACCGACAGCGACGGCAAGTTGATCGTCACCTACCCGGACGGCCGCCAACTGCGCTACGGCCAGAACGCGGACGGCACCTGGACCGCCTCGTACGGCCAGCAGGACGAGGCCCGCAGCATCACCAAGGGCCTGGTGCTGATGCCGGACGGCACCGAGTACACCTTCACGGCGAGCGGCGCGCTGCAGAGTGTGCGCGCGCCCGGCATGCAGACCGTGTACCTCAACTACGGCGGCACCGGCGGCAAGTTGAGCCGCCTGGACCTGGGCACGCACCGCCAGCTGTACGTCACCTGGAACGCCACCGGCCAGATCGCCTCGCTCTCCACCTCGGGCACCGCGAACCGTGCGAGCGGCGTGCAGACCTGGACGTACACCTACACCGCCAACCGGCTGACCTCGGCGTGCAACCCGCGCTGGGACGTCTCCGCCTGCTCGAACTACGAGTACACCGGCACCGGTTCACGCCTCAGCAAGATCACCCCGCCGAACGGTTCCACCGAAGCCGTCACCATCGGCTACGAGACCAACGGCCGCACCTCCTGGGTCGCCTTCGCCGACCCCGCGGTCAACGGCGACCACTGGGGCTACACCAAGCAGGCCGCGGTCGACCCGGGCGCGGCGTTCGTGGTCTCGGTGCTCCAGCCGACCGGCATCACCACGTCCTACCAGTTCGGCACCATGGGCCAGTTGCTCAACCGCTGGCACGGCGGCACCAAGCCGACGCCGTCGAACAACACGGTGTGGACGTACGGGGTGGACGGCAAGGTCGACAAGGTCAAGGACGAGAACCAGAACCTGACCTGGTACGACTACGACGACCAGGGACACCTGGCGAGCGTGCAGAAGCTCCGCGAGACCGGCTACGTGGTGTCGACCGTCTACCACTACTACGGCGAGCAGGCCGGCGAGTCCAAGGACCCCAAGGACCCGCGGGCCGGCCGGATCACCTGGTTCCAGGACGCGAACCGCAACACCACCACGCTCACCTACAACGCGCGCGGCATGCTGGTCTCGCAGTCCGAGCCGGTGGGGTACGGCACCGCCGACCCGCCGGCCAGCACCTTCCACTACACCTGTGAGGACACCAACTGGCTGGCCGGCTCCGCCCCGTTCGTGGTCGACGACCAGCAGGACGGCTCGGCGCTGCAGCCCTGCGGCATGCTCGCCTCGGTCACCGACGCCGAGGGCCGCACCACCCGCTACGGGTACGACGAGTGGGGTGAGCAGACCCGGATCACCTCCCCGAGCGGGGCGCTGATCGACCAGTTCTACGACGGCCTGGGCCACCTGACCCGCAAGGTCACCACCCAGCCCGACGGCACCGGCGCCGCCCGCACCGACTACACCTACGACGGCGTCGGGCACCTGCTGACCGAGACCGGCCCGGCGGTGCGCAACCCGGTCACCGGGGTGACGCACCAGAAGAAGACCACCAACGGCTACGACAAGGACGGCAACCTGCTGTCCAGCGCGGTCTCCGACACCACCCCGGCGGCCTCCGGCGGCGACGCCACCCGCACCACCACCTACGGCTACGACGTCCGCGGCCGGCAGACCACCGTGTCGGTGAACGGCAGCGTCACCGGCAAGCGCACCTACGACGGCGACGGGAACGTCCTCACCAGCACCGACGCCGACGGCAGGATCTACGAGTACCACTACGACGGCGACCGCGGCCTGCTCAGCACGATCGCGTTCCCGAACTGGCTGGACGACAGCCCGGGCGCCGTCCAGCGGACCGTGCCGATCGCCAACTACTACTACGACCCGGCGGGCCGGGTCAGCGCGGTGATCGACCCGATGGGCGCCGAGGTCGACTACACCTACACCCCGGACGACCTGAAGCTCACCGAGTCCTTCCTGAACTTCAAGGACACTCCGAACGCCACGCCCCGCACCCTGGAACTGCACCACTACGAGTACGACGACAACGGCAACGTCACCAAGGACACCGCCGGCGGCACCCGGGTCTCCACCTACACCTACAACCGGGCCGACCAGCGCACCGGTACGACCGTCGACCCGGGCGGCCTGAACCGGACCAGCACCACCACCTACAGCCCGACCGGCCAGGTCACGGGCACCGGCCTCACCGACGGCCGCGGGCACACCGAGTCCACCGTCAACCGCTACGACCCGGCGGGCCGCCTGACCCGCACCGCGGTCCACAACGACGCCACCCCGGACCTGGTGACCGCCTACGTCCGCGACGGCAACGGCCTGCCGCTGGCCGTCACCGACCCGCGCGGCGTGGCGAACCTCGACGCCGTCCCGGACCCGGCGTTCACCGTCACCAACGCCTACGACGTGCTCGGCCGGCTGAGCAGCAGCACCGCCCCGCAGGTCGCCGTCGAGGACGGCAGCGGCGCGGCGGCGACGAGCGGCTCCCCGGTCGAGCTGCGCGGCTACGACACCTTCGGCGAGCTGACCGACGTCAAGGACGCCCGCGGGGACGTCACGCACACCGGTTTCGACGCGCGCGGCCGCCGGGTGCGGGTCGACCACCCGTCCTCCACCGAGCCCGACGGCACCGTGGTCAAGCCGTTCGAGAAGTGGACCTACGACGGCAACGGCAACGTCCTGGTGCACACCGGCCGCCTCGGCGAGACCAGCACCACCGTCTACGACGCCCGCAACCGGCCGCTCACGGTGACCACCTCGGCCGCCGTGTCCGGCGGGCCGCAGGGCGTCACCCACTACACCTGGGACGACGGCGGCCACCTGATCGCCTCGGTCAGCCCGGCCGGCACCATGCGCTACTACTCGTACGACCTGATGGGGCGGATGACCGACTCCACCCTGACGGAGCGTTACGTCGACGACGGCTCCGGCGAGGCCAGCGACTACGTCTCGGCGTACCGCTGGGACCAGTTCGGCGACCTGCTGAGCGACTCCCTGTCGGTGCCGAACGCCACGCTGACCTACAACGCGGCCGGCGAGGTCGCCACCTCCACCACCTACAAGTACGGCACCACCAGCTTCGAGCGCGACGTCGCGGGCCGACTCACCAAGGTCACCGACCCGACGGGGCGGCACACCGACCTCGGCTACGACCTCGCGGGCCGGCGCACCTCCACCGCGGTGGTCGCCGCCGACGGCACGGTCGCCGCCCGGACCGCCTACCACTACGACGCGGCGGGCAACCCGGTCGACGTCACCGACCCGAACCAGCACACCTGGCACGCCGACTACGACGCGCTCGGCCGGCTCAGCAAGCTCACCGACCCGACCCCGACCGACGTCAACGGCACCGTCCTGGCCGCGCCGACCACCTCCTTCGGCTACGACGCGGGCGGCAACCGCACCCGACAGACCGACGGGAACCAGCACTCCACCTACACCTCCTACAACGCCTGGGACCTGCCCTCGGTCCGGCTGGACCCGGCCACCGCCGCGCACCCGGCCGCCACCGACCGGACCAGCACCGTCAGCTACAACGCGGCCGGCGAGCCCCGCACCCTCACCCAGCCCGGCGGCGTCAGCGTCGGCTTCGGCTACGACCTGCTCGGCCGGGTCACCTCGCAGAGCGGCTCGGGCGCCGAGAGCGCCACCCAGAACCGCCAGTTCGGCTACGACGTGGCCGGCCGGCTGACCTCGCTGACCAGCCCCACCGGCAACGAGACGCTCACCTGGGACGACCAGGACAAGCTGTACGCGTACACCCGCGCCGGGCTGAACGGCGCGGCCGCCACCACCTACCAGTACGAATACGACCCGCGCGGCCAGCTCTCCAAGCGCACCGGCCCGGACGGCACCACCACTTTCGTCTTCGACTCCAACGGCCAGGTGTTCCGCTCCAACGACAGCCTCACCGGCACCAACCGGTACTACACCTACGACGGCGCCGGCCGACTGACCGGCGAGCAGGACAAGAACGCGGCCAACGCCGTCACCGGCAGCTACGCGTACACCTACGACGCGCTCGACCACCCGCTCAGCCAGCAGTCCTTCGACGCCACCGGCGCCCAGACCGGCCGGATCGGCTACACCTGGGACGGCAACGGCAACCAGCTGACCGCCACCGGCACCGGCGCGCTCTCCGGCCAGTCCGACCGCAGCTACCGCTACGACGAGGACAACCGCCTGCTCGCCGCCGTCGACACCGCCGGCGGGCAGTCCACCGAGACCGACTACGGCTGGGACGGCGCGGGCAACCGCACCTCACAGACCGTCAGCACCCTGGTGGGCGGCGCCCGGACCAACCCGGTCACCACCACCGCGCAGTACGACGAACGCAACCGCCTGCTGCGCACCGACAGCCCGACCACCTCCACCAGCTACCAGTGGAAGGCCCGCGGCACCCTCGCCTCGGTCACCAGCACCCCGCTGCCCGGCGGCATCCCCACCACTGTCACCAGCTCGTACGACGCCTTCAACCAGATGATCGGCGACGGCGCCGCCCAGAACGGCTACGACGCACTCGGCCGGCTGGTGCAGAGCGGCGGGTCGACGCTGTCCTACGACGGCCTGGAGAGCGAGCCCGCCTCGGACGGCAACTGGCTGTACGTCAGGGACGCCGCACAGCGCCCGGTCGCCGCCAAGTCGACGTCGGGCACGGCGAGTTCGCTGCTGAGCAACGCCCACCACGACGTCATCGGCACGGTCGACCCGGTCACCGGCGCCGCCACCGGCACCCGCTCCTACGGCGCCTTCGGCGAGCGCGGCGCCACCACCGGCGCGGGCACCCCGCTCGGCTACCAGGGCGGCTGGACCGCCGCCTCCGGCAAGGTCGACGCCCGCTCCCGCTGGTACGACCCGTCCACCGGCTCGTTCCTCAGCCGCGACACCGCCCCCGGCGCGATCTCCGGCGCCGCCACCGCCAACGCGTACGCCTACGGCGGCGCCAACCCCACCAGCTACTACGACCCGACCGGCCACAACAGCATCCTGGGCTCCATCACCGGCGCCTTCGAGGACATCGTCAGCGGTCTCGGCGACGTCGAGGCGGCCGGCGAGCGGATCATCGCCGAGGCCGGCGGCTACGTCGCCGACGCCCTCCCGGAGATCGCCGAGGCCGCCGGCACCGCCCTCGCCGAAGCCGGCGTCGACATCGCGGCCGGTGCGGCCTGCGTGGTCGGCTGCGTCGAGGCGCTGGTGGTCGGCGCGGTCGTGGTGGTCGTGGTCAGCGGGGTGTACTACACCCTCGAGGTCGGCGCCGACGGCAGCCTGTTCAACGAGGGCGCCACCTCCTCCGCCCCCGACCCCGGACCGACCCCCACCGGCCAGCAGCCGCCGGTCGACCCCCCGAAGGCCGACCCGGGCCCGCCGACCACCGTGCAGAAGGTCACCACCCACGCGCGCTCCACCGAGCGCTGGCAGACCACCACCACCTGGTACGACGACACCTACCTCTACACCCGCACCGACAAGTACGTGCAGACCACCGTCTACACGTACGTCAACGGGGTGCAGACCGGCGAGCCGCAGATCTCGATCTCCCACACCTGGTCGATGGTCGCGCAGCTGCTGGTCGACCTCGACCATCCGATCAAGACCCCCACGCCGAAGCCCGGCAAGCCGACCCAACCGACCGCCGGCCAGGGCGGTCCCGGCGCCGGAACCTCCTGCGGCAACGGCGGGACACCGCAGTCCTGCCTGACGCCGGCCTCCAGCGGGCCCAAACTCCAGACCGGCGGCCACAAGGGCGGCGGCGGCCCGATCGGCGGCCCGTACACCCTCAACGGCGACTGCAACCCGCTCTCCGGCGAGCCCCGCGACGCCGACGGGAACTGGCAGTCGACCGACAACGGCGTCGCCGAGGTGGCCAACGCGATCGAGCAGCTCTACCCGGGCCACGTGATGGCGATCAACGTCAAGTTCCTCCGGGCGGACGGCACCGTGCACGCCGAGTACGACATCGAGACCCAGAACTCGGTCATCGAGGTCAAGTACCCCGGCGTGACGCCGAGCGGCAAGAAGGGCGGAGGCCGCGCCAACGGCTCGGCGAGTAAGATCGGCAACAAGATGGACTGCACCGACAAGCCGGTGATCGTGTACGGCCCGAGGATCCAGCAGGCGGTCATCAACAACATCCAGGCGGCCGGCGGCCTCGCCACCAACAGCCTGGACGACCTCCTGGCGGTGATCGCACCATGAACAACCTGATGATCTGTCTGCCCGCGTCCGTCAAGCTGGCGGAGATCGCCGAGGCGCTCTCCACCCTGGACGTCGTCGTCCCCGACCGCGACTCCCTCGCGGTCGGGGTCGGCCCCGACGGTGTCCGCCTCCTGGTCGACACCGACCGCGAGCTGGACTCCGAGTACACGGCGGACCAACTCGCCCTGATCGCCGACCTGGTCGGCCCCTACACCGGCCTGATCCTCCCGTACCACGGCCTCGACACCGCCAAGCGGATCGCCGGCGCGCTCGCCGCGCGCTTCCCCTGCGTCGTCGACACCGACTGGACGTTCTTCGGCTCGGGCGAGGAGTTCCTCGCCCGGCTGGCGGCCGACCCGGACTGGGACTGGTGGGTCGGGGCGGACGAGGACGGCTGACGTCCCATCAGCGGGAGGAGCGCACCTGGTCCAGTGCCAGCGTGATCGCGCCGTGCAGGGAGGCGTCCGCGGTGAAACGGGCGGGCAGCACGGCGGGCGGGAACGGGACGGCGCGGGCCAGGTGCGCGGCGAGGGCGGGCAGCAGGGTTTGCTGAGCGGCCATCATGCCGCCGCCCACGACCAGGCGTTCGGGATCGAGCAGGACGGCGATGTTGGCGACCGCGGTGGCCAGCACGCCGAGCACCTCCCGCGCCAGCCGGTCCGCGGCGGGGTCGGTGCGGGTGAACAGCTGCTCGGCGGTGAACGCCTCGCCGATCTCCGCCGCCGCCCGCTCCGCGATGGCCTTGCCGCCGACCAGCTCCTCCAACGGGGCCCGGCCGTCGACGAACAGGCCGTCGCCGTGGCCCGGGTCGAGGTAGCCGATCTCCCCGGCGGCCTGGTGCGCACCCGCCAGCACCCGGCCGCCGACCGTCACCGCGGCGGCGATGCCGGTGCCCAGGCTCAGGTAGACGCCGGGCTCCGCGCCCCGCAGCGCGCCGCGCCGCAGCTCCGCCAGAGCGCCGGCCCGGACGTCGTTGGCGATCGCGACGGCGGGTACGTCCAGTTCGCGGCGCAGCCGCTCCGCCAGCGCGAGCCGCTCCCAGCCGGGCAGGTTCGGCGTCAGCAGGATCCGGTCCGGCTGGATCACGCCGGGGCTGACGGCCGCGTACCCGGCGACCTCGAGGGAGTACACGGTCGTTGCGTGCCGGGTGAGTTCGCGGACCGCGTCGGCGGTCCGGGCGAGGATCTGGTCCGGTCCCTCGGCGGCGCGGGTGGCCAACCGGATCCGCCGCAGCGGCGTACCGGCGGCATCGGCGAGCGCGATCTCGGTCTTGGTGCCACCGAAGTCGATGCCGATCACGACGTGGTCGGGGTGCGTGGTCAAAGGCGGGTCCTCACCTGGGTGGGCCGGCGCCCGGGCTGTGCGGGGCCCGGGCGCCGGTTCGCTCGCGACTGCGTCGGTCAGGCGGCGGTCTCGACGCTCTGGCCCTCCTGTTGGGCGGTCAGGTACTCCTCGCGGATCTCCTTCGGGCCGAACGGCCAGGCGCCCTCGAGCCGCGACCAGACCAGGTACGCCCCCACCCCGAGCGCCACCCACACCAGCGACCACTCGATCGGATGCACCCCCGGATTCGCCTTGTC
>NZ_JBFAQR010000112.1:0-9970 GCF_040678815.1 Kitasatospora sp. NPDC049285 | reverse complement strand
AAGCCGGACGCCCGGCGGTACAGCGGGATCCGGGTCTGCACCGTGGTGGGCTCGGAGATCGCCCACTGGTTGTTCTGGCAGAAGAACACGACCGGCGCGTTGTACACCGAGGCGAAGGTGAACGCCTCGTTCACGTCGCCCTGGCTGGACGCGCCGTCGCCGAAGTAGGCGATCACCGCGTCCTCGGCGCCGTCCTTCACCAGGCCCATGGCATAGCCCGTGGCGTGCAGCGTCTGCGCGCCGATGACCAGCGTGTAGAGGTGGAAGTTCTTCTCGTTCGGGTCCCAGCCACCGTTGTTGACGCCGCGGAACATGCCGAGCAGGTTCAGCGGGTCCACGTCGCGACACCACGCCACGCCGTGCTCACGGTAGGTGGGGAAGGCGTAGTCACCCGGCCGCAGCGCCCGGCCGGAACCGACCTGCGCCGCCTCCTGACCCAACAACGAAGCCCACAGGCCCAGTTCACCCTGCCGCTGGAGCGAGGTGGCCTCGGCGTCGAAACGCCGCACCAGCACCAGGTCGCGGTAGAGCGAACGCAGCTCCTCCGGCGTGACGGTCAGCGGGAACTCCGGGTTCTCCAGCCGCTCACCCTCCGCCGTGAGCAGCTGCACGAACTCCGGCGCGGCTGGTCCTTCTGGTCGTGCTGCTGCTCGCACGGATCGTCACTCCTTCTGATTCCGCTGACGTGCCCGGGAGGTGCTTTAGGCGTACTCGTAGAACCCGCGGCCCGACTTGCGCCCGAGGTGGCCGGCGGTCACCAGGTCGAGCAGCAGCCGCGGCGGCCGGTAGCGGGTGTCGTCCGACTGCTCGTACAGCCCCTGGGCGACGGCGGCGAGGGTGTCCAGGCCGGTGAAGTCCGAGAGGGCGAGCGGGCCCATCGGGTGGCCGCAGCCCTGGGTCATGCCGGCGTCGATGTCCTCCGCCGTGGCGTGGCCGGACTCCAGCATGGTGATCGCCGACATCATGAACGGCACCAGCAGTGCGTTCACCACGAAGCCGGGCCGGTCGGGCGCGTGGACCACCCGCTTGCCCAGTCCCTCGGCGAGGAACCGCTCGGCCCGGGCCGCGGCGTGCGGCGCGGTGCGGGGCGAGGAGATCAGCTCGACCAGCGGCATCGTGGTGACCGGGTTGAAGAAGTGCGTGCCGACGACCAGGTCCTCGCGCCGGACCGCGGCCGCCACGTCGGCGACCGCCAGCGAGGAGGTGTTGGTGGCCAGCACGACGTCGTGGTCCTCGGGCAGCACCGCGTCCAGCGCGGCGAAGACCTTGGACTTGACGGCGAAGGACTCGGTCACCGACTCGATGATCAGCTCGCGGTCGGCGAGCTCGCCGAGCGTGTCGGTGAACGACAGCCGGCCGAGGGCCGCGTCCCGTTCGTCGGCGTCGAGCCGGCCCTTGGCCACCGCCCGGTCCAGGGAGCCGAGGACCCGCTCCCGGCCGGCCCGCAGCGAGCGGTCCGAGGAGACCGCGACCAGCACCTCGAAGCCGGAGCGGGCGGCCAGTTCGGCCAGTCCGGCGCCCATCAGGCCGCACCCGATCACGCCGACCCGGCGCAGTCCGCCGTTCGCCGCCCCGGTCACCGCGCGTCCCCGGACCAGGTGAGCAGGCAGGCGCCGAGGGTCATGCCGGAGCCGAACGCGGTGAGCAGGACGAGGTCGCCGTCCTTCAGCGCGCCGGTGCGGGCGGCGTGGTCCAGGGTCACCGGCACCGAGGCGCTGCCCGAGTTGCCGTAGACCGGCGCGGTGAGGTGGGTGGTGGCGCGGGTCAGCCCGGAGACCTCGGCGAGCCGGCCCACCATGACGCCGTTGGCCTGGTGCGGCACGAAGTGGTCGACGTCGGCCAGCTCCATCCCGTTGCGGGAGACGAACTTGTCGAGCACCCCGGGCACGTTGTCGAGGACGAACTCGGTGACCGAGCGGCCCTGCATGCGCACCGCGTGGTCGCGGCGGCCGATGGTCTCCGCGGTGGCGGGGTTCCGGCTGCCGCCGGCCGGGATGACGATCAGGTCGTGCGCGTCGCCGTAGCTGCGCAGTTCGATGTCGAGGATGCCGGGTCCGTCGGTGGGGCCGACCACCGCGGCGCCGGCGCCGTCGGCCAGCAGGACCGCGGTGGCCCGGTCCTCCGGGTCGGTGAACCGGGAGTAGACCTCCGAGGCGACCACCAGGGCGTAGGCGCCGGGGGTGGTGGCGACCAGGCTGCGGGCGACCGCGAGGCCGTAGACGAAGCCCGCGCAGGTGGCGTTGAGGTCGAAGCAGGCCGCCTCGGACGCCCCCAGCGCGTGCTGGACCAGGTAGGAGGTCGGCGGGGCGGGGAAGTCGCCGGTGCCGGTGGAGACGATCAGGTACGTGATCCGCTCGGCCGGGATGCCGGCCCGCTCCAGCGCGGCCCGGGCCGCGGGCACGGCGAGGTCGGAGACCGCCTCGTGGTCCTCGGCGAACCGGCGGGCGCGGATCAGGGTCTTGCGCTCGATCCAGTCGTCGTCCACGCCGAAGCGGGCGGAGAGTTCGGTGTTGTCGACCTCCCGGCCGGGCAGGTACGACCCGGTGCCGAGGATGCCGATGCCCGGGTTCGTCATGTCAGACCCCCTGCAGGAAGTTGATCTTGTCCTCGCCGACCCGCTCGCGCAGCCCGGGGTCGGTGATGCCGAGTCCGGGCCGCTCCGCGAGGCAGAGCACGCCGATCTTGCCGATGTGGTCGTTCACCTGGAGCAGCCGGGCGGCCTCGCCGAGCTCGTCCAGCCCGTAGGTGCAGGACAGCGCGGGCATCAACTTGCCCAGCGTGAGCAGCCGGTGGCACTCCCACTGCTCCTGCAGGTTGGCGCCGTGACTGCCGATCAGGCGCTTCAGCTTCATCCACAGGTACCGGTTGTCGTACCGGTGGTCGTAGCCGGTGCTGGAGCCGCAGGTGACCACGACGCCGCCGCGGCGGACCACGTACATCGAGATGCCGAAGGTGGCCTTGCCGGAGTGCTCGAAGACGATGTGCGGGTCCTCGCCGATCTCGCGGCGGATGATCCGGCCGAGCCGCTTGCCCGCCTCGATGACCTGCGCCGGGTCGTCGAAGTCGTTGCCGATGCCGATGTCGGTGCGGTTGACCACCAGGTCGCAGCCCAGGCGCTCCAGCGCCTCGCGCTTGCGCTCCGAGCTGACCACGCCGACCGCGATCCCGCCGCCGTTGCGGATCAGCTGCACGGCGTACATGCCGAGGCCGCCGGCCGCGCCCCAGACCAGGACGACGTCGCCCTGCTTCATCCGGGCGCCGCGGTCGCTGATCAGCATCCGGTAGGCGGTGCTCGCGCAGCCGGCCGTGGTGGCCGCCTCCTCCCAGGTCAGGTGCGGCGGCTTGGGGATCAGCTGGGTCGCGCGGACCACGCAGAAGTCGGCCAGGCCGCCGAAGTTGGTCTCGTAGCCCCAGGCGCGCTGCTGCTCGCCGAGCATGCCGTCGGCCTGCGAGGCGGCCTCCTGCTCGTCGACCTGCACCGGGCTGACCACGACGTGGTCGCCGGGCGTCCAGCGCCGCACGCCGGAGCCGACCCGGACGATCACGCCGGAGGCGTCCGAACCGAGCACGTGGTACGGCAGGTCGTGCCGCTTCTCCCAGTGGCCCTGGGCGCCGTAGCGCTTCAGGAACTCGAAGGTCGGCACCGGTGAGAAGGTGCCGGACCACACCGTGTTGTAGTTCACCGAGCTGGCCATCACCGCCACCAGCACCTCGTCCGGCGCCAGTTCGGGCATCGGCACGTCGCCGACCCGGATCGACTTGCGCACGTCCCGGTCGGACGCCGCGCCGAACATGTCGACGTCCTCGGCCCGGATGTAGGACGCCCGGTAGCGGCTCGGCACCTCGGCGGCGAGCAGGGACTCCGATCCGGCCCCGGCGCGGACCGCTTCGACCAGCGTGCTCATCAGGTGTGGTTCCTTCCTGCGGGGTTGGGGACGGCGTCGGCGGGCATCGCGGTGTGGAAGTCGCGCCGGAACCAGATCAGCGGCCGGGCGGGAGCGCCCGTGCGGACCTCCAGCAGCCCGGCGACCAGCAGGTCGTGGTCGCCGACCTGGATGACCTCCCGCGTCGTGCAGCGCGCCGAGAGACTGGCCGCCGGGAGGTAGGGCACCCCGTGCCCCGGCCACGGGGCGCAGTCGCCGTGGGCGAAGCGGTCGATGCCGGACGTGGCGAACCGGCGGGCGATCTCGCTGTCGCCCTCGCCCAGCAGGTTCACCGTGAACTCGGACGCCCCGCTGATCGCCTCGAAGCAGCTGGACCCCCGGCTGACGCCGAGCAGCAGCAGCGGCGGGTCGAGCGAGGCCGAGACGACCGAGCTGGCGGTGAACCCGTACGGGCGGCCGGCGGCGTCCTGGAGCGTCACCACCGTGACGTGCGCGGCGAGTTGCGACATGGTGTCCCGGAACTCCTGGCCGCCCAGCAGCTCCTGCGTCGGCGGCCGGGTCCGCTGGTCCAGCGTCATGTCCCCTCCTGCGTCGTGGGTGTCCGGGTCGGCGCGGGCGCCGACCCGGGTCGGGGGGGGGCGGGGCCGCCCCCCGGCCCCGGCCGCGGACGTCTCAGCGCACCGCGCGGTGCACCAGGTCGACGACGGTGGCCACGACCCGCGACTCCTGGCCCTGGAAGTAGAAGTGCCCGCCGTCGAAGGCGAACTGGCTGCTCCCACCGGTGGTCAACTCGCCCCAGGCGGTGGCGAGTTCCTCGGTCACCGCGGTGTCGGTACGGCCCCGCAGCACCGCCACCGGGGTGGCGACCGGCGCGGCGCCGACCGGCCGGTGGGCCTCCGACAGCCGGTAGTCCGAGCGGATCATCGGCAGCAGCAGGGCCCGCAGGTCCGGGTCGTCCAGCGCCGCACTGCCGCTGCCGGACTGCCGCCGCACCTCCTCCACCAGCTCGTCGTCCGGCGCCGCGTGCAGCGTGCCGGGGCCCAGCCGGTGCGGGGCGCCGCGCCCGGAGGCGATCAGCAGCCGGGGCCGGTGCCCCGCCGCCTCCAGCCTGCGGAGCACCTCCAGGGCGATCGAGGCGCCCATGGAATGGCCGAACAGCACCACCGGACGGCTGAACAGCGGGGCGAGCGCCTCGGCCAGCGCATCCGCCAGCACCGCCATGTCGTCGACCAGCGGCTCGGCGAACCGGTCCTCCCGGCCCGGGTACTGCACCACGTGCAACTCCACCTCGCGGGGCAGCAGTTCGTGCCACGCGCGGTAGAAGCCCGCCGAGCCCCCGGCGTGCGGCAGCAGCACCAGGTTGACCGCCGCGGCGGCGCTGGGCCGCCGGCAGCGCGTCCAACGCGCCGTCAGACCGGCGCCGAGCGTCTCCATCAGGCCTTCGCCTCGCCCATCGCCGCCACCAGCGAGGCCGGCCGCAGGTCGGTCCACTCGCGCTCCACGTACGCCAGCGCGTTCTCCCGGCTCTCCGGGCCGAACACGGCGCGCCAGCCCGCCGGGACGGCGGCGAATTCCGGCCACAGCGAGTGCTGGAGTTCGTCGTTCACCAGCACCAGAAAGCTGCCGTCGTTGTCCTCGAACGGATTGGTCATGATGGGTACCGATTTCCTTTCCGGGGTTTTCCTTGAACTCGAAGTCGGCGCATCCGCTCCGACCCTAGCCTTCGGCCGCCAGCGCGGCAATTGCTTTCCCGATTTCCGCCATGATTTCCGGACGGGAGATTTCCTCGTGCGCTGCGGAGAGTTCCCGCAGAGTTGTCCGGCCGGTCACGTACGGCGCCCAGCGCGCATGGTCGCGGCGCTCGTCGACCGTCCAGTCGGCGGCCCGGAAGAACAGCAGGTCGCCGTCGAACCGGCGCGGCCGGGAATTCAGCAGCGCGCGGCTGGTCGACAGGTAGGTGTCCAGGACCGCGCCGGCGGCGTCGTCCTCGGCCCGGCCCAGTTCGCCGAGCTCGGCCCGCACCAGTTCCAGCGCCCGCTCCCGGGTCCCGGGCTCCGCCGGGTCGCCCAGCTCCGGGCCGAAGGCCTCGGCGAACACCTGGTCCTCCGTCACCTCCGCGCCGCCGGCGGCCGGGTAGGAGTCGAGCAGCGCCAGCAGCTCCACCGCCTGCCCGCGCTCGCGCAGCAGCACCGCCACCTCGTGCGCCAGGTTGCCGCCCGCCGACCAGCCCAGCAGCCGGTACGGGCCCTGCGGGCGCAGCTCGGTGATCCGCGCCGCGTAGCCCGCCGCCAGCTCCGCCAGGTCCGCCGAGCGTGCCGCGCCCGCGTCGGTCAGGGCCGGGGACTGCAGCCCGTACACCGGCTGCCCGGCCGGCAGGCCGCCCAGCAGGCCCGCGTAGCACCAGCTCAGGCCGGCGCCCGGCGGCAGGCAGAACAGCGGCGGCAGGTCGCCGCCGGTGCGCAGCGCCAGCACCGGCTCCAGGCCGTCGGACGCGGCCCGCCGCTCGGCGAGCACGGCGGCCAGCGCGGCGGGCGTCGGGGCGGCGAAGACGGTGCGGATCGACAGCTCCGCGCCGAGGGCCGCCCGGATCCGCTGCACCAGCCGGGTCGCCGACAGCGAGTGCCCGCCGCGGTCGAAGAAGCCGTCCTCGGGGCCGATCCGGTCCACGCCCAGCACCTCGGCGAAGACCGAGCAGAGCAGCTGCTCGACGGCGGTCCGCGGGGCCCGGTCCGGGCCGCCCGCGCCGAACTCCGGGGCGGGCAGGGCGCGCCGGTCGAGCTTGCCGTTGAGGGTCACCGGCAGCTCGTCCAGCAGCACGAACGCGGCCGGCACCATGTAGCCGGGCAGCGCCGCCGCCATGCCGTCGCGCAGCGCGTCCGGCTGCGGCGCGGCGGCCGCGTCGTCCGGGACCAGGTAGCCGACCAACCGGCCCTCCCCGCCGCCGTCCTGACGGACCACCACGCGGGCCTGCGCCACGCCGGGCAGCCGGTTCAGCACCGACTCGATCTCGCCGAGCTCGATCCGAAGGCCGCGGATCTTCACCTGGTCGTCGGTGCGGCCCAGGTACTCCAGCACCCCGTCCGCCGTCCACCGGACCAGGTCGCCGGTGCGGTACATCCGCTCCCCCGCGCCGCCGTACGGGTCGGCCAGGAAGCGCTCGGCGGTGAGCCCCGGCCGGCCCAGGTAGCCGCGGGCCAACTGGACGCCCGCGAGGTACAGTTCGCCGGCCGCGCCGGGCGCCGCGGGGCGCAGCGCCGCGTCCAGCACGTACACCCGGGTGTTGTGCACCGGCCGGCCGATCGGGACCGGGTCCTGCCCGGGCAGGCAGTCCCAGTGGGTGACGTCCACGGACGCCTCGGTCGGCCCGTACAGGTTGTGCACGGGTGCGCCCAGCAGTTCCAGCGCCCGGTCCTGCACCGCCGTCGGCAGCGCCTCGCCGCTGCACACCACCCGGCGCAGCACGCCGGCGCAGGCCGCCGCGGTGGGCTCCTGGACGAAGACGTCCAGCATCGACGGGACGAAGTGCACGGTGGTGACGCGCTCCGCGGCGATCAACTCGGCCAGGTACGCCGGGTCGCGGTGCCCGCCGGGGCGGGCCACCACCAGGGCGGCGCCGGTCAGCAGCGGCCAGAAGAACTCCCACACCGAGACGTCGAAGCCGAACGGGGTCTTCTGCAGCACCCGGTCGTCCGCGCCCAGCCGGTAGCGCTCCTGCATCCAGCGCAGCCGGTTGACGATGCCCAGGTGCGGCACGCCGACGCCCTTCGGCACGCCGGTCGAGCCCGAGGTGTAGATCACGTACGCCAGGTGGCGCGGGTCGAGCGCCGCGGTCCGCTCGGCGTCGGTCAGCGGACCGGCCGGCAGCTCCGCCAACTCCCGTTCCACCTGCGGGTCGTCGAGCACCAGCGGCTTGACGTCCGCGGCGGCGGGCAGCGCCTCGGCGGTGCGGGCGTCGGCCAGCACGCAGGCCGGTCGGGCGCCCTCCAGCATCAGGGCGATCCGGCCCTCGGGCAGCTCCGGGTCGATCGGCAGGTACGGCGCGCCGGCCTTGAGCGCCGCCAGCAGCGACACCACCATCGCGGTGCCCCGGTGCAGCGCGACCGCCACCGGGCGGTCCGGTCCGGCGCCGCGCTCCACCAGCGCGCGGGCCAGCCGGTTGGCACGGGCGTGCAGCTCCGCGTAGTCCAGCCGGGTGCTGCCGGCGACCAGCGCGGGCGCCTCGGGCGAGCGCAGCGCCTGCTCCTCGAGCATCGCGGTCAGCGTGGTGTGCGGCAGCGGGTGGGTGGTGTCGTTCCACTCCTCCAGCACCCGGAGCCGCTCCGGCTCGGACAGCAGGTCCAGCTCGGCGATGGTGAGTTCGGGGCGCTCGGCGGCGGCGGCCAGGATCCGGTGCAGCCAGGCGGCCAGTCGCTCGGCGGTCGCCCGGTCCACCACGTCGGGGCGGTGGTCCAGCCGGAACCGCAGCCGCTCGCCCGGCAGGCCGAGCAGCGTCACCGCGTAGTGGGTGGCGTCCCGCGCCTCCATGTCGGTGATCTCCACCCCGCCCGCCAGCTGCGGCGCGGCCGCCGCGCCCAGCGGGTAGCTCTCGAACACCGTGGTGGTGTCGAAGAGTTCACCCAGTCCGGCCCCGGCCTGGATGGCCGCCAGCTGGACGTGCTGGTGCGGGGTCAGCCCGCTCTGCCGCCGCTGCACCTCGGTCAGCAGCCCGGCCAGGGTGTCCGAGGGCCGCCAACTGACGCGCACCGGCAGGGTGTTGATCAGCAGGCCGACCATCGTCTCGACGCCGGGCAGCTCCGGCGGGCGGCCGGAGACGGTGCCGCCGAACACCACGTCCTGCCGCCCCAGGTGCTGGCCGAGCACCAGGCCCCAGGCCGCCTGCACCACGGTGTTCACGGTCCAGCCGTGCCGCCGCGCCGTGGTGGTCAGCCGGGCCGTCGCCTCCGGCGACAGCTCCGACTCCAGGGTCTCCGGCAGGACGGCCGCCGCGCCCGAACGGCCCGCGCCGAGCAGCGCCGGCTCGGCCAGCCCGGCCAACTCCCGCTGCCAGGCGGCGAGGGCGGCCGGCTCGTCCTGCCGGGCCAGCCACGCCAGGTAGTCGCGGTAGGGCGCGGCCCGCCGCATCCCGGTGTCGTCCCCGGCGCGCTCGTACAGCTCGAACAGGTCGTCCAGCAGGACCGGCACCGACCAGCCGTCGACCAGGATGTGGTGCAGCGTCAGCAGCAGCCGGAACCGCGCGCCCGGCAGCCGCACCAGCACGAAGCGCAGCAGCACGTCCTCGTCCAGCACGAAGCGGTGCGCCCGCTCGGCGTCCTTCAACGCCTCGAACGCCGCCTCCCACTCGCCCTCGGCGGTCAGGTCCACCTCCCGCCACGGCACCTCCACCGACCGGCGCACGACCTGCACCGGCCGGTCCATGCCCTCGTGGACGAAGAGCACCCGCAGGTTCGGATGCCGGCGCAGCAGCGCGGCGGCGGCGCCGCGCAGCTGCTCGGCGTCGAGCGCGCCGCGCAGTTCCACGGCGAGCTGCACCGTGTACACGTCCGGCCCGTCGGAGTCGAACAGGGTTTGGAAGAGCAGCCCGTGCTGGAGCGAGGAGAGCGGGAGCACGTCCTCGATCGGACTCTGAGCGGTGGTCATGGTCGCAGCGGGTCCTTTACTTCCTCAGCTTGGCTTCGAGCAGGTCGATGTGCTGTTGGGACAGCCCAACCAGCGTCAGGTCGGACGGCGTCAGCCCACCCGCGTCCGGGTTCTCCGCGTGGGTGTGGATCGCGCGCAGCGCCTGCTGCCACAGCTCGGCCAGGCGCTCGACCTCCGCGCGGTCGAAGAGCGCCGCCGGCCACGCCAGGTCGATCGTCAACCGGGGCCCGTCGGGCCCGTCGTAGGTCGCCGCGTTGATCTCCAGCGCGTGCCCGAAGGGCATCTCCGCCTCACCCAGCGCCGCGCCCTCGCCGACCTCGCCGACCGAGATCCAGTGGTGGTCGGTTCCCTCGGCGGTGTCGGCGGTGAAGCGGCCGAGGTAGTTGAAGCCGAGGTGCGGTGCGGGGTGGGCGAGGCGGGGTGCGGTGTCGGGGTTGAGGTGGCGGAGC
>NZ_JBFAQR010000111.1:0-10153 GCF_040678815.1 Kitasatospora sp. NPDC049285 | reverse complement strand
CCGGCTTCTCGTCGGACGCCGACCTGGCGTGATGCGCAAGGCGCGCCCCCGCCGGGGAGGTGAGGGACTGCCGACGGTCCGTCAGGACGGTGACGGGTGGCCGGGCACGGGTCCGTGGAGGCGATGGACTGCCGACGGTCCGTCAGGACGGGGTCGGGGCCGTGGGGGACGGGCTCGTGGGGGTGGTGGTGGACGGGGTCGGGGAGGGGGCGGGCGGCGTGCTGGGGGTGGGGCTCGGGCTGTGGGTGGGGGTGCTGGGCTCGGGGGTCGGGGAGGGGTCGGGGGTCGGGGTGCCGCTCGAGGTGGGGGTGGGCTGCGGGGTCGGGGTGGCCGGGTCGGTGGGCGTGGGGTCGGGGGTGGGCAGGCCGCGGTGGTCGGGGCCGCCCTCCAGGGTGACGACGGCGGTGGACGGCGGCAGGGCGAGGCGTGCCGTCCACTGGGTCTGCGGGGCGCGGGTCTCGTCCACGGTGACCGTGACGGTGATCCGCTGGCCGGGGGCGAGGGTGCCGGAGTCGCGGCTCAGCCGCAGCCAGTCGACGTCCATGACGGCGTGCCAGGCCAGCGGGCTGCCACCGGAGTTGGTCAGGGTGAGCACCGTGCGGTTGCCGTACTCGCCTGCCTCGACGGTCAGTTGGGCCGGAGCGGGGGCGGCCGGGCGGGACGGCTCGGCGGCCAGGGTGGGGCTGGAGAGCCGGGCCGAGCCGTGCGAGGGCACCGGGACGGCCGGGCCCTGGACGGTCGGGAGGGACGTTTCTGCGGCCACCGCACCGGCCAGCTCCAGCGTGCCGACGGCCGGCGGCAGCGCCGCTGCCGGGACGTCCGGGGCCGGGCCGCCGGCCGGGGCGGCCGCGTCCGGCGAGTCGACCCGCACCGAGGAGACCGCGGCGGCCGGGCGGCCCGCCCCGCCGTCCCGGTGCGCGCCCCACAGCGCCACCACCGGCGCGGCCAGCACCGCCGCCAGCACCCCGGTGGTCACCATCCGCTGCCGGACCGCCGAGCCGCGCACCGGCGCGGGGGCCCGGTGCCGGGGGAAGCCGCGCTGGTCGAACCTGGGCTCCTCGCCGGGCCCCGCCTGCGCGGCCCGGTGCCCGGCCGCCGCGCCGGACAGGAAGGCCGCACCCGCCGAGCCGCTCGGCAGCCGGTCCGCGGCGCCGACGCCGAGCCGCACCCGGACCGGCGCGGACAGCAGCGGCAGCCCCGGCAGTCCGGCCAGGCCGTGGCCCAGCTGGCCCGCCACCCGCTCCGCGGTGCCCCGGCAGGTCGGGCACTCCACCAGGTGCAGCACCAACTCCCGGCGCAGCGCGGGACCCAGCACCCAGCCCCGCCAGCTCTCCGCGCCGACCCCGCCGAGCTGCGCCAGCTCGGGGCAGCTGCCGACGCCGAGCACCAGCAGCGCCGTCCTGGTCCGGCCGACCTCGGCGCCCGCGGCGTCGAGCAGCGCCGCGGCGTCCGGCGCGGCCAGTCCGAGCACCGCGGCGACCTCCTCGGCGGCGAGCCGGTGGCGGACCGCCAGCTCCAGCGCCTCGCGCTGCTCCGGGTCGGTGCCGGCCGCCTCCGGCCAGGCCAGTGAGGCGAGTTCGCGGCGCCGCTCGCGGGCCAGCGAGGGGCTGACGGCGGGCCGGGGCGGGGACGGCGGCGCGTCGCCCGCGCGCTCCAGCCGGGCCAGGCAGCGGTGCCGGGCCAGCGCGTACAGCCAGGCGCGCTGCAGCGCCGGGTCGGTGAGGCGGTCGCCGTGGCGCAGGGCCAGGTCGCGGACCTCGGTGACGGCCGTGGTGGCCGCCTCGTGCTCGCAGAGCACGGACAGGCAGTAGGTGAACAGCCCGTCGACGCTGGCGGCGTACGCCCGCAGGAGCGGGGACGGGCCGACGGGGCTCGGGTGGCTGGGGGTCACCCGACCGACGGTAGGCAGCACGGAGCCGCCGCCGGCCGATTTCGGCGGTTTGTACTTCTTTCGGGTAACAGGACCGTGCCCTTGTTCGTGTGGACGGGCGGCCCGACCGGCGCGGCGATGTCGGCGCCGCCCGCTACCGTTGCCCGCATGCCTCCCCGCGCCAAGACCACCGCCAAACCCCGCCCGGCGTACCGCTGCACCGAGTGCGGCAACCAGGTGCCCAAGTGGGTCGGCCGCTGCCCCGAGTGCAACGCCTGGGGCACGGTCGAGGAGTACGGCGCGGTGCCGATCCGGACCACCGCGGCCGGGCCGGTCTCCTCGCCCGCCAAGCCGATCGGGCAGGTCGACGGGCAGGTCGCCACCGCCCGCTCCACCGGCGTGCCGGAGCTGGACCGGGTGCTCGGCGGCGGCCTGGTGCCGGGCGCGGTGGTGTTGCTGGCGGGCGAGCCGGGCGTCGGCAAGTCCACGCTGCTGCTGGACGTCGCGGCCAAGGCCGCCTCCGAGCGGCACCGCACGCTGTACGTCACCGGCGAGGAGTCGGCCGGGCAGGTCCGGCTGCGCGCGGACCGGATCAACGCGCTCTCCGACCACCTGTACCTGGCCGCCGAGCAGGACCTGGGCGCGGTGCTCGGGCACATCGACGCGGTGAGCCCCGGGCTGCTGATCCTGGACTCGGTGCAGACCATCGCCTCCGCCGAGCTGGACGGCGCCCCGGGCGGACCCGCGCAGGTCCGCGAGGTGGCGGGCGCGCTGATCCGGGCGTCCAAGGAGCGCGGCATGGCGACGCTGCTGGTCGGCCACGTCACCAAGGACGGCCAGATCGCCGGCCCCCGCCTGCTGGAGCACCTGGTGGACGTGGTGCTGTCCTTCGAGGGCGACCGGCACGCCCGGCTGCGGCTGATCCGGGGCGTCAAGAACCGCTACGGCGCGACCGACGAGGTCGGCTGCTTCGAACTGCACGACGAGGGCATCGTGGGCCTGGCCGACCCGTCCGGGCTGTTCCTGACGCGCCGTGACAAGCCGGTCGCCGGGACGTGCCTGACCGTCACCCTGGAGGGCAAGCGCCCGCTGGTGGCGGAGGTGCAGGCGCTGATGGTGGACTCGCAGATCCCCTCGCCGCGGCGCACCACCTCGGGCCTGGAGTCGCCGCGGATCGCGATGATCCTGGCGGTGGTGGAGCGGCACGGCGGGGTGAAGCTCGGCAAGCAGGACATCTACACCGCCACCGTCGGCGGGGTGAAGCTCACCGAGCCGTCCGCGGACCTGGCGATCGCGCTGGCGGTGGCCTCCTCCTCGACCGACACACCGCTGCCGAGCAACCTGGTGGCGATCGGCGAGGTCGGCCTGGCCGGCGAGGTGCGGCGGGTGACCGGGGTGCAGCGACGCCTGGCCGAGGCGCACCGGCTGGGCTTCACGCACGCGCTGGTGCCGCCGGACCCGGGCAAGGTCCCGCCGGGCATGAAGGTGGTGGAGGTCTCCGACATCGGCGAGGCGCTGCGGGCGATCCCGGGCCGCCGCCGCCCGTCGAAGCCCCGTCAGGAGGCCGCGCCGCAGGGTGCCGCGGCGGGCCGGGGCGCCGTCCGGGAGCGGGTTCCGGAGCCGGCCGTGGCGTACGCCGACGAGCTGATGACGGGCTGGGAGCCGGTCGACTCGGACGAACTCGGCTGACCCACGTCCCGTTATTGCCGCACGCAGTTAGACTTCACCCTGTCTAATCGCCATCAAGTGCAGTAATAACAGACAGACCGTCGGCCCAAGGAGTCACGTGGCAGCCAGCGACCGGGCGGACAAGTCCCCCCGCGAGGAGGCCCTGCTGCGGGCTTCCCTCAGTGCCATCGCGCCCGGCACGGCGCTGCGGGACGGACTGGAGCGGGTGCTCCGGGCCAACACCGGCGGCCTGATCGTCCTCGGCTTCGACAAGGGCGTGGACGCGCTGTGCACCGGCGGTTTCGTGCTGGACGTCGAGTTCACCGCCACCCGGCTGCGCGAACTGTGCAAGCTGGACGGCGCGGTGGTCATGGACAAGGACCTCACCAAGATCCTCCGCGCGGGCGTGCACCTGATGCCGGACGCGAACATCCCCACCGACGAGACCGGCACCCGCCACCGCACCGCCGAGCGGGTCAACCGGCAGACCGGCTTCCCGGTGGTCGCGGTCTCGCACTCGATGCGGCTGATCGCGATGTACGTCAACGGGACGCGGCGGGTGCTGGAGGACTCCACCACCGTGCTGTCCCGGGCCAACCAGGCGCTGGCCACCCTGGAGCGCTACAAGCTCCGGCTGGACGAGGTGGCCGGCACCCTGTCCGCGCTGGAGATCGAGGACCTGGTCACCGTCCGGGACGTCTCGGCCGTGGTGCAGCGCCTGGAGATGGTCCGGCTGATCGCCGGCGAGATCGCCGGGTACGTGCTGGAGCTCGGCACCGACGGCCGGCTGCTGTCGCTGCAACTGGACGAGCTGATCGCCGGCGTCGAGCCGGAGCGCGAACTGGTGGTCCGCGACTACTTCCCGGACCGGGCCGCGAAGAAGGGCCGCACCGTCACCGAGGTGCTCTCCGACCTGGAGGCCCTCACCCACGCCGAGCTGCTGGACCTGCAGACGGTCGCCAAGGCGCTCGGCTACACCGGCACCCCGGAGTCGCTGGACTCCGCGGTCTCGCCGCGCGGCTACCGGCTGCTCGCCAAGGTGCCGCGGCTGCCGAACACCGTCATCGAGCGGCTGGTCGACCACTTCGGCGGTCTGCAGAAGCTGCTCGCCGCCTCGATCGACGACCTGCAGACCGTGGAGGGCGTCGGCGAGACCCGGGCCCGCTCGGTCCGCGAGGGGCTGTCGAGGCTCGCCGAGTCCTCCATCCTGGAGCGGTACGTCTGACCGTCCGTCAGTCCCCGGCGGGCGGTGAGTCCTCGGCGGCCTGCGGCGGGGTGACCGCGTACACCAGCGCGAACAGGTTCACCTCGACCGCGTCCGGGTCCGCCGAGTCGTCGTTCGCGAACAGTTCGTCGAGCGCCTCGTCCAGCCGGGTGCGCAGCAGCCGCAGCCGCTCCGGGGTGAGCCTGACGGTGGCGTGCGCGAACTTGCTGGGCCGCGGGTTGCCCTGGGACGCCGGGGTGAGGTCGATCCGCCCCGCCAGGAAGTGCCGCTGGAAGTCGGTGCGCACCAGGTCCATCGCGGCCAGGATCGCGCCCAGCGCGGCCGGCGGCTCGTCGCCCTCCGTGTAGACCTGCGGCGACAGCCGCAGGGTCTGCTGCGCCGACCGGTAACGGCTCTCCACGATCCCCGACACCAGCCGGGTCTCCGCGACGAACACCAGCCCGGCCTGCTCCAGCTGCTTGATGTGCCGGTACAGCTTGGTCGGCGCCTCCTCCAGCTCCGCCGCGATCTCCTTCACCGACAGCGGCGTCGGATCGTGCCTCATCAACGCCCCGATGACCGCCAGCCGCAGCGGATCGGCGAGTGCCTTCAACGTCGCGACGTCCGTGACCTCGCGCTCTTTCATCTGATCAACCACGTTCACATTCAGCCACAGCGTCAACGCTTGCGCAATCATTCGCATCCATGCAACCATTCACATCATCGTGAATGGTTGCTCAGGCGTGAACATGCGCCGGGATGTGAACGGGGTGGGCGTGATGACGGTGGTCCAGGAGACTTCGGTCGAGGCGGTCGAGGCGGTGGTGCCGCTGCGGCGGAACTGGCGCTTCCAGCTGCTGTGGGGCGGCTCGGCCTCGGCGATGCTCGGGACGTGCGTGGCGGACACCGCGTACCCCCTGCTGCTGCTCGCGATGACCGGCTCGCCGACCGTCGCCGGAGCGTTCGGCGCGGTGCAGTTCGGCGCCTCGGTGGTCTTCGGACTGCACGGCGGCACGGTCGCCGACCGGTACGACCGGCGGCGGGTGCTGATCGCCGCCGACACCGCCCGGCTGGTCGCCGCGCTCAGCGTCGTCCTCGCGCTGCTCGCCCACCGGTTCACCGTCCCGCACGCCCTGGTCGCCGCCGCGGTGATCGGCGCGACCATGGCCTACGGCGGCCCCGCCCGGATGCTCGCCCTGCGCGCGGTGGTCCCGCCCGAGCAGCTGCGCCAGGCCCTCGCCCAGGACGAACTCCGGGTCAGCGGCGCCGCCCTGGTCGGACCGCCGCTGGCCGGCTTCCTGCTGGGCCTCGGCCGTGCGGTGCCGTTCCTGTCCACCGTCGCCGCCTCCACGCTCTCGCTCGGGGCGTCGCTGGCGGTGCGGTTCGACGGGCGACCCGAGAGCGGTGACGAGGCGTCAGGAGGCGGGCGCGAGAAGGGCGCCGCGTTCGCCGGGCTGCGCTACCTGTTCGCGACGCCGGTGCTGCGCGCCACCGTCCTGGTCGCCCTCGCGCTCAACCTGGCCGGTACCGCCATGCTGCTGACCGTCATGGTCCTGCTGCGCCAGCAGGGCACCTCCACCACCGGCGTGGGCCTGGCGCTGGCCGGCGAGGCCGTCGGCGGCCTGCTCGGCGCCCTGCTGGTCGGCCGCCTGCACCGCCTCCTGCCGCCCGGCGCGCTGCTCCTCGCGGTGGCCTGGACGGGCGCCTTGACCTTCGTCGTGCCCGCCCTGGCGCACGGCCCCGTGGTGGTCTTCGCGGCCCTCACCGTGATGTGCCTGGGCGTCCCCTCGCTACGCGTCATGCTCGACGTGCTGGTCTTCCAGCGGGTGCCCGACGCGATGCGCGGCCGCGCGATGGCCGGGACGATGACGCTGCTGATGGCCGGCATCCCGCTCGGCACCATGGCCGCCGGCCTCCTGCTGGAACTCCTCGCACCGGGCACCGTCCTGCTGGCGCTCGCCGCGGCGCTCGGCGCGGGCCTGCTGCCGCTCACCCTGGGGCGCTCGCTGCGCGGCACCAGCTGGCCGAAGTGACCCGCGGACCCGTTACGGACCCATCGCGGACCCGGAGAGGATGACGCACCGTCATGAAGAGCGTGCCGAACGAACTCCGGTACCGGTCAGGATCTCTGACGGTGGCGCAGCGGTGCTCAGGCGTCCAGGCGGACGGAGGTGCGGGCCGACAGGGGGCCGCCGGCGGGGCCGGTGAGGTCGGCCTGGATGAGGTAGTTGCCGGGCTGGGCGGCGGCCGGGTCGGCGCTGGCGCACTGGGGCTTGGAGCGGGTGCGGTCCCAGTTGAAGGTCTCGGTGAGGCCGTTGTTGCCCGCGATCTGGGCCCAGGTGGCGGAGCGGTCGGTGGGGCAGTCGCCGGAGGACCAGATCCGCTCGCCCGCGCTGGAGGTGACCGTCAGGGTGGAGGCGGCCCGGCCGAGGTCGACCCGGCAGGCGGAGCCGGAGGTGTTGCGGACGGTGAGCGCCAGGCGCGGCCGGTCCTTCGGCTGGTAGGCGTTCTGCGCGCTGGCCAGCTCCAGCGAGAGCTGCGAGGCGGTGCACACCGGAAGGGCCATCACCTCGGCGGTGTTCACGGCCGGCGCGCCGCCGCCCGTCCCGCCCGCGGCGGCACCACCGGCGCCGCCCGCGGCTCCGCTGCCGCCGCCGCTGCCCGCGGGAGAGGCCGAACCGCCACTACCGGCCGAGGGGTTGGTGCCACCGGAGCCCGTGCCGGTGCCGCCGTTGGTCAGGCTGACCTCGCCGCCGCCCCCGCCGGAGACGCTGCCGCCGCCGGTACCGCCGGGGCGGGTGGTGATCGCCGAACCGGTGGGCGAGGCACCCGGGGTGATGGACTGCGCGGGCGCCGGGAGCGGGCTGCCCTGGGCGGAGTTCTTGCGGTCCGAGCCGTTCCCGTCGGAGCCGAACGCCAGCCAGCCGACCACGCCGGCGACCGCCAGCGCGGCGACGAGCACGACGAGGCGACGCCGCCAGTAGATCGAAGCGGGCAGCGGTCCAACGGGCTGGCGCAGAGAGGGCACGGGCAAACAATACGAGACTGTGTGCACCTGTTGACGCATCAACACCGCACCGGGGCCACTTCCTTCACATGATCCGCCATTTGCTCCGGACGGGGGACTCGGCCCCGAAGGCACCGCGCGCTAGGGTCGCCCCCATGGCCACCGAGCACGACCCCGCCGCCGGCGCACCCGCCCTCGATCCCGCCCAGCTGATCGCCGAGGCCCGCCGGGCCTTCTTCACCATGTTCGGCTTCCTGTGCCTGGTCTGGGCGTTCCAGCTGGCGAACTGGCTGATGGACGGGCGGATCGCCCTGCTGCACGGCATCCGCTCGCACGACGTCGGCAGCCTCCCGTACGTGCTGACCGCGCCGTTCCTGCACCTCAACTGGCAGCACCTGGAAGGCAATTCCGGCCCGCTGTTCGTCTTCGGCTTCCTCGCCGCCTACCGCGGCGTGCGCAAGTTCCTCGGCCTGACCGCCCTGCTGGTGGTCACCAGCGGCATGGCGGTGTGGCTGTTCGAGCGGGAGAACGTGGTCACCGTCGGCGCGAGCGGCGTGATCTTCGGCTACTTCGGCTACGTGGTCCTGCGCGGCCTGTTCGACCGGAACCTGATCGACTCGCTGATCGGCCTGGTGATGGGCGCCTCCTTCGCCTACCTGCTGACCACCGCGATCCCCGGCACCCCCGGGGTGTCCTGGCTGGGCCACCTCGGCGGCCTGCTCGGCGGCCTGGTCGGGGCCTGGATCTTCCGCACCCGGGGCCCGCGCAGGGCGGCCTCGCTCAACTCCGGCACGGGCGGCGGCACCGTGCTGCCCGCACAGAACTCCGGCCGGACCGCGGGCAAGAGCATCGGCAACGCCCCGGCCAGCCCGCGCGCCGACCTGCTGAAGGAACTGGACGACCTGGGCCTCTGAGGCCGCCCCGCCCGCCGTGGGAGGATCGAGGGGCCATGGTTGCCACAGCATCGACACCCACCCCCGGCGCCACCGACGCGCTGCACACGACCGTCATCGGCTGGTACGAGGCCAACGCCCGCGACCTGCCCTGGCGGGACCCGGACGCCTCGCCGTGGGCGGTGATGGTCAGCGAGTTCATGCTCCAGCAGACGCCCGTGAAGCGGGTGCTCCCCGCGTACGCCGCCTGGCTGGAGCGCTGGCCCACCCCCGCCGCACTGGCCGCCGACGCCCCGGGCGAGGCCGTACGGATGTGGGGGCGGCTCGGCTACCCGCGCCGGGCGCTGCGCCTGCACGCCGCGGCCACCGCGATCACCGAACAGCACGGCGGCGTCGTCCCCGACGACCACGCGGCGCTGCTCGCCCTCCCCGGCGTCGGCGAGTACACCGCCGCGGCGGTCGCCTCGTTCGCCTTCCGGCAGCGGCACGCGGTGCTCGACACCAACGTGCGGCGGGTCCTCGCCCGCGCGGTCACCGGCGTCGAGTACCCCGCCAACGCCACCACCGCCGCGGAGCGGCGCACCGCGACCGAACTGCTCCCCGCCACCGACGAGCGGGCCGCCACCTGGGCGGTCGCGGTGATGGAACTCGGCGCCCTGGTGTGCACCGCGCGCGGACCCGAGTGCGGGACCTGCCCGCTGCGCACCGACTGCGCCTGGCAGCGGGCCGGCTGCCCGCCGTACCAGGGCCCCGCACGCCGCGGGCAGTCCTACGAGGGCACCGACCGGCAGGTCCGGGGCAAACTGCTCGCCGTCCTCCGGGACGCCCACGGCCTGGTCACCCAGGGCCAGTTGGACGTCGTCTGGCCCGAACCGATCCAGCGCGCCCGCGCCCTCGACGGGCTGGTGGCCGACGGCCTGGTCGAACCCGTGGGGCCCGGAACCTATCGGCTGCCCCAGTAAGAACAACAGGGGCCCGGGGAACGGCGGCGCGAGTGGCTGTCGGGTTGAAGGGCGCGGTGCGTCTGGGTGCTTCTGGTTTCCCGAAGCCTCCAGACCCACCGCGCAGTCGAGACCGACCGTCACTCGCCTCGCAGTTCCCCGAGCCCCTGGCGGGTCTCAGGCCACGCCTTCAAGCGCGGCTTCGGCCTTCGCCTCCGCGGCCTGGGCTCCGCCGCGGAGCGGGACCTCGCGGAGGAAGAGGGCGGCGACGACGGCGATCAGGCTGATCACGGCGCCCCAGAGGAAGACGGTGTGCATGCCGTTGGCGATGCCGTGCTGGATGACCGACAGCTGCTCCGGCTTCATGTTCTTGAGCATGGCCGGCGTCATCGAGGACGTGCTCTGGCTGCCGCCCATGCCGGCGCCCTTGAGGGTGTCGGTGAGGCGGTTGGTGTAGAGCGTGCCGAACAGGGCGACGCCGAAGGAGCCGCCGATGGTGCGGAACAGGGTGGCGGAGGAGGAGGCGACGCCCATGTCCTTGAGGCCGACGCTGTTCTGCGCGACCAGCAT
>NZ_JBFAQR010000110.1:0-10308 GCF_040678815.1 Kitasatospora sp. NPDC049285 | reverse complement strand
TCTCGAAGGATCAACCGGTGGCCGTCTTACGTTTCAGGCGACACCCGCTACCGGGACGAAACCCCCGGAACGGGTGGAACCCGTACACCACTTCCTTGGACGCAACCTCCTGGACCTCCTGGACCTGCCGCACGCGCTCGTTGAGTGGGTCACGATGCTGATCGTCACCCGGGAGGGTGACCGCAGGTGCAAGCTCCGCCCCTCACAGCGGGCGCTGGTCGCGCTGGTGTATCTGCGCAAGCACGACACCCTCGCACAGATCGCGGCCGGCTTCCGGATCAGCGTCGGCACCGCGCACGCCTACGTGCACCAGGTCACCGACCTCCTCGCCCGCAAAGCACCGGGTCTGACCCGGGCCCTGCGCGGGGCCGACCCGGACTACGTCCTGGTCGACGGCACCCTCGCCGAGTGCGACCGCGTCGGCGACGGGCGCGCCGACTACTCCGGAAAGCACCGCCGCCACGGGGTGAACCACCAGGTCATCACCGGCCCCGAAGGCAGGCTCGTATGGATCTCCCGCGCCCTGCCCGGCCGCATCCACGACCTGACCGCCGCCCGGAGCCACCGCATCGTGAAGACCTGCGTCCGGCTCCGCATCCCCGCTCTGGCCGACATGGCATACACCGGTGCCGGCGGCACCTTCCCCGTGCCGACCAGGCGCCCGCCACGCAAGGAGCTCAGCGTCGGGCAGAGATCGCTGAACCGGGCCCACGCCCGACTCCGCTACCCGGTCGAACGCGGCGTGGCCACGCTCAAGCGCTGGCGAATCTTCCGTCACGCCCGCTGCAGTCCGAACTGGCTGACGTCAGCGGCCAAGGCCGTCCTCACCCTGGAGTTGCACCGCTGAAAGGGCTCACTGTCTCGGGCGTCAGGCGGCCGGAACCCGGCCACGGACCAGGCGGCGGTACGGCCGCCCGCTCGAAGCTATCGGTCCGAACCAGGCGAAACCCCCGTGCCTGGTACGTGCGGAGCGCGTTGGGGCCGTCCAGCGAGCACGTGAGTACTGTCACCCGGCGGGTAGGCAGGTGGAGGGGATGGCGGTCCGCCAGGTCCCAGGCGCGGGCCAGTCCCTCCGCCAGTAGCCGACTGCCGAGGCCCTGACCCATGAAGTCGGGCAGCAAACCGAAGTACATGACCTCGACCTCGCCTTCCGGACGGCCCTCCAGCTGAATGTACCCGGCGGGACTGCCGTCGACCCAGGCGACCCAGGTCTCCACGCCATCCTTCGTCAGCCATTCCTGCCACTCCTGGTATGTCCACAGGATTCGGTCCGTCCACGACCAGAGGTTTCCAACGGCTGTGTAGAGGAACCGGGCGAACTCGGGACTCGGCCGTTTCGCCAGCACCACGTCCATCGCCCTGTCGTCCGCCCTCGGTACGGGCGCGACCACGTCGTCGGAGGAGGTCTGCTCCAGGTGCCAGTTGGTGACAGTGATCATTTCACTCAAGAGGTTCATGCTCGGGTCGCTTCCTGCTGAACGACTGTTGCATTCCCGTCAACGGCCCTCGCGTGAAACGGGTTCAGCAGGCTGACGCAGCCAATGGGGTTGCGTCCAAGGAAGTGGTGTACGGGTTCCACCCGTTCCGGGGGTTTCGTCCCGGTAGTGGGTGTCGCCTGAGAACGTGAGACGGCCACCGGCTGATCCTTCGAGAACGACCAAGCTCTTGAAGGAGATCTGCACGATGACCGCACCTGACAGTGTGCCCTTTGCCGCCCTGCTGGAGGAGAACCTCGCCTCGGCGAGTCCCGACTTGTTGCGGGCGATGGTGAAGACCTTCGCGGAGGCGATGATGTCCGCGGACG
This sequence comes from Kitasatospora sp. NPDC049285, assembly GCF_040678815.1. Lineage (NCBI taxonomy): Bacteria > Bacillati > Actinomycetota > Actinomycetes > Kitasatosporales > Streptomycetaceae > Kitasatospora > Kitasatospora sp. NPDC049285. Next base: position 8,504 of record NZ_JBFAQR010000110.1, on the reverse strand, counting down.
TGGACCGGGCCTGCGGCGGCGAGTACGGCCGCCCGAGCGAGGACCGCGTCAACTCCCGCAACGGATACCGCAATCGGGACTGGGACACCCGCGTCGGCACCGTCGACCTGGCGATCCCGCGCGTCCGCTCCGGCTCGTACTTCCCGTCCTGGCTGCTGGAGCGCCGGCGCCGGGCCGAGCAGGCCCTGATCTCGGTGGTCGCCACCTGCTACCTGCTCGGAGTCTCGACCAGGCGGGTCGAGAAGCTCGCCGAGACCATGGGCGTCACCCAGCTGTCGAAGTCCCAAGTCTCCGAGATGGCCAAGCACTTGGACGAGCGGGTGGCCGAGTTCCATAACCGCCCGCTCGACCAGGGCCCCTACACGTTCGTGTGGGTCGACGCGCTCACGCAGAAGGTCCGCGAGGGCGGCCGCGTGGTGAACGTCCACTGCCTGGTCGCGGTCGGGGTCAACAGCGAGGGCCAGCGCGAGGTACTGGGCCTGGACGTTGCCACCAGCGAGGACGGCGCCGGCTGGCTCGCCTTTCTCAGGTCGCTGGTCGCCCGCGGCCTGGGCGGGGTCCAACTCGTCGTGAGCGATGCCCACGCCGGCCTGGTGGACGCGATCGGCGCCACACTGCCCGGGGCAGCGTGGCAGCGATGCCGCACGCACTGGACCTGTAAAGAATCAACTCACCAGCTTTGCCTCCGAGATGGAGGCAAGCAGGGACTCGGCGGTGCGGTGCTTGAACGGTGCCGGCGGCAAGTAGAACCTCTCCTCTTCCAGAAGAGGGCGGACGTCGCGGAAAGCATTGCCGATGGTGCTCCGATTCACCTGGAACAGCTCCGCGAGCACTTCACCGGTGCAGACACGGCGATGGAACAGGATCGTGGCCAGCACACGTTCCGGATCGGTGATCTTCTGGGCGAACACGCCACCGCGGGTGCCCGGTTGACGAGCTCGGCCGCGCTGGGTGTGACGGCGCCCCTCGACGAGGGCAGCCTGTCGGGGCGCGAGGCGTTCGATGAGTGCCCGCAGGTCGGTGCGGCTCATCCCGGTCAGGGCCGGATCGCAGAGCTCTTCGGGCAGGGACATGCGGCCTCGGGCGGGGAGGACCCCGGTGTGCAGGAACCCGATCAGCTGATCCGGCTTGGTGAACAGCAGCGTGGTCGGCTCCACCAAGACCTTGTGCGCGTCCAGGAGGCGCCGGGTCTCGACGATCAGCGGGCTCATGACCCGGTCGGTGACCTCCAGCATCTCCGCCAGGACACGTTGAGGGCAGACCTGGCGAAGGTAGAGGAGGGTCAGCAGGATGCGATCACGGCCGGAGAAGAGGGGCTTGCCGTGGTCGGCGGCCGCCTTGCGACGCGGTCCGCCCCGCTGCCAGAAGCAACGCCGCTCACGCTCCGCCTCCTGGACGGGAGCCAGCCGAGCCGCCACCATATCGAGCTCGGCGGTGCTCATCCCGGTCAAGCGGGGGTCGTCCAACGTGTCCAGGACCGTTCTGCGTCCCGGTGCCATGGCAGTCGGCCCGCTCTCCGGCTGTGCCTGGTCCACGGTCGTCCGGGGCGCGGGGCGAAGCGTGTAGTTCCAACTGCCGCGCGCCATGTGGGGTTCCAAGGGCAGAGTTGCCATGCGGGCCTTGCTGATGGCGACGCCGAGCGGGTATTGCCGGGTGTCGAGCTCGGCCCGGACACGTAGCCCGCGGCGGGTGGTCGTGGAGGCGATCGCCTTGACGACGACTTCGTGACTGGTCAGCGGCCTTCCGCGCCAGTTCATGGTGATGTGGGAGAACAGCCGGTGCTCGATCTTGTTCCACTTCGAGGTGCCGGGCGGGAAGTGACAGACGGTGATCGCGAGCCCGGTCTCGGCCGCGAGCACGGCCAGCTCAGCCTTCCAGGCGCGGAAGCGGTAGCTGTTGGAGCCGCCCGCGTCCGCGGTGATCAGCAGCCGGCTCGCCTTTGGGTAGTCGAGTCGGCCGCGAGCCTGCCACCAGCGGCGGATCGTGGCGACCGCGAAAGCGGAGGTGTCGTGATCGACGCCGACGCTGACCCATCCAGTGTCCGCCGACAGGTCGTAGACGCCGTAGGGGATCGCCGTCTCGCCCCTCGGCCCGGTGAAGAAACTGTGGTCCTCGACCTGGACCGGGTCGCCCTTCGGCCGCCACTCGCGCCCCGCGTTCGGCAGCCGTCCGAGCATCTCCTTCTTCTTGGCGTCGACGCTGATCACCGGTTCGCCCGTGACTTGGAACTGCTTGACCTGATCGTTGATGTAGCGGAACTGGGCGTCCCGGTCCGGGTGTTGCTCTCCCTCCAACGTCTTGGCGTTGCCTTGCAGGCTGAAGCCGTTCTCGCGCAGGAGCCGGCCGACCGTCACCGGCGAGACCCGGTGTCCTTGCCGGGTGAGTTCGGCCGCGAGCTTGCGCAGCGACTTCGTGGTCCAGCGCAGGGGCGACATCGGATCCCCTCGCTCGTCCGGCTCGACCAGGGCCAGCAGGGCAGGCACCAGTCCCGGATTCAGATCGGTCGAGCTCTTGCGTCCCCCACCCGGCCTGCGGATCCGTCCTCCGCCCAGGGACTCGGTGCCCGCCTCCAGCTCGAAGACACCCCTGCGGACCGTGCTCTCGCTTGCGCCGCTGATCCTGGCAACGGTCCGTACCCCTCCGTGTCCCAGCAGCCTCGCCTCGGTCGCCAGTGCCAGCCGCCGCTGCCGCTCGTTCAAGTGCGGCAGCAACACCTCGAACCTTGCCGCGAGTTGAGCCAGCACCGCGTCCTCGATCGCCATACCAGATCAACGAGCCCAGACTCGCGAAGCAACACCTTGTTCGCGAACGGGTCCACTACGCGCGCAACCTGCTCTCGCAGGTCCCGAAGTCCGCCCAGCCGCGGGTCGCGACCCTGTTGCGGACCGTTTTCGAACAGCCCGACGCGAAGGCCGTGCGTCAGCAGATGGCCACCGTCATCGCAGCCCTGGACGAGCGATTCCCCAAGGCTGCAGAGCACTTGGAACATGCCCGCGAGGACCTGCTGGCCTTCGCCGCGTTCCCGCGAACGGTCTGGAAGTCGATCTGGTCGAACAATCCGCAGGAGCGGCTGAACAAGGAGATCCGGCGCCGCACCGACGTCGTCGGGATCTTCCCCGACCGCAGCTCGATCGTCCGGTTGATCGGCGCGGTCCTGGCCGAGCAGAGCGACGAATGGGCCGAGCAGCGGCGCTACATCGGCTCCGAGATTCTCGGTCGCTGCCGCCTCCACCCGATCGAGGGAGAAACGCTCGACGAGACCCCCGCAACCGCACTCACCGCCTAGCCTGAAACCGGATCACCGAGTGGCCGTCGATACACCACTCCAGCGGACGTGACCGCCAATGGAGCACCGGCCCGGAACTCCGAGCCCGGGCGCGCATCGCCCGACCGCAGCGCTCAGACGGAAGTTGTCAAGTCAAATGAGACGGTTTGACGCTATATTGAAGCTTCCCCCGGTCTGCGGGAGGTGCTGATCAGCTGGTCGGAAGGGGTTGACGGGTTTCAGGTTCACTTGTTCGGCCGTCGCGTGGTTAGCGCAGTGCTTCTCCTCGTATTCGATGGGGCTGAGGTAGCCGAGTCGTTTCTAGATGCGGCGGGGGTTGCAGAACCCGTCGAGGTATTCGAAGAGCGCGAGGTTCGCCTCGGCGCGGGTGTCGAAGACGCGGCCGCGGATCCACTCGGTCTTGATCAGCATCCACAGATTCTCGGCGAGGGCATTGTCGTAGGAGTCCCCGATCGATCCCATGGATGCCCGGATTCCCGCTCTGAGCTTGGCATTTATGTGTGCCGGGCTTGATGCTCCTTGATCGACTCGGCGCGTCTGGCCGTCTTGCCGACGTCGTAGCGTGGGGCTCGACGCTTGTTCTTCGTGCCGGGAGGCCGTCCCGGGCCCGGCCGGGACGGTTTCGGTGCGGCCGCCGGGCGGGCAACCGTCGCGCGGATGTTGCGAAACCCGCGGCGGACCCGGGCGGGGGTGAGGCGGCGTGGTCCGGCCGGTCGTTCCCAGGAGAGCCGCGCGCAGGAGGTTCTGGAGCTCGCCCTGCACACCGACGAGCGCCTCGCCGGCATGCCGGTCGAGAAGAGGCAGGACCTTCTCGACCTCCTCGATGTCGAGGTGGCGGTTACCAGCGAGGTGCCGGGGGCTCTGCGCCGGGACGGCTGCCTGTTTGAGACCTGGTTCGAGGAGCACGGTCTGCTGGTGCCATCCGCCCTGACAGAGGAGCAGTGGGACCGGATCGCGGGGCTCTTCCCAGTCCTGCGGACGGGGCCGAAGGTGGTGCCCCCGCGGATGGCGTTCGAGGCCTCGCTGTACAAGGCCCGCACCGGACTGGCCTGGAAGGACCTTCCCGGAAGCGTCACCGGCGGACACCGCCATCAGACGGTGTATCAGCGTGCGTTGATGCAGCTGAAGTCCGGGGCATGGGAGCAGGCCGTGCGCGCGCTCGGCAGCTACGAGGGCACGCCGGTGCCGCCGACCTACGCGCTGCCGGATCTCCACATCACCGCCAGCTTCGACCCGCGCCTGACCAGTCTGCCCCGCACGGCTGGTGACGGTGAGTCCAGCGTGGCTGAAGAGGGCGCAGAGAGATCATTTTCAAGCTGTTCATGGCCTACCCCGGCGTCTTCTACTCCGACGACGGCGCGATCCTGCGCGCCATGCAGCGGGCCGGTGACACCGGCGGCCTGATCATGATGCACGCCGAGAACGGCATCGCCATCGACGTCCTGGTCGCCCAGGCCCTCGCCCGCGGAGAGACCGACCCGCGCTACCACGGCGAGGTGCGCAAGGCGCTGCTGGAGGCCGAGGCCACCCACCGGGCGATCCAACTGGCCCGGGTGGCCGGCTCGCCGCTGTACGTGGTGCACGTCTCCGCCGAGGAGGCCGTCGCCGAACTCGCCCTCGCCCGCGACAAGGGCCTGCCGGTCTTCGGCGAGACCTGCCCGCAGTACCTGTTCCTGTCCACCGACAACCTCGCCGAGCCCGGGTTCGAGGGCGCGAAGTACGTGTGCTCCACCCCGCTGCGCCCGCGCGAGCACCAGGCGGCGCTGTGGCGCGGGCTGCGCACCGACGACCTGCAGGTGGTCTCCACCGACCACTGCCCGTTCTGCTTCAAGGGGCAGAAGGAGCTCGGCCGCGGCGACTTCTCCAAGATCCCCAACGGGCTGCCCGGGGTGGCGAACCGGATGGACCTGCTGCACCAGGCCGTGGTGGACGGGCACCTGACGCGCCGTCGGTGGATCGAGCTGGCCTGCGCCGCGCCCGCACGGATGTTCGGCCTCTACCCGCGCAAGGGCACCATCGCGCCCGGCTCCGACGCCGACCTGGTGGTCTACGACCCGAACGCCACCCAGACCCTGTCGGCGGCCACCCACCACATGAACGTCGACTACTCCGCCTACGAGGGCAAGCAGATCACCGGACGGGTGCGCACCGTGCTCTCCCGCGGCGAGGTGGTCGTCGACGACGGCTCCTACCTCGGCCGGGCCGGACACGGCCGCTTCCAGCCGCGCGGCACCTGCCAGTACCTCGGCTGACCCACCCCCGAGCTGACGCACCGTGAGGAGCAGAGTTGGACATCGGACTCGTGCTGCAGACCGACCCCCCGGCCCGGCTGCTGGTCGACCGGATGAAACGCGCCGAAGCGGCGGGCTTCACCCACGGCTGGACCTTCGACTCCGCCGTGCTGTGGCAGGAGCCGTTCGTCATCTACAGCCGGATCCTCGCCGAGACCACCCGGCTGCACGTCGGCCCGATGGTCACCAACCCCGGCACCCGCACCTGGGAGGTCACCGCCTCCACCTTCGCCACCCTCAACGACATGTACGGGAACCGGACGGTGTGCGGCATCGGCCGCGGCGACTCCGCGATGCGGGTGGCCGGGCGCAAGCCCAACACGCTGGCCCGGCTCGGCGAGGCGATCGGCGTCATCCGCGACCTCGCCGAGGGCCGCGAGGTGGAGGTGGACGGCACGGCGCTGCGCCTGCCGTGGGTGCGGGACGGGAAGCTGCCGGTGTGGATGGCCGCGTACGGCCCGAAGGCCCTGGCGCTGGCCGGGCAGGTGGCGGACGGCTTCATCCTCCAACTCGCCGACCCGTTCCTCACCGAGTGGATGGTCAAGGCCGTCCGCAAGGCCGCCGCCGACGCCGGCCGCGACCCCGCCGCGGTGACCGTCTGCGTCGCCGCGCCCGCCTACGTCGGCGACGACCTCGCGCACGCCCGCGAGCAGTGCCGCTGGTTCGGCGGCATGGTCGGCAACCACGTCGCCGACCTGGTGGCCCGCTACGGCGAGCACTCCGACCTGGTCCCGGAGGCCCTCACCGCCTACATCAAGGACCGCCACGGCTACGACTACTCCCACCACGGCCGGACCGGGAACCCCTCCACGGACTTCGTCCCCGACGAGATCGTCGACCGGTTCTGCCTGCTCGGCCCGGTCGAGGCGCACCTGGAGAAGCTCCGCCGGCTGCGCGAGCTCGGCGTCGACCAGTTCGCGGTCTACGCGATGCACGACGCCATCGAGTCCACCATCGACGCCTACGGCTCGGCGGTGATCCCGGCGCTCGGCTGACCGCCGGGGACGATCCGCGCCCCGGTGCGGCGGGCGCGCTGCTCACCCCAGGTGTGCAGGGCGGTCAGCACCGGGGCCAGGCTCTCCCCCTCCGGGGTGAGGCGGTACTCGACGGACGGCGGAGCGGCGCCGTCGGAGTGACGGGCGATCAGACCGGCGGCCTCCAGTCCGCGCAGCCGCTGGACCAGGACCTTCTCGCTGACGGCCGGGATCCGGCGGCGCAGCGCGCCGTAGCGGTGCACGCCCTCCTTGAGGTGGGCCAGCACCACGACCGCCCACTTGCCGCCGATCACGTCCAGGGTCAGCTCCACCGCGCAGTTGTAGCTCCGATCGGCCATCAGGTCCGCCACCGTCCGTTCCCCCGTCCGGGTACTTACCGCGAAGTCAGTTCTTGTTCCGGGCCGCGCGCCGGTGTTGAGTCGGGGCCATGACGGTCGAATACATCCGCTACCGGATCGACGAGCCGCGGCGCGCCGCGTTCGAGGAAGCGTACGCCCGCGCCGCGGTGCCGCTGTCCCTCGCCGAGCAGTGCGTCGACTTCGAGCTCGCCCGGTGCGCCGAGGACCCGCGGGACCACGTCCTGCGCATCCGCTGGACCTCCGCCGAGGACCATCTGGAGGGGTTCCGCAAGGGCCCGCACTTCGCCGCGTTCTTCGCCGAGATCAAGCCGTACGTCGGGGACATCCAGGAGATGCGGCACTACGAGCCGACACCGGTGGCGGGGCGCGGCGGGGTCAACCCCACGCTGTACGAGTGGGCCGGCGGGGCGCCCGCGCTGGAGCTGCTGTTCACCCGGTTCTACGAGCACGTGGACCAGGACCCGCTGCTGGCCCCGGTGTTCGCGGACAAGCACCCCGAGCACGCCCGGCACGTCGCGGCCTGGCTCGGCGAGGTCTTCGGCGGCCCGAAGGTCTACAGCACCGAGCACGGCGGCCACCGGCACATGGCCGGCCGCCACCTCGGCCGCGGCATCGACGAACCGCAGCGCCGCCGCTGGGTGGCCCTGCTGCTGGACACCGCCGACGAGGTCGGCCTGCCCGCCGACCCGGAGTTCCGCGCCGTGCTCGCCTACTACCTGGAGTGGGGCACCCGGATGGCGGTCCTCTACGCGGGCCCCAACCCGCCGCCGCTGCCGGACTCCCCGATGCCGCACTGGGACTGGGGCCAGACCCCGCCGTACCGGGGCTGACGGCCCGTCAGGGCGCGCGCCGGAAGGTGCGTTGCCGCAACGGCTGCGGTCTGACGCTGGTGTCCGTAGGGCCGTTCGCCGTGGGCGGGCGGCCCTCTGCCATGCGTTGTCGGGCAGGCAAGGGAAGCTGTGCGACCGGCTCCGGCGCGGTGCGGGGTGTGGGCCTGTCGGGGTGGGTGGGAGGCGTTGCTCAGCCGAGGTGGAGCGGGAGGTGAGCCGGGGGGATGCGTGCGGCCGTTCTCTTGATCGGTGCGGTGGGTGGTCTGCCGTGGTGGGTGTCGAATCAAGAGGGTGGTTGTTGTCGTGTCGATCAATCCGTCTCCTGAGATCGCCGGGTTCTTCTCGTTCGTGACGGGGATGCCGTGGCCGGAGGCGGATGAGGATCTGATGCGGTCGGTGGCGGACGACTACTACGCGGTGGCGGACGACCTGAAGGTGTTGGGGGGGTATGTCGGCGAGTTGGTGCCGGTGATTCTGGAGAATTTCGAGGGGGATGCGGCGGAGGCGTTCGTGGCGGCGATCCGGGATCTGGTGGGGCAGGTGTCGGGTGGGGATGTGATGTCGGAGACCGCGGATCTGTCGCGGGAGTTGGGGGATGTGGCGCGGCAGGTCGCGAATCAGGTCGAGTACACGAAGCTGATGGCGATTCTGCAGGTGGTGCAGTTGGTGCTGCAGATGCTGGTGGCGCAGTTCTTCGCGCCGTTCACGTTCGGTGGGTCGTATTTCAATGCGACGTTGGCGTT
>NZ_JBFAQR010000109.1:0-10437 GCF_040678815.1 Kitasatospora sp. NPDC049285 | reverse complement strand
GACTTGCTCGCCGGCAAGGACACCGTCTGGCCGCTGTACATCGACCCGTCGTACTCGGCGGGTGGCTGGGGCCAGAACTGGACCTACGTCAGCTCGGCGTTCCCCTCCCAGAGTTACTGGCGCACCAGCGACTCCACCGGCCTGCGGGTCGGCTACAACGGCTGGGAGTCCCCGTACTACGTGGGCCGCGCGTTCGCCCAGATGAGCGTCGCGCCCGAACTCGCCGGCGCGCAGATCAGCTCCTCGACCTTCTACGCGACCGAGACCTGGTCGCCGTCGTGCTCCGGCCGCAACGTCGAGCTGTGGTGGACCGGCTCGATCGGCTCCGGCACCACCTGGAACAACCAGCCCGGCCTGATCTCCCGCCTCGACACCAAGAACGAGGCGCACGGCTACAGCAGTAGCTGCCCCGCTCAGTCCGTCGGCTTCACCATGACCGGCGCGATGCAGAGCGCCGTCGCCAGCGGCAAGTCCGACATCACGCTCGGTCTGCGGGCCGGTGACGAGGGCGACTCGTACGGCTGGAAGAAGTTCCAGCCGTCCTCGATGTCGATCTCCACCACCTACAACCACGCGCCGACCGCGCCCGGTTCGCTGAGCACCTCGCCCGCCACGGTCTGCGGTGCCAACCCGCCCAGCGTGATCGGCAACGGTGACGTCGTCCTCTACGCCGGGGTGAACGACCAGGACGGCGGCAGCCTCGGCGTCGCCTTCACGCTCAAGAAGAGCGACGGCACCGTGGTCGCCTCCTCCTCCACCGGCAGCCTCGCCGCCACCGCGGGCACCACCTCCGCGTTCGTCATCCCGCGCGCCACCCTCGCCGCCGCGGCGAACGGCGCCCAGACGACCTTCAACTGGAACGTCTACACCAGCGACGGCAGCGCCACCAGCCCGGTCAGCAGCACCTGCCAGTTCACCTTCGACCCGACGGTCCCCGGTGCCCCGACCATCACCCAGGCGGCGAACCCGTCCTACACGGTCGGCACCGCGGCCACGTTCACGTTCACCGCGAACGCGACGGGCAGTGCGCCGGCGAGCTTCCTGTACCAGCTCAACGGCGCGTCGCCGGTGTCGGTCGCCGCCGTGTCGGGCTCCGCCAACGCCGCGATCAAGCCGAGCCGTGCGGTCAACACCCTGTCGGTGACCGCGGTTTCGGCCGGCGGCAACATCGGCGACACGGCCGTCCTGGTGGTCAACGCGACCGCTCCCGCCGCCGCGGCGGAGAACGACCTGACCGGCACCGGGCGCGCCGACCTCGCCCTGGTCGGCAACCAGGCCGGCCTGCCGTCCGGCCTCTGGCTCTCGTCCGGCGCCACGGCCGACAGCGTCAACACCGCGGTGAACAACATCGGCATCCAGGGCACCGGCGCCAACACGCCCGGCGCGGCCGCCGACTGGAACGGCTCCCAGGCGATCGTCGGCCACTTCCGCAGCGGCGGCGGCTTCAACGACGTCCTGCAGTACAACCCGGCCAACGGCACCGGCCACATCCTCTACGGCGCCGGCGACGGCTCCGCCCTGACGCCGAACTCCGGCTCCCAGGTCAACGTCAACGCCGTCGCCTTCACCTCCGGCCAGGGCGGCGCCAAGGCCACCCAGGTCGCCAACGCCGGGGCCCTGTACGAGATCGTCCACGAGGACCCCGTCGGCATCCCCGGCCTGCTGATGGTGTTCAACGGCCAGCTCGCCCTCACCAACGGCGTCGGTACCCCGGGCGCCTACCCGGCCGCGGACGCGAGCGTCGCGCTGACCTCGACCAACCCGGCCGGCGGTGCCGACTGGACCGGCTGGACCATCACCACCGCGCTGGTGAACAACCTGCCGGCGCTGTACGCCCGCAACACCACCACCGGCGAGCTCTGGTACTACAGCCCGACCGTCCTCGCCAACCTGGCGGCCGTCCCGCTGCAGGGCACCAACCCGACGCCCAACACGCCGGTCAAGCTCGCCGCCAGCGGCTGGACCTCCGCCGCCAAGCCGGTCCTGCAGGCCGCCGACATCAACCGCGACGGCACCGCCGACCTGTGGTCCGTCGACGGCACCGGCAAGGTCACCGCGAACGTCTTCAACGGCACCGCGTTCAGCACCCTCCCCTCGCAGCTGCTGGTCGCGCCGACCCACAGCTGGGCGTTGAGCGAGGGCGGGACCGAGGGCAGCCGGGCGACCTCCGCCGGCGACAGCGCCGGAGCGCTGCCGCTGTCGGGCGACACCGGCGCGACCTGGAGCGGAAAGGACCTCTTCAACCCCGACGTCCACCTGAACGGCACCGGCGCGGGCGTCCTGTCGACCACCACCCCGGCCGCGACCCTCTCCGCGGACTTCAGCGCCTCGGTGTGGGTGAAGCCCAACGCCGTCGACGGCGTGGTCCTCTCCCAGGACGGCACCAGCTCGGCCGGGTTCATCGTCTACGCGGACGCGAACTCGAAGCAGTGGTACTTCTGCATGTCCAAGGCGGACAGCAGTGCCTGGACCTACGACTGCGTCCACGCGGGCGTCGGCGGCGGCATGGCGCAGATCGGCGTCTGGACCCACCTGACGGTCACCTACCACGCGAGCACCAAGGTCATGGCGCTGTACATCAACGGCATCGAGGTGGGCTACGGCTCCCACGACCCGGTGGCCGGCTTCACCGGCGGTTTCCGCGTCGGCGACTACATGTACAGCGGCGGCCACCGGACCTTCTTCAACGGCGCCGTCTCCAACGTCCAGACCTGGGCCGGCACGACGCTCACCCCCAACCAGGTCGCGCTGCTCTCCGGAACCCCGGGCTACGTCCTGTTCCCCAGTGACGACACCAACTACTCGACCGGCTCGTCCTGGAGCACCTCCCGCGCCACGATGACCTTCAACTCCGGTCTCCTCACCATCACCAAGGCCAACGGCTCCACCTGGAGCGTCGGCAGCTCGGGCTACCCGAACGCCGCCCTCACCCTCCAGCGCGACGGCAACTTCGGCATCTACCAGCAGCAGGCCCACCAGGCCGGCACCGGTGTCTGGGCGGCCATGGTCGTCTCGGCCGGTGACTGCATGTTCCTCCAGCCGGACGGCAACCTGGTGATCTACAGCTCGGACGGCGTCCCGATCTGGGCTTCGGGCACCAACAACTGACACCCGATCACCTGACAGTGCCCCGCCACCGCAAGGTGGCGGGGCACTGCGTTTGTGACGAGCATGTAGCTCTCATTGACGGATTGTCAGGTTTTGCTGCCGGATGCCGAGTTTGCCTGAGCCGCAATCGTAACGACTTCACCAAGTCCAACGATCTTTCCCCGAATTCCCCGTGACCTAACGGGTCGTGCACTGTCATAGTCGCTGCCGAGCCGGCTGGTGCGCCGGGGGGTGACGCTGCCCATGGGGCAGCGCAGCAAGGAGGGGTGGCTTTCGCATGCCCAGTTCCGAATTGATTCGTCCCCGAAGGGGGCGACCGAGATGGCTGTCCGGCCCGCCGCCGCTGCTGAGGAGTCTGGGGGCGCTGTCCATCGCGGCCCTGGTGGCCTCGTTGACGGCGGCTCCGGCGTTCGCTGCGCCGCTGTCGAAGCCGGGGGTTCCGGGTGCGGCGGCGGTCAAGGGGGTCAAGTCCCTCGCGGCCAGGAAGATCGAGGTGCCGGACGACGCGAAGCGGGCGTTCGTGCCGAAGGCGGTGGCGTGGCCGAAGGCGGCTTCGGGTCGGGCGGCGTCGGCTGCTCCGGGTGCGAAGTCGCAGGCGTCGGGGACGCCGGTGTGGGTGAAGGGCAGTGCCGGATCGTCCGCGCCGGGCGCGGACGTGAAGGTGCTGGACCAGGCGAAGGCTGCCCAACTGGGTGTGTCGGGCGTGGTGTTCACGGTGGACGGCGGTGACGCGCACGGGAAGGTGCGGGTCGGGGTCGACTACTCCGCGTTCGCGGAGGCGCTGGGCGGCAACTGGGCGTCGCGGCTGCAGCTCGTCTCGCTGCCCGCGTGTGCGCTGACCACGCCGGAGGTGGCGGCGTGTCAGGTGAGGACGCCGCTGGCGACCGATCGTGATGCGGCGGGGAAGTCGGTGTCGGCGGAGGTCGACCTCGGCGCTTCCGGTGCGGTGAAGGCGAGCGCGACCGACACCGGGAAGGTCGTTCCGGCGGTCTGGTCGGGCAACGCCTCGGCGGTGCAGGCGTCTTCGGCCTCGGCGCCGATGGTGCTGGCCGCGGCCTCAGGATCGGACGACGGCGGCTCGTCGGCCGGTTCATACGCCGCCAGCGCGTTGAGTCCGGCCGGAAGCTGGACCGGTGGCGGCTCGGGTGGCTCTTTCACCTACTCGTATCCGCTGACCACGGCCGGTGCGGCCACCACTCTCGTGCCGAAGATCGCCCTGGGCTACGACTCGGCGGAGGTCGACGGCAAGACGGCGAGCACGCAGGCACAGGCTTCGTGGGTCGGCGACGGCTGGTCGACGCCGGAGTCGTTCATTCAGCAGACCTTCACGTCGTGCTCGGACGAGCCGGAGGGCTCGGCCTCGCCGAAGGCGACGTCCGACGAATGCTACGCGGGCCAGGTTCTGACGCTGTCGTTGAACGGTGCGTCCACGTCGATCGTCTACGACGCCGCGAAGGGCACGTTCGCCTTGGCCGCCGACGACGGTTCCAAGGTCGCACACGTCACGGGCTCGAACAACGGGACGGGCACGTACAACACGGACTACTGGACCGTCACGGACCGCTCCGGCACGGTCTACTACTTCGGGCGCAACCAGCTGCCGGGGTGGAGCTCCGGCAGGGCGGTCACCAACTCGGTCGACTCGATGCCGGTGTACTCCTCGCACTCGGGCGACCCGTGCTACAACGCCTCGGGCTTCGACGCCTCGGTGTGCACGATGGCGTACAAGTGGCACCTGGACTACGTGAAGGACGTCCGGGGCGCCGCGATGGCGTACTACTACACGCAGGACACCAACTACTACGGCCAGAACAACGGCGCGTCGAACACCAAGTACGTGCGCGACTCGTACCTCGCCCGGATCGACTACGGCTTCCTGGACGGCGGCGCGTACGGCACCGTCCCGGACCAGGTCTCGTTCATCACGGGTTCGCGCTGTGTCGCCACGACGTGCGACCCGATCTCGGCGGCGAACAACGCGACGCAGTACCCGGACGTGCCGTTCGACCTGATCTGCAACCAGGGTGCGACCTGCTCGCCGAAGTCGCCGTCGATGTTCTCGACCGCGCGGCTGAAGCAGATCGTCACCCAGCAGTACGACACGGCGAGTTCGCAGTACAAGCCGGTCGACACCTGGGACCTCGCGCAGACGGAGCCCCCCACGGGTGACGGCACCTCGCCGACCCTGTGGCTGGCAAGCATCACGCACACGGGCGCCGACACCTCGGCGGGCGGCTCCGGCTCCCTCGCGCTGCCGGCGGTGAAGTTCGGCGGAACGACGATGCAGAACCGCGTCGACACTGCCAACTTCCCGGGCATGTTCCGCTACCGCCTGACCTCGATCACCTCCGAGCTCGGCGCGGTCACCGGCATCACCTACGGTCTGCCGAACGCGTGCACCGCGGCGTACGTGGCCTCCGCGAACGCCTCGTCCAACACGAACTCCTGCTATCCCGTCAGCTGGACGCCGAAGTTCTACAGCGCGCCGGTCATGGACTGGTTCGAGAAGTACGCGGTGACCCAGGTGCTGGAGGCGGACGCCACCGGCGGGGCCCTGCAGAAGGCCACCAGCTACGAGTACACCGGCGGCGCGGCCTGGCACTACGACGACAACGAGGTCGTGCAGGCCAAGTACCGCACCTGGGGCCAGTTCCGCGGCTACGGCACGGTCATCACCCGCACCGGCGACGGGGCGAACGACCGCAGGACGAAGTCGGTCACGGACTACTACCGCGGCATGGACGGGGACTACCTGACCCCGACCACCAACCGCAGCGTCAGCGTCACCGACTCGCAGGGCGGCGTCCGCCCCGACAGCGCCCAGCTCAGCGGCAGCGCGCTGGAGACCAGCAGCTACAAGGGGGACGGGGGCGCGGTCGACAGCTCCACCATCACCTCGTACTGGGTCTCGTCCGCGACGGCCACGCGCAACCGCACCGGTCTGCCGGCGCTGACCGCGAACACGGTCAAGCCGGTCGAGACGTTCACCCGGCAGGCGGTCACCTCGGGCTGGCGGTACACCGAGACGGACTCCAGCTACAACGCGACCGTCAGTGATGTGAACTTCGGCCTGCTGAACGCGACCTACACGCACACCGTGCCGGTGAACCCTGCTTACGACACCTGCGCCACGACCACCTACGCCCCGGCGAACACCTCGCTCAACCTGGTCGGCCTCGTGGCCTCCCAGGAGACCGACTCGGTGGCGTGCTCCGGATACACCCAGGGCGCGAAGCCGTCGGTGCCCGGCTCCACCAACACGCTGGGCGCGCCGTCCTTGGTGAACCGCCCGGCGCAGGTCGTCTCCGCACAGCAAACCTTCTACGACGACGCGACCTACTCGACGGCCTTCCCGCAGACCAACGCGCCCACGGTCGGCAACGTCACCATGACCCGCAAGGCCGCGGACTACTCGGGTGGTGCCTTCACCTGGCAGACCGTCTCGCGGGGTACCTTCGACGGCTACGGCCGCCCGCTGGTCAGCTACGACGGCAACGGCAACGCTACGACGACGGCCTACACCATGAACGCGGTCGGACTGACGACCGGTCAGTCCGTCACCAACGCGAAGAACCAGACGGCCACCAATACGCAAGCGCCCGCGAGGGGGCTCACGTTGACGGCGACGGATGCCAACGGCGTGGTGGCGACGTCGCGCTACGACGTGCTCGGCCGACTGGTCTCGGTGTGGCAGAACTCCCGGGTCACCAGCGACCCGGCGAACACGCTCTACACCTACACCGTGTCGCAGACCGGCGTGTCGGGGACGACGACGCAGTCGCTGAACGACTCGCTCGGCTACGTGACCTCATACAGCATCTACGACTCGCTGGGCCGGGTGCGGCAGACCCAGGCGCCGACGCCCAAGGGCGGACGGCTTATCACCGAGTCGTTCTACGACTCGCGCGGCTGGGTACGCAAGAAGAACAACCCGTACTGGGACCCGGACAACTCGCCGTCCCTGTCGGTCGCCTCGATGCCGCAGGACTCGAAGATCCCCAGCCAGAGCGTCCCGACCTACGACGGCCTCGGCCGGACGGTCGTCGACACCTCCTACCAGTACGCGCAGGCGAAGGAGGTCACCACCACCGTCTATGGCGGTGACCGCACCATCGTGATCCCGCCCGCGGGCGGCACGGTGAAGACGACCGTCACCGATCCGCTGGGCCGCACGGCCGAGCTGGACGACTACACGGCCCGCCCGACGCTGAACGCCCCCGCGGACTCCTTCACCGGCACGTACAGCGTTAGTGGCGGGACCAGCCAGGCGATCACCTACGGCTTCGACGGCCACGGAAAGCAGAGCACCGTCACCGCCAACGGCTCGACCTGGACCACCACCTACAACCTGCTCGGCCAGGCCGTGGCCAAGAACGACCCCGACGCCGGTGTCAGCAGCATGCTGTACGACGGCGCGGGCAATCTCGTGCAGAGCACCGACTCCCGCGGAAAGAGCGTCAGTTCCACCTACGACGCGGTGAACCGCAAGACCGGCAGCTACGCGGCCACGCTCGCCACCAAGGGCTCGGCGAACCAGCTCGCCTCGTGGGTCTACGACAACGACAACACCGTCGCCGGCGTCACCAACGCCATCGGCCAGACCACCACCGTCACTTCCTACGACGGCGGCCGCGCGTACACCACCCAGGCGCTCGGCTTCACTGCGATGGGCAAGTCGCTCGGTGAAACGATCACCATTCCGGTGGGTGAGGACGCGCTGATCGCCAAGCCCTACACGTTCAAGCACGTCTACACGGCGATCAAGGGCCTGCCGTACACCGATCAGTCGCCGGCCGGCGGCGGGCTCCCGCTGGAGACCGTCACCCGGACCTACGCGACCGCGTTCGACCTCCCGAACGGCGCGACCTCCGGTACCACCGGCTACGCCCAGGGCACCAGCTACGACGCGTACGGGCGGGTCGAGCAGACCACGCTCGGCACCGGCAGCAACCTGGCGTACATCACCAACACCATCGACCCGCACACGGGTCGGCTGACCGACCAACTGGTGTCGCGTTCGAACACCGGGACGCCGAGCGACGTCGACAAGCAGCACTACGACTACGACCTGGCCGGCAACACCGTCCGCCAGACCTCCACCCGCCTCGGTGCCACGACCGAGACGCAGTGCTACAGCTACGACCAACTCGACCGGCTCACCCAGGCGTGGACCGCCACCGACTCCTGCGCCGCCAACCCGACCGCGCTCAACCACTCCCAGGTGGGCGACGCGATCGCGAACGGCTCGTACTGGACCGACTGGCAGTTCGACCCGCTGGGCAACCGCACCAACCAGACCGAACACTCCACCACCGGAGGCGCGGACACCGCCACCACCTACACCTACAACGGCAACAACACCGGCCAGGCCCACACCCTGACCTCCACCAGCAACAGCTCGACCTTCGGCTACGACACCGCGGGCAACACGACCCAGCGGACCACCCCCGCCAACGGCGCGCAGACCCTCACCTGGGACGACGCCGGACGCCTCACCAAGGTCCACGGCACGGCCGGCGACACCACCTACGTCTACGACGCCAACGGGCAAGTGCTTCTCCAGAAGGACCCGGCCTCCACGGTCCTGTACCTGTCCGGCGAGCAGCTCACCGTGGCCGGCGGTGCGGTCACCGGCGTCCGCTACACGGCTCTGCCGGGCGGCGGCACTGTCGTCCGCACCGGGTTCGGCACCAACTACCGGTTCGAGATCGCCGACCCACACGGCACGGCGACCCTGACCCTCGACAGCACCGCCCAGACGCCGACCTGGCGCCAGTTCACCCCCTACGGCGCTCCCCGCGGCACCGCGGCCACCTGGGCGGACAACCGCGGGTTCCTCAACGCGCCCAGCAACACCACCACAGGACTCACCGTTCTCGGCGCACGCCAGTACGACCCGGTCACCGGACGGTTCGTCAGCGTCGACCCGCTGTTCCAGGCCAATGACTCCCAGCAGCTCGGCGGCTACACCTACGCGAGCAGTGACCCAGTCGGCAAGAGTGACCCGAAGGGCCTGCGAACCGACCCGGACGGCATCTGGTGCGACACGCACGAGTGCAGCGAGCCGGCCAAGCAGAACGCCGAGCGGCTCCACCGGCAGCAGGAGAAGGCGCAGGCGGCCGAGGACTACCACCACCGGATGTGGGAGCTGGAGCACGACGCCGGTGACGACTACACCGACACCGAGAGCCGTGAGTACAACATCCACAAGCCGGGTCCGCACGACATGAAGGTCAGGAACCTCCTCTACCAGGTTGTCAGTGGCGCCAACCTGAAGGGGTGGGACAACACCTCGAAGCTCCTGCGGCACTTCCTCGACGGAAGCGGTGACGACTACACCGTCGATCCGAACGAGATGATCGGCGACATTCCCGGATTCAAGAAGGAGGTGGACACCTACCTGCAGGAGGTGAAGAAGAAGGGCGCGTCGACCTACGACTCCGGTTGGGTCAGCACGCGCGCCAGCGAGAAGGAAAGCCTCGACTGGTACTATGCGCTGAACGGTTTCCAGTGGCGGGTCACCTCGGCCGCGGAGCCGGGCCAGTACGAGCTCGAGGTCCGCAAGCGCTACGACTGGGGAATCCCGAGCGAAGGCCGCGGGGACCTGGACAAGTTCTGGATCCACCTCACCCAGCCTGAGATCGCCCACCTCAACACCGTTGGTCTGGCTCGTGACTTCAACGTCTACGGGGCGACTCTCAGGCGGGGAATGCCCTGATGACCAGAAGACACCTCTCTGTACTCCTGCTGTCGCCGCTGACCGCCCTGGCGCTGGCCGCGTGCGGTTCGGCGGTGGGTGCCGGATCGGACGGCACCCGCGCCGAACCGACGGCGCGGGCATCGGCCAGTGGGATTCCCGCTGCCGGCCTTGCGGCCGGCTACGGCCTGCAGGTTCCGGCCGGTGCGGAGCAGGCCGTGTATGCGGAGGACCGGGACATCGGCAGCTCCGCGTTCTGGGTGTCGTTCCGGACCGATGCCAAGGGCCTGGGTGCGTTCCTGTCCGGACTGGGCAGGAACGAGGCGGATTTGGGAAGTCCGGACTTCGCGCTCAGCACCGCAGCGGTGCGTGACGCGGGCTGGCAGTTCCCGAAGCCCGAATCGCTGCGGGGGCTGGTGGTCCCAGGAGTCGACTCGGATCCGCATGCTCCGACTCGATCGGTCCTCGTGGATCTCACCGATCCGTCCACGCCCGTGGTCTACGGGGCCTCCCTGAAGGTCTAGCAATGCCAGTCGGGGGGGGGGCCGGGGGGGGCCCGGCGGCGGGTTTTTCGCGCCCCCGGCAGGGGGGGCACCACAGGGTGGGGGGCCCCGGGGGGTTGGCCCGGGGTG
>NZ_JBFAQR010000108.1:0-10857 GCF_040678815.1 Kitasatospora sp. NPDC049285 | reverse complement strand
ACCAGGGCAAGAACCCCACCGCCGGCGGCCCCTACGACCAACTCCCCTGGCGCCCCGGCCTCCTCACCCTCCAACACTGACCCACCCAGCACACACACGGGAGCCCCGGCCACACAACGGCCGGGGCTCCCCCCGTATCAGCCGGTCCGGAGCAATTCGGAGCGGATCTCCATCTGGAAGCCGTCCTCCATCGCCACGAAGTTCGCCGCGAGCTGCCGGGGCGGATCCTGCAGTGTGAAGTGCCCCTGCGACTGACCGAGCACCAGGACCGAGGCGTAGACGGCGATCTGACGTTCCGCCAGGGAGCTGTCGAGGGCGGCGGCCCTGGGATCGCGCGGGCAGCGCGGCCAGTACTCGTACAGGGGTCGATCTCGTGGACGAGCGCGTCGAGGTCGCCGTAAGAGAGCCTCGGCCGAAGTCATCCGCCGCGGCGGCCTGGACTGACGCTAGCCGGCGTTCCGGGGCCGTCGGGCGAGGATTCCGGTCAGCGAGGCGACCGTGAGGCGGGTCGGTCGGCGCAGATCGCGCTCCGGGTGCAGGACGGTGCGGAACGCTGCCCAGCTGAGGGCGCCGAGGACGAAGCCGTAGGCGGAGACCAGGCCGTGCCCGTTCTCCTGGGCGAACCACATCGCCAGCCCGAGCACCGGCACACCGAGTGCGAGCAGCCGGTTCTTGCGGACGGCTTTGGCGCTCGTGCCCTCGCCGGCAGCGTCGCGGTCGGCGGCCTGGCCGGAGTGCCCGTCGGCACCACCGTGCAGCAGCAGCGCCGCGGCCAGCGTCGCGCCGAGGAAGTAGGTGGCGCCGGAGCTGCCGGCGAAGTTGCGGGGGTCGGTGCTGTGGGAGGTCTGGCCCCAGAGCTTGTCGATCTGCTCCGGCAGCAGGATGCCCGCGGTGAACAGGCCGAGTGTCAGCGGCGCGCCCCAGAACCACTCGGCGAGGGCCGCGACGGCGGCGAGGGTGGCGAGGTTCCAGGCCGCCCCGCCGAAGCCGCCGTTCTGCATGAAGACCGAGGTGACCACGCGCCACCAGCCGGGCTTCGACGGGTCCGCGTCGAGCGCCCCCATCGCCCCCGACCAGCAGAGTTGGAGGGCCACCGCGGCGAGCGCGAGCCCGGTCAGCCCGACCGCCGCCCAGGGGATCCGCCGCCCGCCCAGCGTGCTCCGGCCGACCAGGGCCAGACCGCCGTTGAACATCAGCACCATCAGTGCCGCCGTGGTCACGTTGAACACCAGAGCGTCCATCGTCACCACCCCCCTCCGAGCCGTGTGCGCTTTTCTGATCATGACATTAGCGCCCCGAAGCAGGGTTTCAAACACTGTTCGAAAACGGACTCCGGCTCGCTAGACTGCGGTCGTGAAGCTGACCGCAGACCGGATCATCGACGCGGGGATGGCAGCGTTCGCCGAGACCGGCTACCACGGGTTCTCGGTGCGCAAGGTCGCGGACCGGCTCGACGTGCACGCCGGCAGCCTCTACTACCACGTGGCCAACAAGGCCGCGCTGCTCCAACTGATGGCCGACCGGGTGGCCCGGCAGGCGTTCGAGGCCGGCACCGCCGCCCTGGCCAGCCTGCCCGCGCAGGCAGGCTGGCCGGCGCGGGTCACGGCGCAGGCCGTCGCCCTGCGCCGGAGCATCCGGCGACATCCCGGCGGAGCGATCATGCTCGCCGGCAGCCCGAAGACCCTCAGCCCCGGCGCACTCTCGCTGATGGAACGCCTGCTCGACACCCTCGCCGAGGCCGGCGTTCCCCCCGAGCACTGCGGCACCGCCGCCGACACCGTGCTCAGCCACGTCACCGGCTACGTGCTCCAGGAGCAGAGCGAGCCACCCGCGGTGCCGGTCACCGCCGACGACGTCGCCGCCCTCCGTCGGAGCTTCCCCCGGACGGTGGCGGCCGCGGCCGCTCTCGACCCGGACGAGAAGTTCCTTCGGAGCCTGGACCTGCTCTGCGCCGGCATCGGGACGCAGATCCCGCCGGCGAGCAGGCCAGCCGGTTGACGATCCGAGCCACGGGCCGGCCGCGACCCGGCTGCACCGCATTCACCTGCGGGGATTGCGGCGGACCATCCGGGGTATCCGCGGGGCATGCTCACCCTCGGTGTGGAGGAGGAGTTCCTCCTTCTCGACCTCGGCACGGGCCTGCCGCGCGCCCGCGCGGAGCAGGTCCGTCGCAGCGCGGGCCTGCAGCCCGCCCTCGCGGAGGACGAGGTGCAGCGGGAACTCCTGCAGGCCCAGCTGGAGGTCGCGACCCCCGTCTGCCGGGAACTGGAGGAGGTCGGCGGACACCTCCTGCGCATGCGCCACGCCCTGGGGCAGGCGGCCACCGCGGACGGTTGCTGTCTCGCCGCGTCCGCAGCCGCTCCGTTCGCCGACCGGCTCACCATGCCGATCACCGACACCGCCCGGTACCGCGCCATGCACAGCGACGCGCCGCAACTGACCGATGAGCAGCTGATCACCGGCATGCACGTCCACCTCGGCATCCCCGACCGCGCGCTCGGGATCGTCGTGCTGAACCGGTTGCGTCCGTGGCTTCCGGTGCTCGTGGCGCTGGCCGCCAACTCGCCCCTGTGGCAGGGCGCCGACACCGGTTTCGCCAGCTGGCGGACCATCGTCTTCGGCCGCTGGCCCGTCAGCGGTCCGCCGCCGCGCTTCGAGGACGCCGCCGACTACGACCGGCGCACCCGCGCGCTGGTGGCACGCCGACTGATCCACGACCGTGGACAGATCTACTGGCACATCAGGCTGTCCGACCACTACCCCACCGTCGAGCTCCGCGCCATGGACGTCCAACTCCGGCCGGACGAGGCGGTGATGCTCGCCGGGACCGTGCGGGCCCTGGCCGACCGGGCGATCAGCGACCACGGGGCGGAGCGCCCAGGCCCCATCGTCGAGCCGGAGGCCCTGGCGGCCGCGGTGTGGCACGGCGCGCGCCACGGCTCCGCGGGTGAGGTGTTCGATCCCGTCCACGGTGGGCTCGTCGCGGTGGGAGAGGCGGTGTCGACGCTGCTGGACGCCGTCGACCCGGCACTCGACCGGAGCGGAGACCGCCGGCACATCGTTCCCGTGCTCGACCGGCTGCTCCGCGAGGGGAACGGCGCCACCCGCCAGCGCCGGGTCCTGCGGGAGCACGGCCGGGAAGCCCTGATCGCGATGATCGGCGACCAGACCACCGGCAGCTGACCCGGCACCGCGACCTGCCTGTCGGCGTGACGGTGGGGCGAGCCGGCGAGGCTGCGATCAGCTGGAGCCGTCGTCGCGTCCGAACAGGTGGGGCCTGCGGTGTCCGTTGGCCGGTGACGCCTCGTCAGGTCCGCGTGGTGTGGCCTCCTGCTGGTGCATCGGGCCGGTCCGTGTCCCGGCGGTCTGCTCGTGGGGACGGCGCGGCCCGCCGTCGAGCAGGTCGTCGCGCTGCCTGGTGAGGACGGCTCGCTGCGCTGCGAGGACGTCGCGCTCCCGGTAGAGGCTGTCCCGGTCGTCGGCGGCTGCGGTCGCCTCCACCCGGGCCGCGTCCCGCTCCTCGACCGCGGCGTCGCGGTCCTTGGTGGCGGCGGCCGTCTCCCGGCGGGAGTCGCGCAGCCCGTGCCGGGCGGTGGCACCGCGCCGCGAGGTGCGGCGTGCTCCGGTCAGCAGGAGGCGGAGGCCGAGCATGGCCGCCGCGCCGACGACGACGCCGAAGAGGAACAGCGTCCCGGTGGAACCGGTGAGCTGGTGGCCGACCAGCGTGAAATTGTTCGTCAGGTCGTGTGCGGTGCCGATGCTACCCCGCAGGTCTACGAACTAAGTGGTGGACTCCGGTGACCCGTAGCGACAGAAGGTGCCGATATGACCACTTCACCGACGGTGGAGGGCGACAGGCTCAGTCGGGAGCGGGCGCTGGCCTGCGCGCTGGAGATCATCGACCGCGAGGGCGTCGAGCGGATGTCGAGCGACTGCGTGTCCCGGACCGGGCAGCACTCGCGGGTGTGCTGTACGTGCTGCGAACCGGTATCGCCTGGCGCGACGTTCCCGCGGACGCCGTGGGCTGCTCGGGGTGACGGCCTGGCGCCGGCTTCGGGACTGGACCGAGGCCGGCGTCCGGCCGCAGCTGCACGAGGCCCTGCTGGCCGAGCTGCGGGCCAACGGCCGCCTGGACATGGACGATTGCGCGATCGACGGCTCCCACATCAGGGCGCTCAAAGGGGGGACCGCGTCGGCCCCTCGCCCGTCGACCGCGCACGGCCGGGGTCCAAGCACCATGTGATCGTGGACCGCCACGGCACGCCGCTGGCCGTGTCCGTGACCGGCGGAAACCGGCACGACGTCACGCAGTTGATCCCGCTCCTGGACGCGATACCCCGCATCCGGGGCCTGCGCGGACGACCCCGCAACAGGCCCCGACGACTGTTCGCCGACCGAGGCTACGACTACGACAAGTACCGCCGCCTCCTGTGGAAGCGCGGCATCAAGCCCTGATCGCGCGCCGAGGCGTCGCACACGGATCCGGGCTCGGCCGCACGCGCTGGGTCGTCGAGCGGACCTTGTGCGCCACGAGGCGCTCTGTTTGTATCCCCGGCTCAGCCGGGAGGAACTCGGAAGGAGGTTCCTGGGCCGGATGACTCACCTGGATCCGAAAGGTGAAGGGGACAAGAGCATGTCAGGAAACCGGTGACCGGGCCCAGTTGCCAGGGACGGTGCACCGGGCGGCCCGCGCGATATGGCGAAGACTGGATTGTTTGAAGACCAATCTCCAGAAGATGCAAGTTCCCATCCGTCGGAAAGACAGCTGAAACCGACGCCGACCCTGCACCGGTTTCGATTGTTGGCCTGGTGCAACTTCCGTGGTTCGGAGCGATGTCCAGCGAGGACATTCAAGGAGATGAGTGGGACGCCTAAGTCGCGCTAGAACGTACAGACAGGGACGAACGTGGGATCGCCTACGGGACGCGAGTCCTATGGCGACGGAGGCCCCGTAGTAGTCGCCGGAGTCACGCCCGGCCGGGGAGGGCGGGAAAGCCGTCCGCAGGGCGAAGGGGGCCAGGTGATTCGGACACCCGGATATGGGGAGGTATGCGAAATGCAGAGCGCCGCAACGGTGCTGGGTGTCCTGCGTGAGCGCGGCAGGCGCCATCTGCCGTGCGACGAACTGTATCGACAGCTGTTCAATCCACAGTTGTATCTGCTGGCCTACGGTCGCATCTACGCCAACCACGGCGCGATGACGCCCGGGGCCACGCCGGAAACCGTGGACGGCATGTCCCAGCGGAAGATCGACCGGATCATCGAGGCGATGCGCCACGAGCGCTACCGCTTCCGGCCGGTCAGGCGCGTGCACATCCCGAAGAAGAACGGGACCACGCGTCCGCTGGGGCTGCCGACCTGGTCGGACAAGCTCGTCGAGGAGGTGGTCCGCCTGCTCTTGGAGGCGTACTACGAGCCGACGTTCTCCGACCGATCTCATGGATTCCGTCCCCGACGGGGCTGCCACACCGCGTTGCGGGAGGTGGCCCACACCTGGACCGGGACGTCCTGGTTCATCGAAGGGGACATCGCCGACTGCTTCGGCAGCCTGGATCACCAGGTCCTGCTGTCGATCCTCGGCGAGAAGATCCATGACCAGCGGTTCCTGCGGCTGGTGCGCAACATGCTGACAGCCGGATACCTGGAGGACTGGAAATGGGGAGCCACGCCCTCCGGAGCGCCGCAAGGCGGAGTGGCCTCCCCGATCCTGTCCAACATATATCTGCACCGGTTGGACGAGTTCGTCGAGAAGGTTCTGATCCCGGAGTACACCCGTGGAGAGCGCCGGGTTCGCAACCCGGCGTATTTGGAGTTGCAGAATCTGCTGGCGAAAGCCCGCCGGCGCGGCGACCGGGCCCAGGCCCGGATACTGCGTCAGCGGATGGTGAGCCTGCCGAGTGCGGATCCCAACGACCCGTCATATCGCAGGCTTCGCTATGTCCGCTACGCAGACGACCACCTCCTCGGATTCACCGGACCGAAAGCCGAGGCCGAGCAGATCAAGCATCGCTTGGCGGAGTTCCTGCGTGACGAACTCAAGCTGGAACTCTCCCGGGAGAAGACGCTGGTCACCCACGCCCGAACCCGGGCGGCGCGGTTTCTCGGCTACGAGATCACGACCCAGCACAACGACACGAAGAAGACCGGCCGCTACCGCAGGGTCAACGGTCAGATCGCCCTTCGCGTCCCCAGGGACGTGATCAAGGCCAAGTGCGAGCCCTACCTCGCCCGCGGCAAGCCCGCGAAGCGAACGGAACTGACCAACGGCAGCGATCACGCGATCGTCGCCACGTTCGGGGCCGTCTACCGGGGCATCGTCCAGTACTACCTGCTCGCCGGAGACGTCTTCCGGCTGCACCGCCTGCAATGGGTCATGGAGACATCCATGCTCAAGACCCTTGCGGCCAAGCACCGTTCGACCGTGACGAAGATGGCCGCCAAGCACAAGGCCAGAATCGACACACCCAACGGGCCCCGAGTCTGCTTCGAGGCCCACATCGAGCGGAAGAACAGGCAGCCGCTGGTGGCACGGTTCGGTGGAATCCCTCTCCAGCAGCAGCGATCGGCGAAGGTCGTCGACCGTCGGCCTGTCTGGGTGGACTATCCGCAGAAGGAGCTGATCACCAGGCTCCTGGCGGACACATGCGAGGTCTGTGGGGCCACCGGTGATGTCCAGGTGCATCACGTCCGAGCCCTTGCCGATCTCGCCCGTGTCGGATGGCCGCCGTCCGACTGGGCGCGCGTCATGCTCGACCGGCGGCGCAAGACCCTCGTGGCCTGCACTGCCTGCCATGACCGCATCCACGAAGCGCGAACGGCCCGATCACTCACGCCGTGATCACTGGAGAGCCGGATGACAGGGAAACCGTCATGTCCGGTTCGGCGGGAGGCCGTGCGGAAAAGGACCTGCCACGGGCAGGCACCTCGCCGCGCGGCCGACCCAACCGCATGGCTCCATCAGTTCAAGCGACTCCGCACCCGGTACGAGCGCCGAGCCGACCTCCACCAAGGACTCCTCGAACTCGCAGCCAGCATCATCTGCCTACGCCGACTCCAAAGATCATTCTGAAACGATCAGTAAAGGTAGGCCCACGGTTCGACACCTGAGGCAGAGCTGTGTGTCCGGGGACGCCGCCCGCTCGGCCCGGGCCACCGCGAGGCTATTCAACCGCCCACCGATCACGTGGTCCAGTGAACCGCGGAACCGCCGAAAGTACCGAAGGCTGCGCTGCGGCGCACTTTCATGCGTGATCGCTCCGGTTGTTCGCACGGTATTGCCACAGTCCGGAGGTCCTGTGGTCGTGCTGCGAGAACACGTCGAGTGGTCCGACCCGCTCGTACGCCTCCTCGGTCCGTGGGTGGTCACGGCGGGCGAGTGCCCAAGCTGCCTCCAGACGCAGATCGTTGTCCTCCTCGTCGAGGAGCGCGAGGAAGGCGTCCAGGATGGCGGCACTCCGGTCGTCGTATCCGGCGAGGGACGCTGCGGCGCGGCGCCGCACCCAGATGTTCTCGTCACGAATCAGGACGAGCAGGGCGTCTCGGACCGCCGGCTCGAGTCGCCTGTCGGGTGTGGACCACGGGACGAACACCTCGGCAACGGTGGCCCGGACCTCGGGCTAGGGGTCGTGGATGCGTCCGAGGAGCGCCGATGCAGCCCGCTCCCTGCTCACGCAGTACACGGCCGCGCTGCGTACTCGCGGATCGGGATGGCTGATGTACCGCAGGCCGATGGCCTCCTGCTCCGGCTGCCCATGGCCGGTGTAGACGTCCAGGATGGCGGCGAGGACCTGCCCGTCGGGTTCCTCCTGCGCCCAGGACGCCAGGAAGTCGACATCCTGGGCGAGGTCCGGTGGGCGGTTTACCGGCACGAAGAGGTTCCGGTGCCAGATGACCCGGGCGAGGAAGTGGCGGCACAGGGGGTCGGGGTGCTGCCGCAGTGCGGTGAGCTCGGACCAGATGCGTGGGCCTCGGCGCTGGCCCAGGTAGTAGGTGGCCGCGAACCAGTTGCTGTCTCCGTCCTGCGCGTGCGGGACGGCGCGTGCCATCACTTCGTCGATTGGCGGGAACACTCCGAAGGCCCATTCGAGGTGGGTGAGGATGGCTCCGTGGCCGTCCCGAACGGTGTACCCACCGAGGGAAAACTCATCGGCCGTGTCGCCATCGGGCTCGTCGATCCGGCGTTTGGCAGCCGATTCCGGGGCTCCGGTCCGTCTGCGCAGTTCTTCGACCACACCCGTCTCATGCCAGTACCGGGCCAGGCCGAGCAGTTCCCGCCGGGACGCCTCTGGCAGACGTAGTCGGGGGTCGCGTCCAAGCACCGCGGAGACCAGCCTGGGGGAGCCCGTACCGACGGCCAGCAGCAAAGGAGTGCTGCCGTCCGGGAGCTCGCGGTCCGGGTCGGCTCCCCCGTCGACCAGGACCTCAGCGGTGAGGTGATCGAAGTCGGCTACGGCGGTGCAGAGCACGGGCAGTCCGTCAGAGCCCGTGGTGTCCGGATCTGCCCCCTGTTCCAGACAGGTCCGCACCGTGTCGGCGTCCCCGGCGGTCACGGCACTGACCATCCGGCCGGCCAGGTCCGACGACGGATCCGTCAATGCTCCCCCTGATGGCGTGTCCCAGGTGAGCAACGTACCCGAAGCAACGAGCGGGTGCGGAGGCTTATTCATCGGCGAGGCGGCGCTCGGCAGAGCGGGACAGTAGACGTCGCCGAGGGGAACCGTTCGTCGGTCCCACCTGTGAAGCCCCAGCGTGTGAGTTCCAGCCGATGGTCAGCCACAGATCTGCTGACCTGCGCGCTTTGCGCCCAGGCGGGTCCGACCAGTCGCGCACGGCAAGCTCACCGGTGCACGACCTTTCGATTCCTGGCTCGACCGAACATCACGACGACCTTTAGACGCAGGTGCTGACGGAGAATCACATCGGGGGGGGCAGAAAAGTGTGGACCATCGGCGCCGTCGTGGCCCTGATCGGCGCCACGCTGCTCGTCATGGGCGCAGTGGGCCACGAGGTCGCCGGCCGCCGCCACTTCCGGTAGGAGACGGACGCGTACCTGCGCCCGCGCCGGTCAGTCGGTGTCAGGGCCCGGAGCGGTCAGCCGGGCCCGGATGCCGTCCAAGGTGGCCGTCAGCAGCCGGGAGACGTGCATCTGGGAGCAGCCGATCTGTTCGGCGATCTCCGACTGGGTGCAGTCGCCCCAGAACCGCAGCATCAGGACGGTGCGCTCGCGGGGCGTGAGGTCCTTGAGCAGGGGCCGCACCGACTCGCGGCAGTCGACCAGGTCCAGCCTGGCGTCGCGTTCGCCGAGCCGGTCGAGCAGAGCGCTCCCGTTCTCGTCGTCGCGGTCCTCGCGCAGCGCGTCCAGCGATCCGGTGCGGTAGGCCCGGCCGACCTCGAGGGCGGACCTGGCGGTGTCGGTGTCGAGCCCGAGGGTTTCGGCGAGTTCCCGGGCGGTGGGCAGCCGGCCGAGGTCCTGTTCCAACCGGTCGGAAGTGCGCGCGACCCGCAGGTACAGCTCCTGCAGGCTCCGCGGTACCCGCACGGACCAGGTGTCGCGGAAGAACCGCTTGATCTCGCCGGAGATGGTGGGGATCGCGTAGGTCACGAACACGACGCCGCGCCGGTGGTCGTAGCCGTCGACGGCCTTGATCAGGCCCACGGTGCCGACCTGCAGGATGTCGTCCATGTCGGCGGACCGGTTGCGGAACCCGGCGGCGACGAAGCGCACCAGCGGCATGTTCAGCTCGATGATCGTGCCGCGGACGTAGCTGTAGGCGGCGGACTCGCGTTCCAGACCGGCCAGCCGTGCGAACAGCGCGTCGCTCAGCTCGCGGGCCTCGGCCTTGCCCATCAGCCGCATCTCCTGGCGGGTCGGCCGGCCGGACTCCGGCGGGACGTGGCAGGGCGCGGTGGGCACAGCGGTGGACAGCGTGGTGGTGGGGGTGGACACGGGGTCATCTCCCTGTTTGATCCCCGCGGCGAGGCGGGCGCGTCCAGCTTGGACCTGGCCGCGCCGATGGCGGGGATGCGAAGGTGGGAGACCGTGACACCCGGCTTCTTCAGGCGGCGGCGTCCCGGCACGGTGACCGTGCCGTGGTCCCGGCGCCCCGAGGACGCCGGACCGGAGCCGGGCAGGACAGCCCGAGTGCTCCGCACCCTCTCCCCTACCCGGTCAGGGCCGCTGCCAAGCACCCCGACGAGCGACGGACCGGCCGCCCTGCGCGACCGGTGCGCCCCAGCCCGCAGGCCGGGAGCGCACCACGCGCGAGGAGCCTCGATCTGCCGGACCTCCTCCGCACCGCCCGTGAATCCTCGTGATCCGTCCGTCAGTGCCTGGTGGCGTCCTTGACCTTCTCGCCGGCCTGCTTGAGGTCGCTCTTGGCCTGGGTCGCCTTGCCCTCGGCCTTCAGGCCCGGGTCGTCGGTCGCGCGGCCGACCGCTTCCTTGGCCTTTCCCTTCGCCTTCTCCGCGACGTTCTTCACCTTGTCTCCGGTGCCCATGGCAATCGCTCCTCCGCTCGCGGCCCGGCCGGGTGCGGCCGGTGCCTCCGGGGCGTCTGCTCGGCCTCACGGACCCGAAACCGCTCAGCGGACCTCGGCTTGCTCCCGTGCGGCGCGGGTGAGCGGACCCGGCCCCGGGCGGACGTCCGGGCCACCGGCCTGGCGGGCTCCGCGCTCAGGCCGGCTGGAGGCCGACGATGCAGGTGTCGTCCCGTGGGTTGGGGGCGTTGAGCCGACGGAGGATGTGGTCGATGCGGCCCCGGAGCCCCGGAGCCTGGTACTCCTCCGCGGCCGTGCG
Source organism: Kitasatospora sp. NPDC049285 (assembly GCF_040678815.1). Classification (NCBI taxonomy): domain Bacteria; kingdom Bacillati; phylum Actinomycetota; class Actinomycetes; order Kitasatosporales; family Streptomycetaceae; genus Kitasatospora; species Kitasatospora sp. NPDC049285. The sequence continues at coordinate 63 of NZ_JBFAQR010000108.1, read as the reverse complement.
GAGGCGTTCGAGTGCGTGGTCCAGCGTCTCGTCACGCCGTTCGATGAGTCCGTCGGTGAACAG
>NZ_JBFAQR010000107.1:0-11081 GCF_040678815.1 Kitasatospora sp. NPDC049285 | reverse complement strand
TTGACTTTTGGCACGCTGTTGAGTTCTCAAGGAACGGACACTTCCTTCAGGCGGCCTTCCGACCGACCCTCCGGGCGCTTCGTTCTTTCGTGTTTGAAGCTTACCAGACTGTTTACCCGGTTTTATCCGAGGTTTTACGTGTCCGACTTGCTCCATTAACCGCCGTCTCGCGGCGACTTCGCCAACGATAGCGGGTCCGTGGCCGAGCACCTAATCGAGGCGGGGCGATGTCACCCGGATGGGCCCAGGCGGGCGGGTGACAGGGGATCGTGGGGGGTCACCCGGATGCCGTAGAGTGCGGCGGGTTGGCCAAGAGGACTAGACCACTTGAGGGTGTGGGGCCTGGTGATGGGGGCGTGGGCGAGTCGGTTCGTGTGCGGTGGGATGCGGGGCGGGTGATCTTCACCCGGGTGGCGTGTGGGCCTTATGTCCTGGGTTGTCCGAAGTTGACGTAATTTGGGTTCAGTCGATCAACGGGCCGCTCCCCCGCGGCCGCACGCGATGTACTCCGTACCTGGGAGGCTCCACCATGACCACTGTTACGTCGCCGCTCGCGGGTCGCGCTGTCGGGCTCGCCAATGTGCCCGACCCGGTGTTCGCCGGGGCCATGGTGGGGCCGGGGACGGCGATCGATCCGGTGCGGGAGCCGATCGAGGCGGTGGCGCCGGTGGACGGGCAGGTGGTGTCGATGCATCCGCACGCGTTCGTGGTGATGGACGAGAACGGGCACGGGGTGCTGACTCACCTGGGGATCGACACGGTGCAGCTCAATGGGGAGGGGTTCGAGCTGCTGGTGCACAAGGGGGACCGGGTGCGGCGGGGGCAGCCGGTGATCAAGTGGAACCCGGCGGACGTGGAGGCGAAGGGGAAGTCGCCGATCTCGCCGATCGTGGCGTTGGAGGCGTCGGCGGAGCAGTTGTCGGCGGTGGCGGAGTCCGGTGAGGTCACGGCCGGCGGCGAGCTGTTCACCTGGAATTGACGGACGGCTGACGGGCGAAGGGGTTTCGGCGATGGAGCGGACACTGCGCGGCGTGGGGGTCAGCCTCGGGGTCGCGATCGGGCCGGTGCGGCACATGGGGACCGCGGTGTTGGAGCCGCCGGCGGCTCCGGCCGCGGAGGTGGACGTCCCGCGGGAGCAGGCTCGGGCGCAGGCCGCGGCGGATGCGGTGGCGGCGGACCTGATCGCGCGCGGGAACCTGGCGGGGGGTGAGGCGCAGGCGGTGTTGGAGGCGCAGGCGCTGATGGCGCAGGACCCGGAGCTGATCGCGGACGTGGGGCGGCGGATCGAGGCGGGGAGCACGGCGGAGCGGGGGGTGTACGACGCGTTCGCGGCGTACCGGGAGTTGCTGGCCGCGGCGGGTGAGTACCTGGCGGGGCGGGTGGCGGACCTGGATGACGTGCGGAACCGGATCGTGGCGCGGCTGTTGGGGGTGCCGATGCCGGGGGTGCCGGACAGCGACGAGCCATATGTGCTGTTGGCGCGGGACCTGGCGCCGGCGGACACGGCGTTGCTGGATCCGACCTTGGTGCTGGGGTTCGTGACGGAGGAGGGCGGGCCGACCAGTCACAGCGCGATTCTGGCGCGGGCGTTGGGGGTGCCCGCGGTGGTGGCGTTGGCTGGGGCGACGGAGTTGGCGGAGGGGGTGGTGGTGGCGGTCGACGGGTCGAGCGGCGAGGTGGTGGTGGAGCCGGCGGCCGGGCGGCAGGCGGAGTTGCGGCGGTTGGCGGCGGAGCGGAAGGCGGCGTTGGCGGCCTCGTCCGGTCCGGGGCGGACGTCGGACGGGTTCCTGGTGCCGTTGCTGGCGAACGTCGGTGGTCCGGCGGATCTGCCGGCGGCGTTGGAGCACGGGGCGGAGGGGGTCGGGCTGTTCCGGACCGAGTTCCTGTTCCTGGACGACTCGGCGAAGGCGCCGACCGAGGAGAAGCAGGTCGAGGCGTACCGGAAGGTGCTGGCTGCGTTTCCGGAGTCGCGGGTCGTGGTGCGGGTGCTGGATGCGGGGGCGGACAAGCCGTTGGAGTTCCTGACGCCGGCGGACGAGCCGAATCCGGCGCTGGGGGTGCGGGGGCTGCGGACGCTGTTGGAGCACCCGGAGGTGTTGCGGGCGCAGTTGCGGGCGTTGGCGAAGGCGGCCGAGGGGCTGACTGTGCAGCTCGAGGTGATGGCACCGATGGTGGCGGACCGGGTGGACGCGCGGGCGTTCGCGGTGGCGTGCCGGGAGGTGGGGCTGGTCGCCAAGGTGGGGGCGATGGTGGAGATTCCGTCGGCGGCGCTGCGGGCGGGGTCGATCCTGCAGGAGGTGGAGTTCCTTTCGCTGGGCACGAACGACCTGGCGCAGTACGCGTTCGCGGCGGACCGGCAGGTGGGGGCGTTGGCGCGGTTGCAGGATCCGTGGCAGCCCGCGCTGTTGGATCTGATCGCGGCGGCGGCGCAGTCGGCGAAGGCGGCCGGGAAGAGCTGCGGGGTGTGCGGCGAGGCGGCGTCGGATCCGCTGCTGGCCTGTGTGCTGACCGGGCTCGGGGTGACCAGCCTGTCGATGGGGGCGGCGGCGATCCCGTACGTGCGCGCGGAGTTGGGGAAGTTCACGCTGGCGCAGTGTGAGGAGGCGGCGGAGGCCGCGTTGGCGGCGGATACTGCAGAGGAGGCGCGGGTTTCCGCGCGGCAGGCGTTGGGCGGCGAGTAGCGCGCTCGCGTCCTGGTGACTCCCGAGGGGTCGCTGCCACCGTGGGGGGTGGTGGCGGCCCCTCGGGGCCTTTTCCGACCGGTGCCGGTCAGTGCTTGCGGGTGGTGGCGAGCTGCTCGAAGAAGCGCAGGTGGTCGAGGTTGTCGACGGAGCCGGGGTTGACCGCCTGGGTGAGGGGGGTGCCGGAGAGCAGGCGCTTGATCGGGACTTCGAGGCGCTTGCCGGTGAGGGTGTGCGGGAGGCCCTGGACGGTGATCACCTCGTCGGGGACGTGGCGGGGCGAGAGTTCGGTGCGCAGCGAGGTGCGGATCCGGCCGGTGAGGTCGTCGTTCAGGACGGCGCCGGGGGTGAGGACGACGAAGAGCGGCATCCAGTAGCCGCCGTCGGGTTCCTCCAGGCCGATGACCAGGGATTCGGCGATCTCGGGGAGGCGTTCGACGACCTCGTAGATGTCGGCGGAGCCCATCCGGACGCCCTGGCGGTTGAGGGTGGAGTCGGAGCGGCCGTGGATGACGACGGTGCCGCGGGAGGTGGCGGTGATCCAGTCGCCGTGGCGCCAGATGCCGGGGTAGGTGTCGAAGTAGCTGTCGTGGTAGCGGTGGCCGTCGGGGTCGTTCCAGAAGCCGGTGGGCATGGACGGCAGCGGCTTGGTGACGACCAGTTCGCCGACGGTGTCGGTGTGCGGGTGGCCGGCCGGGTCCCAGGACTCGACGGCGGCGCCGAGGCAGGGGGCCTGGATCTCGCCGAGGTACACGGGGAGGGTGGGGACGCCGCCGACGAAGCAGGAGCAGACGTCGGTGCCGCCGCTGACGGAGGCGAGCCAGACGTCGGGCTTGACCTCGTCGTAGATCCACTGGAAGCCGTCGGGCGGGAGCGGGGAGCCGGTGGTGCCGATGCAGCGGACGGCGCTGAGGTCGAGGTCGCGGCCGGGGTGGAGTTCGGCCTTGCGGCTGGCGATGACGTAGGCGGCGGAGGTGCCGAGGACGGTGGCGCGGGTGCGGGCGGCCACGGACCAGAGGGCGCCGGTGTCGGGGTGGCCGGGGCTGCCGTCGTAGGTGATGACGGTGGTGCCGGTGAGCAGGCCGGCGAGCAGGAAGTTCCACATCATCCAGCCGGTGGACGTGTACCAGAGGAAGCGGTCGTCCGGGCCGAGGTCGAGGTGGAGGGCGGTCTGCTTGAGGTGCTCGACCAGGATGCCGCCCTGGCTCTGCACGATGGCCTTGGGGAGGCCGGTGGTGCCGGAGGAGTAGAGCACCCAGAGCGGGTGGTCGAAGGGGACCGGTTCGAAGACGGGGTCGGTGGCGGCGGCGGTGAGGTCGTCCCAGTGCAGGGTGCCCTCGGGGGCGGGGGTGCCGAGCAGGGGGACGTGGACGACGGTGCGCACGGTGGGGAGTTCGCGGCGGAGTTCGGCGACGACGTCGGTGCGGTCGTGGTTCTTGCCGCCGTAGTGGTAGCCGTCGACGGCGAACAGGACGGTGGGTTCGATCTGCTGGAGGCGGTCGAGGACGCTGCGGGCGCCGAAGTCGGGGGCGCAGCTGGTCCAGACGGCGCCGACGGCGGCGGTGGCGAGGAGGGCGACGGCGGCCTGCGGGATGTTGGGCAGGTAGGCGCTGACCCGGTCGCCGGGGCGGACGCCCTGGGCGCGGAGGGCGGCGGCGAGGGAGCCGACCTGGCGGCGGAGCTCGGACCAGCTGGTGGCGACGGGTTCGGTGGTGCGCTCGTCCAGGTGGAGGATGGCGGGCCGGTCGGCGTTGGCGGGGTCCTCGGCCGCACGCAGGGCGTGTTCGGCGTAGTTGAGGGTGGCGCCGGGGAACCACACGGCGCCGGGCATGGTGGCGGGTTCGGCGAGGACGGCGGTCGGCGCGGTGTGGAAGCGGACGTCGAAGTACTCGGTGACGGCGGTCCAGAAGCGCGGGAGGTCCTCGGTCGACCAGCGGTGGAGGTCGGCGTAGCGGGTGGCGGCCTCGGCGTCGTCGGCGGTGGGGGCGAGCGGGGCTGCGGGGGCGCCGTGGTGGTCGGCGGCCCAGGCCTGGAAGGCGACCAGGCGGCTGGCGGCGGCGCGGGCGGGGTCGGGACGCCAGAGCGGCTGCTGGTCCTGGGGGGTCGGAGGGGTGCTCACGTGGTGGTCTCCAGGCCGGTGGTGGGGACGGGGGTGGCTTGTGGCCTGCCGTCGTCCGTGGGTGCTGACGGTGCAGACCATGCCACGTGATCGTCCGGGGGTCCAGGGACGGTGGGGGTGGCGTGCGGGTGGTGCCGCGTGGTGGGTGGTGGGGGCGGGTGGGAGGTGGTAGGACGGCGGGATGACGGTGGCTTATGACGTGGTGATCGTGGGTGGCGGGCACAACGGGCTGGTGGCGGCCGGGTACTTGGGGCGGGCCGGTCTGCGGGTGCTGGTGCTGGAGCGGTTGGGGCACCTGGGTGGGGCGGCGGTGTCGGAGCAGGCGTTCCCGGGGGTGGCGGCGCGGTTGTCGCGGTACTCGTACCTGGTGAGCCTGCTGCCGCGGCGGATCGTCCGGGAGCTGGGGGTGCGGGTCGAGCTGCGGCGGCGGCGGATCTCCTCGTACACGCCGTGGGAGCGGGACGGGCGGGTCGGGGGGTTGTTGGTGGATGCCGCGGACGAGGCCAGGACCGCCGCGTCGTTCCGTGAACTGACCGGTGGGGACGGGGAGTTCGCGGCGTGGCGGGAGTTCTACGGGATGACCGGGCGGGTGGCGGAGCGGGTGTTTCCGTCGCTGGTGGAGCCGTTGCCCTCGCGGGCGGAGCTGCGGGCGCGGGTGGACGACCCGGTGGCGTGGGCGGAGTTGTTCGAGCGGCCGCTCGGGGAGGCGGTGGAGCGGCGGTTCGCGGACGACACGGTGCGCGGGGTGGTGCTGACGGATGCCCTGATCGGGACCTTCGCGCACGCGCACGACCCGTCGCTGCGGCAGAACCGGTGCTTCCTCTACCACGTGATCGGCGGCGGGACCGGGGACTGGGACGTGCCGGTCGGCGGGATGGGTGCGGTGACGGGGGCGCTGGCGGAGGCGGCGCGGGCCGGCGGGGCGGAGTTGCTGACGGGGTGTGAGGTGACGGCGGTCGATCCGGGCGGCGCGCACACGCCGGCCGAGGTCGGGTACCGGGACGCGGACGGGGTGGAGCACCGGGTCGGGGCGCGCTGGGTGCTGGGCAACGCGGCGCCGGTGGAGCTGGCGCGGATGCTCGGCGAGGCCGCGGAGGGCCCGGCGCCGGAGGGGGCGCAGCTGAAGGTGAACATGCTGCTGACGCGGTTGCCGCGGCTGCGGGACTCGGCGGTGGACGTCCGGGACGCGTTCGGCGGGACCTTCCACATCGCGGAGTCGTACCGGGAGTTGGAGGACGCCTTCCAGGAGGCGTCGGCGGGACGGCTCCCCTCCCCCGCGCCGTCCGAGATCTACTGCCACTCGCTGGCGGACCCGTCGATCCTGGGCCCGGACCTGGTGGCGCGGGGCTGGCAGACTTTGACGCTGTTCGGGCTGCAGCTGCCGGCCCGGCTGTTCGCGGAGGACCCGGAGCGGGTGCGGCAGGAGGCGTTGGACGGCGTGCTCTCCGCGTTGGACGGGGTCCTGGCGGAGCCGCTGGCGGACTGCCTGGCGACGGACGGTGACGGGCGGCCGTGCCTGGAGGTCCGCAGTCCGGTGGACCTGGCGGCGGAGCTGCGGCTGCCGGGCGGCAACATCTTCCACCGTGACCTGGCGTTCCCGTTCCGGGACGACGCGGTGCTCGGGCGGTGGGGTGTGGAGACCGCGCACCCGCGGGTGCTGGTGTGCGGGGCGGGTGCGGTGCGCGGCGGCGGGGTGAGCGGGATTCCCGGGCACAACGCGGCGATGGCGGTGCTCGGGCGGTAGCGCGTGTCAGTGGTGGGTGAACTCGCCGTCGAACCAGGACCGGGCGACCCGGGTGTGGAAGGGGAAGGCGAGCGGGGTGTCGACGGTGGCGAGCTGCCAGCCGTCGGTCTCGTCGGTGGGGACGGAGGGCGGCAGCTCGGCCAGGTTGCGGGGCGGGAGCAGCGCGAACAGGCAGAGGAAGCCGCCGTGGGTGTCGGAGTCGGTGGCGACCAGGCGGACCTCGTCCGGGTCGGCCAGGATGCCGGTCTCCTCGCGCAGTTCGCGGACGGCGGCCTGCTGCCAGCTCTCGCCGTAGTCGATGTAGCCGCCGGGGAGGGCGAGCCGGCCGTAGCCGGGTTCGATGGTGCGGCGGATGACGGTGAGCCGGGTGTCGCCGTCCGGGTGGTGCACGGGCAGCAGGGCGACGGTGACCGGGAGCGGGTTGCGGTAGCTGATCTCGCTGCAGCCGGGGCAGGTCCGGGGCCAGGCCAGGGTGCCGGCCGGGTAGGGCGTGCCGCACAAGTGGCAGTGCGTGTTGGGGCCGAAGGGGGTCGGACGGTCGGACGGCTGGGTCGTCATGCCTTGGATGGTAGTCCGGACGGGTGACGGCGCGGGGGCGTTGCGGAAGGGTCGGCGGGCGGGCCGGCGGTGACGGTGTGTCAGCGGTGCTGCGGCGGGCGACGGCGGTGGTGGCGCTTGTCCTGTGACCGAATCGCTTTCGGCGCGGCCCGGGTGCAGGCTGGAGGGATGGAGTTCACTGCGGCGCTCGCGCACGGCCCGGTGGTCCTGGACGGCGGGCTGTCCAACCAGCTGGCCGCGCAGGGCTGCGACCTGTCGGACGCGCTCTGGTCGGCGCGGCTGCTGCTGGACGAGCCGGATCAGCTGGTCGCCGCGCACCGGGCGTACTTCGAGGCGGGCGCGCAGGTCGCCACCACCGCCAGCTACCAGGCGAGTTACCCGGGTTTCGAGCTGCGCGGGGTGGACCCGGCGAAGACCGACCGGCTGCTCGCGCTGAGCGTGGAGCTGGCCCGGCAGGCCGCGGAGGAGGTCGCCGCGGAGCTCGGCGACGGCGAGCGACGCTGGGTGGCCGCCTCGGTCGGCCCGTACGGCGCCGTGCTGGCGGACGGGTCCGAGTACCGGGGCCACTACGGGCTGAGCGCCGCCGAACTGGCGGCCTTCCACCGGCCGCGGCTGGCCGCGCTGGCGGCGGCCGGGCCGGACGTGCTGGCCGTGGAGACCGTGCCCGACCTGCTGGAGGCCCGGGTGCTGGCCGAGTGCGTCCACGGGCTCGGCCTCCCGGTGTGGTTCTCGTTCGGCGCGGCGGGCGGCCGCACCCGGGGCGGCGAGCCGCTGGCCGAGGCCTTCGCGGTGGCGGCGGAGGTCCCCGAGGTGGTCGCGGTGGGGGTCAACTGCTGCGCGCCGGCGGAGGTGCGAGCGGCGGTCGCCCTCGCCGCCGAGGTGACCGGCCGGCCGGCCGTCGCCTACCCCAACAGCGGCGAGGGGTGGGACGCCGCCGCCCGCGACTGGACCGGCGACGGCGAGTTCCGCGCCGAGCAGGTCGGCGACTGGCTGGCGGCGGGGGCCCGCCTGGTCGGCGGCTGCTGCCGGGTCGGGCCGACGGAGATCGCCGAACTCGCGGCGAGGGTACGGGAGTAGCCGGGAGGGCGGGGTCCGGGAAGGCGGGGGCGAACGGCTCGGAAGGGGCTCACTGACGCGCGGGGGGGGAAGGCGGGTGCGGTCGGCTGCCCCGGGAGGAGAGCGCCTGTGTACACGGAGTCCGCGAGGCCCCGGGAGATGTGGACCCGCAGGCGGCAGCGGGCGGACGGGAACGGGCTACTGCCGCGGGCGGCGCCGCGAAGGAGACGGCCCACGTGCCGTGCGAGACGGGTCGCGGAGTCCGCAAGGGTCGGGAGACGAGGGCCGCAGGCGACACAGCCGGTAGCGGGGAAGGCGGCTGCGCCGGGAGGAGACCAGCTGCGTACCTTGCGAGACGGGGTCGCGGAGTCGGCAAGAGCCGAGGACCACAGGCCACAGCGGGCAGACGGGAACGGGCTCGGCGACGTGCGTGGGGAAGGTGGGCGCAGGCGAGGCGATGGGAAGTGGGGCCGCGTTGCGGTTGTGGTGCGCCAGGATGTGAGGTCGTCGAGCGGGCTGGGGTGGTCGTGGTGGACGGGGTCGGGCTGGTCAATGCGCTCGGGGCGCGTTGGGGGCGGGAGTTGGCGGGCGGCGCCGGGCAGGTGTGGACGGCGGTCGGGGTGTGGCCGCTGCTGGGGATGCTCGCGGGTGGGGCGGACCCGGTGGTGGCGCGGGAGTTGGCGGTGGCGCTCGGGCTTCCGGCGGAGCAGGCTCCGTCGCTGGCCCGCGAGGTGATCGCGGCACTCCGGCGAGTGCCGGGCTGCGCGGCGGCACTGGGCCTGTGGACGGCGGACGCACTCGCGGTGGAGCCCGGGTGGGCGGCGCTGGTCGGCCCCTCGGTGTGGGGCCGGCTGAGCGGGGACCTCGCCGCGGACCAACGGATGCTGGACGAGTGGGCCGCGACCGAGACGGGCGGGCTGATCCCGGAGCTGCCGGTGCGGATCAAGCCCGCGACACTGCTGGTCCTGGCCTCGGCGGTGACGGTGCGCACCCGCTGGGCGCGGGCGTTCAAGCCGGTGCGGCTGCGGCCCGGGTCCGGGCCGTGGGCAGGTCGGTGGCTCGCCGGCCTGTCGCTGGAGGGCTCGGAGCTGTTCGAGCGGATCGCGGTGGCCGAGACCGCGGCCGGCCCGGTGACGGAGGTGCGGGTCGCGGGCGACGGCGAGGTCGACGTCCACCTGCTGCTCGGCGCTCCTGACGCCCCGTTGGACACGGTGGCCGCCGCGGGCTTCGAGCTGTTGGCGGGTACGGCGGTCCGGGTGCCGGTGGCGGAGCTGCCGGACGGTGCGCAGTGGCCGGGCCTGGCGCTGGAGTCGGTGGGGGCGACCCGGCCCGGTGATCGCGGTGCGCTGCGGACGGTGGCGTTCGAGGTGCGTGCCGATCATGACCTGCTGGCCAGGCCCGCGCTGTTCGGTCTGGAGACGGCGTGCGCCGAGGGCGGCTTCCCGGGGATCTGCTCGACCACGCCGTTGCGGGTGTCGCAGGCCCGGCAGTCCGCGATGGCCGCGTTCACGGACGCGGGGTTCGAGGCCGGTGCGGTGACCGTGGTGGCGATGACCCGCAGTGCGGCGATGGCCCCGCCCGCGGTGTTCCGGGTCCGCCGCGCCGAGCTGCGCCTGGAGCGGCCGTTCGCCTTCCTGGCGGTACACCGGCCGACGGGCCTGGCCCTGATGGCGGGCTGGGTGACGGAGCCGCGCAGCGCAGAGTGACGGCGGGGCCAGGCTGCGCCGGGGCAGGTCGGCGGCGGGTCCGGGTGGCGGTAGTACGGTTCAGGCAACGATTTCGGGCTGGGTCGGCATTGTCGACCGGTGTTGGTGGAGGTGGGCCGGTGCCTGGGGCGATCCAGTCGCTGTCGCGGGCGGCCGCGATTCTGCGGTTGTTGGCGGGCGGGGAGCGGCGGCTCGGGTTGTCGGAGGTCGCGGCGGGGCTGGGCCTGGCGAAGGGGACGGCGCACGGGATCCTGCGGACGCTGCAGCAGGAGGGGTTCGTCGAGCAGGACCCGGAGAGCGGCAAGTACCAGCTGGGCGCGGAGCTGCTGCGGCTGGGCCAGAGCTACCTGGACGTGCACGAGCTGCGGGCCCGCGCGCTGGTCTGGGCGGACGACCTGGCCAGGGCCGCCGGCGAGACGGTGTACTTGGGCGTGCTGCACCAGCGCGGCGTGCTGATCGTCCATCACGTCTTCCGGCCTGACGACTCCCGCCAGGTGCTGGAGGTCGGCTCGATGCAGCCGCTGCACAGCACCGCGCTGGGCAAGGTGCTGCTGGCCTACGACCCGGTGGCGCGCGGGGAGTTGGGCGACGGACCGCTGGAGGCGTTCACCCCGCGGACGGTCACCGACCCGGTCAAGCTGGACGCGGAGTGCGAGCTGGTGCGCGAGCGCGGCTGGGCGGACTCGGTCGAGGAGACCTGGGACGGGGTGGCCTCGGTGGCGGCGCTGATCCAGGACCGGCGGCGCAACCCGGTGGGCGCGGTGTGCGTCAGCGGGGCGGTGGAGACGGTCTGTCAGGACGGCGTCCCGCGGGCCTCGTTGGTGGCGTCGGTGCGGACGGCGGCCCGGGCGATCTCCCGCGATCTGGGGGCGCACCGGTTCTGATCACGCGTCGGCGGGAGACGGTTGACGGGGTGTCGGTCACACCTCCTTGACGCGGGTGGTCCGGCTGCTGTTGGCTTCCGGGCGTTGGTCGACATTGTCGAACAGTGAGCTCGGGAACGGTCGGCGGCGCCGGGCGGGCTGGTTTGCCGGACCCACGGGTCCGGGGACTGACTCAGCGTCAGCCCCACCGCTCCCACTCCTGTTCCAGAGCCGAGGATCCCGCCAATGACTGCGAACCACATCGCCGCGATCGATCAGGGCACGACGTCCAGCCGGTGCATCATCTTCGGCGCGGACGGCCGGATCGTCTCCGTCGACCAGCAGGAACACGCG
>NZ_JBFAQR010000106.1:0-11386 GCF_040678815.1 Kitasatospora sp. NPDC049285 | reverse complement strand
CTCCGCCGACAGGTCCCTAACCAGCGATGACCGCAGTTCTCAATCAGTGGTCGGAGCGTCCCGGAGGACCGGGCGGCCATTCCTTCCGAGCCCTCAAGGGCAACGCGCCATCAGCCATACCCGGTCCTCCCGGACCGCCTCACATTCTTAGGGATCGTGCCATGGCCGTGAATCTGGACGACGTCGACTGGGCGATCATCGGGGAGCTGCAGCGCGAGGCCCGCACCTCGCTCAGCGAACTCGGACGGCGGGTGAACCTCAGCTCCTCGGCCACCACCGAACGGGTGCGGAACCTGGAGGCGCAGGGCGTCATCACCGGCTACCAGGCTGTGCTCGACCTGACCAAGGTCGGCTACCCCGTCCTCGCCGTCGTCCGGCTGAAGTACCCCGGCAACCGGCACCAGCCGCTGCGCCGGCTGCTCGAGGAACGCCGGGAGATCCTGGAGTGCCTGCGCACCACCGGCGACGACTGCTACACCCTGAAGGTGGCGGCGACCTCCATGGAGCACCTGGAGACCCTGATGGACGAACTCGCCGGCCTCGGCAGCACCACCACCAGCGTCGTCTACCGCCAGACCCTCCCCTACCGCGGCCCCACCCGACCCTGACCCGGGCTCAGCGCCCGCACCAGCAGCAGCCGCCGGTCGGCGAGCCAGGGACTGCAGCCGATCCCAACGGTCCCAGTCGCCGAACGGGTCGTGGCAGAGCGGCGGCTCGTCCGCCTGCACCTGCCCCTCGGCCGCGCCGTCGTCCGGCCGGGGCCGAGCCGGTTGTCGCGTTCCCGTTCATCCGGCTGATCCTGCTGCGTGCGGACGCGCGGACGCGCAGCGCGAGGCGCCCGCACCAGCAGCGACGGGGCGTCAGAGCAGGCGGGCGGTGACGGTCTTGGGGCGCTGGTAGTCGCGTAGGGCGAGGGTGGAGAGGTCGGTGCCGGCGCCGGAGCCGCGGCGGCCGCTGTGCGGGAGTTCGGCGGACTGGGCGAGGTGGCAGTTGAGCCAGACCTCGCCGGCCGAGAGCCGGGCGCTGAGCGCGAGACCGGTGGACAGGTCGGTGGTCCAGACGCTCGCGGCCAGCGCCTGCGGGACGGACTCGGCGAGGGCCACCGCCTCGTCGAGGTCGGCGGCGCGCTGGACGGTGAGCAGCGGGCCGAACACCTCCTCCACCACGGCCGGGTCGTCGGCGGGCAGGTCGGCGAGGACCCGGGCGGGCCGCCACAGGCCGTCGGTGCGGCCGGGCGCGGCGAGCGACGTCTTCGCCGCGCTGGCGGCCACGATCCGGTCGTAACGGGCCGCCTGGTCGGGGTTGTTGAGCGGGCCGAAGTCCCGGCCGGCCTGCCGCTCGGCCATCGCGGCGGTGAGCGCGGCGACCGCTTCGTCGTACGCCGGGTCGAGGACGATCACCCGGGCGGGGGCGGCGCAGCTCTGGCCGGCGTTGTAGGTGCAGGCGGCGGCGAGCTGCTGCCAGGTGTCGGCGGGCGCGTCGGGCAGCACCAGTACCGGGCTGTTGCCGCCGAGTTCGAGGCTGACGGGGGTGAGGCCGGCCCGGGCGGCGACGTCGGCGCCGCCGGTCGGGCTGCCGGTGAAGGCGACCAGGTCGCAGCCGGCCTCGACCAGCAGCCGCCCGGTGCCGCGGTCGCCCGGCAGCGCGGTCAACACGCCGGTGCCAAGGGCCTGTTCGGCGTGCGCGGCGAGCAGCAGGGCGCTGTCGGGGGTGGTCTCGGCGGGCTTGAGCACCACCGTGTTGCCGGCCGCCAGCGCCGGCGCGCAGCGCCAACCCGCCATCAGCAGCGGGTAGTTCCACGGCACGACGGCGGCGACCACGCCGACCGGATCCCAGCGCACCCAGCTCTGGTGCCCCGCCAGGTACTCCCCGGCGGCGGGGGCGGTGCCGGCCCGCACGGCGCCGCCGTAGAACCGGAACAGGTCGGCGACCTCGGCGATCTCCCCGGCCGCCTCGGCGGCGGGCTTGCCGGTGCCGGCGCACTCCGCGGCCAGGTACTGCTCCGCGTGCCGCTCGATCAGCTCGGCGAGCGCGGCCAGCCGGCGGTGCCGCTCGCGCGGGGTGAGCGCGGCCCAGCCGGGCTGCGCGGCGCGGGCGGCGGCGACGGCGGCCGCCGTCTCAGCTGGGCCGGCAGGCTGCTGCGAGCCTCGGACGTCGCCGGTGCGGGGGTCGATCAGGTCCATGCGGGTGCTCCAGGTGGTACGGGGGTCGCCGGGTGTCGCGGCCCGTCGACGGTCACAAGTCGTAGGCGCGCAGCCAGAGTTCGAGGGTGAGCAGGAGCCAGAGCTTGCCGCCCTGGCGGGGCAGCAGCAGACCGCCGCCGCGCATCCAGGTCTCCACGGTGTCGGCCCGGAACAGGCCGCGGGCCCGGGCGGTCGGCCCGAGCAGCAGGTCCGCGGCGAGCTCGCTGAGCGGCCCGCGCAGCCACTGCTGGACGGGCACCCGCATGCCGCTCTTCGGACGGTAGGTGACGGTGTCCGGCAGCAGGTCGCGCACCGCCTCCTTGAGCACCCACTTCTCCTCGGCACCGGACAGCTTGAGCCGCGGCGGGGTGGCGAAGGCGTGGTCCACCACCCGCCGGTCGAACAGCGGGGAGCGGCCCTGGACGGCCTGCGAGGCGGTCAGCCGTTCCACCTTGGTGAGGATGTGGTGGGCGCCCTTGGTGCGCAGGTTGCACAGCAGCAACTGGTCCAGCAGGGTCGGCATCCGGCGACCGGTCAGGTACGGCTCGACGTGCCGGCGGGGGTGCGGGGCGCCGTCGAGGGCGGCCAGCGCGTCCGGCGTCAGCAGGACCGACAGGTCCTCGTAGCACTTGCGGTAGGTGTGCAGGTAGGCGTCGGCACGGGCCAGGTCCCCGGCGTCCTCGCGGAGCAGTTCGAAGACCAGCATCGCCAGGTTCTTCGGACCGCCGAACACCGGGTCGCCGCCCTCGCCGTTCAACGACACGGACAGGCCGTCGCCGGCCACCGCCTCGGCGAGCATCAGGTTGGGGACGGTCAACGGGTCGCCGACCGGGCTGTCCAGCAGCGCCACGGTGTCGGCGAGCCGCGCCGCGACCTGCTCGCCCGGTACCGTCAGCACCCGGTGCCGGGTGCCGCAGTGCGCTGCCACCAGGCCCGAGTAGCCCAGCTCGTTGGGCAGTTCGAAGCCGAAGCTGATCGAGTAGGTGTGCACCGGGCGGTCGTGCAGCCGGGCGGCGAGCGCCGTCACCAGCGAGCTGTCCACGCCGCCCGAGAGCAGCACCGCGACGTCCTCGCCCTCCGGCAGCCGACGGGCCACCGCCTGCTCCAGCAACTCCCGCAGGCGGTCGGTGTGGTGACGGTCCGTCAGATCATCGGGCGTTGGCTGGGCGGTGGGCTCCCAGTACGGCTCCTCGCGGACGCTGCCGTCCGGACACAGCCGGGTCACCCGGCCGGGCCGCAGTTCGCAGACCCCGCGCAGCAGGGTCTCGGTGCCCGGCAGGTAGGCGAAGGTGAGGAAGGAGCGGACCGCCGCCAGGTCGAGGCCGGTGTCCACGTCGGACCGCTCGCGCAGCGCCCGCAGCGAGCTGGCGGCCACCCAACCGCCGTGCCGGGTCCGGGCGTAGAAGGCGGTGCGGGCGCCGACGTGGTCGCGCACCAGCAGCAGCTCGGCGCCGTCCAGGATCGCCAGGGTGAACATGCCGTCCGCGGCGAGCAGCCCCGCCGGGCCCAGCGCCAGCCAGCAGCGCAGTAGCAACTCGCCGTCCGGGCAGGACGGTTCGGCCGGGCGGCCGGCGGCGGCGAGGGCGGCCAGCAGCTCGGGCCGGTTGTGCAGCGTCACCTCGCCGACGGCGGTGCGGCCGTCGACGGTGAACGGACCGGTGGCGAAGCCGGGCCGGTCGGCCAGCAGCGCCGCCGAGACGCTCTGCCCGGCGGCGGTGAACGGCCCTGCCACCAGGCCGGGTTCGGGACCGGGCCGGGTAGCGGCGGGCAGCGCGCTGACCAGGTAGCGGGCCGGGCGGTGCGCGGCGGCGGCCGGGCTGGGGGAGGCCAGGGTCGCGGAGTGCGGCTCAGCCAAAGTCGTCACTGTCCCAACTGCTCTGGTCTGCCTCGCGGTCATCGTCGAAGTCCGAGGAGTCGGCGAAACCGTCGCCGCCACCGCCGTCCCCGCCACTGCCGTCGGTCGAGCGGTTGACGCGCTCCGCGGCCTGGCGGCGCAGCTCCTCCTCCTCGTCCTCGGAGAGCAGCTCCGGCGCGAACTGGGCGGCCGCGATGCCCGCGCCGAGGCCCAGTGCGCCGAGCACCACGCCGAGTCGGCCCGGGAAGGAGCTGCGGTTGACCAGCACGTACTGGCCCTGTCCCCACACCGTGCGCCCGTAGCCGACGTCCCGGCCGTAGCCGGTCCGGCCGTCGGCGTGCACCCGCTTGATCAGGTCGCTGCCGAGGCGCTCGTCGGTACCGGAGTCGCCCCGGTCGTCGCGCCAGTGGATCCGGCCGTCCGGGTCGCGCCGACGCCACTCGCTGCGGCCGTCGGAGTACCGGCGGTGTGCCGTGCCGTCGGCCAACAGCTCGTCGCTGTACGTGATTTCGGGTGGCTGCGTCATCGTCCAGAGTCCTCGGAGGTCAGGGCGTCGGCCAGGTCAGGAAGCCGGTGTCGCGGGCCCGGGTGGGCGCGGCCGGGCGGGCGGGCGGGGCGAAGCCGCCGCCCCGGACGGTGCGCAGCGCGGTGCGCAGCAGCCGGGCCGGGCGGATCGCCGCCACCTCGGCGACCCGCCCGTCGGCCAGCCAGGCCCGTTCGGCGGCGGGCAGTTCGGCGGGCAACCCGGTCTCGTCGCACCGGGGTCGGCCGCGCAGCGCGGTCAGGTGCAGGGCCCGGGCGTGCCGCGGCAGCACGCCCATGGTGCGCACCCGCAGCGTCGGCCCGGCGTGTTCGCGCACCCGCAGGAACAGCTCGACCCCGGTCGGCGAGGCGTCGTGCAGCACGTGCACCACCGCGTCCCCGGCCCGCTCCAGCGCGGCCAGCAGCCGCGGGTCCAGCGGGAGCCGGTCCGGGGTGACGATCGGACAGGCGCCTTCCAGGTGCAGCCGGTTGGCCAGCAGCATCCCGGTGATCGCCGGGTCCTGGCAGACCAGCAGCCGGGGGAAGGCGTAGTCGTACAGGTCGCCCTCCGGCCCCGGGCGGTGCGGCCCCGGGACGGCGGTCTCCGGCAGCACCGGAAGGCCGGGCTGCCGGGCGAGCGAGGCGGCGAAGCGCTCGGCGCCGAGCAGCGGGCGGACGGTGTAGTCGAGGCGGCGCGGGCCGCGGTGCAGCGGCGCCAGCACCCGGTTGGTCTCGTAGTACAACTGGCGTGCGGTGAAGGCGATCCGGCCGCCCGGGCGGGCGCAGCGCTCGGCGGCCGCGCGCACGGCCCGGTCGACCAGCCGGTCGGTGATCGCGGTCATCCGGCCACCGCCGGTATCGCCGCATCCCGCGGGCCCGCGGCCGGGGTCAGCGGAGCTGGTGGGACGGACGGGGCCGTCCCTGGCACTCGGCCCGGGCGCCGGCCGGCGCGGCGGCTCATGCGCGGCCGTCCGTGCGGGGGGCCGTCGGGGCGTCGGCGGCGGGGCGCTGGGAGGGGATCGCCTCCGGCCAGGTGAGGAAGCCGACCTGCTCGGCGCGGCGGCGGGTCGCGGCGGGCGACTCCTCGACCACCGGGGCGGGCGCCAGGGCGCGCTCCACGCCCTTCCTCGCCAGCGCCATCAGCTTCGCGGGCGGCAGGGTGATCAGCCGGGAGTGCCAGCCGCCGAGCAGCCACGCGCGTTCCTGCTCGGTGAGCCGCTGGAAGGCCGGTGCGGCGGCCACCCGGTCGATCACCCGGCCGTGGTCGTCGCGCTGCCGGATCGCCTTGGCCGGGGGCAGCACCGCACGCGGCGGCAGGCCCGCGTCCACCACCCGCCGCCCGGGGAACGCGGCCCGCGCGTCGAGCACCTCGGCCAGCCCGGCCAGGGACAGGTCGCGCAGCACGACCACCGGCACGCCGTCCGGGACCTCTCGCTCGTGCTCCACCAGCAGCACCGACTGCCGCGCCTCGAAGTCGTTGGCCTGCAGGAACATCCGCACCTCGGCCGGCTTGCACAGCACCGCGGCGCGCGGCTTCACCAGGCCCGGCTTCCCGCGCGGCGCCACGTGCTCCACCACCTGCGGCGGAAGCTCCCGGTGCACCTGCCGCCAGCGGCCGAGCACCTGGTCACGGAACGCGTCCGGAGAGACCCACGGCCTCATCGGGTAGTCCGGGCGCAGGGTGCGGGCGCGCTTGAGGTTCCGCACCGACAGCGTGGTGAGGACCACCGCGACGAACGCCAGCGGCACCACCAGCGGCAGGCCGACGGCCAGCCCGAGCACGAGCGCCAGCGCCGCCAGGACCGCCAGGGTCACCGCCGTGGACAGCTTGCCCTGCCGCTCCGACGCGCTCGGGTAGCGGTACAGGCGGCGCTCGTTGGCCCAGTACAGCTGCTCGACAGTGACGGTCAGGCCACCCTCGGTGAGCTTCCCGGCCAGTTCGCGCAGCTTCCGGTCGTGCAGCCGGCCGGGTTCGACCTTCGGATCCAGGGCGAACTCGCGGTGGCAGAGGGAGCAGACGTGGCCGGTGCGTTCCTTCTGCTTGAGGTCGCGGGCGCAGTGCGGGCAGATCATCGGGCGTCCTCCAGCGCGGTGGCGAGACGGTGCAGCCGGTTGGCCAGCCGCTCCCGCGCGGTGACCGTACCCGGTCGCTGCCGGGCCGTCACCTCCCTTAGGGCGGCGGCCAGTTCGTGATCGCCGCGGTGCTCGGCCGCGGCCGCCGTGATCGCGTAGTCCTCGTGGTCGATGCCGTAGCCGGTGTTCGCCGCCAGGATCGCCAGCCGGTCGCCGCCCCGGTTCGCGAAGGAGTGCGGCATCAGCTCGGGGATCCGGATCAGCGTCCCCGGCGCCAGCGCCACCTGCACCACCCGCCGCCGCTGCTCGTCGTACAGCCCGCAGGCCGCCGGTCCGAGCGCCAGCACCAGGTGCTCGCCGCCGTGCGCGTGCGGCGTGAACGCGCTGTGCGGCGCGACCAGGCCCAGCTTGTAGGTGGCGTTGGACGGCCGCTCCGGCGAGGTCCGGGCGTCCCCGACCAGGTAGTGCGCGTACTGCCGGTCGTCGATGAAACGCAGCAGCTCGGCGTCCGGGTCCTGCGGCCCCAGCTCGCGCGCACCCTCGCGGTCCGCGCGCAGCACCCGCCCGTCCGGCCGCAGCCGGTACAGCTCCGCCCCGTCCGGCAGTTCCGCCGCCAGCCGCGCCAAGCCGCGCAGCCCCGAGCGCACCGACATCCCCCACCCCCACGTGCCTTGCCCGGCGCACCCGTTGGCCGCGGTGTCGCCGTCCGCCGTCGACACGGCGCCCCGCCGTGATGCTACCCGGGCTGCCGGGGTCGCTGACCAGCGGGATACTCGAACAGAAGCTGAACTCTGCGGAGGTGAAAGCGATGTCCGTGACCGCCGGTACGCCGCGCCCGGGCCCGATGCGGCGCTTCTACGCCTGGATCACCGCCAAGCACAACTCCTCCCTGGTCTTCCTGCTCGCCCTCTCCCTCGGCCTCGGCGCCGTCGCCGCCCAGATCAGCCAGCTCTGGCTGCTGATCCCGTTCTCCGTGGTCTGGGCCGTCACCATCGTCGCCTTCGTCGCCCAGTTCTGGGGCCGCCACGAAGCCGCCCACCCGCACCAGGTGCGTCCCGCCTGACCCCCGGACTCCCGAACCCGGTTGTCCCGCGCCCGCCGGGCTGCGAAGGTGGCACCCGTGCCCGGTCAGAGGAAACGCAAGCGTCGCCGGCAGGAGGCCCGCCAGGAGCACGCGGCGAGGTACGCCGAGTACCGCAACGGCCCCTGGCAGGTGGTCTTCGAGACCCAGGACTACGCCGAGTGGCCGGCCCACGTCCACCGCCTGCGGGCGGAGCGCCGGTACGACGACGAGTCGAAGCTGCGGTTGGACGTGCTCTGCGGACGACTCGTGTACCCGACGACGTACCGCCTGAGCGTGCTCGAGCCCGCCGAGGGCGAACGGCCCGCCGCCGCGGAGTAGCTGACGGGCCGTTGCGCCTGCGCGGGGCCGGCGGGCGGGTTTCCTAGGATCGGCGTATGAGCAGCAGCACGCCGCGGCGTTTCGACCGTGCACCACTTCTCCCAGGCGAACCCGGCCGGGCCGGGGTGCGACGACGTGCCGGCGTTGCTGCGGCGACTCGCGGACTCCATCGAGGCGCTCGGCCCGGTGGACGTGCAGGACGTCGTCGTCCACTGGGAGGTCACCGAGCACGGCCCCTGGCCCGCGGGGACGGTGTACTACCACCTGGCCGCGGGCGAGGGGGAGTGAGCCGGTCGGCTCAGGAGCCCTGGACGGCAGGCTCCGGGACGGGGGCCGGCTGAGCTGAGTGATCGGCGGGGGCGGCGGCCCGCAGTGCCGCCTCGACCCGGCGGTTGCCGGTCATGGTCGCGGTGATGGCGGTCATGGTCAGGAGCAGCCCGGCGGCGGTGTAGAGCGGGGTACGTACGTCGTAAGTGGTGGCCAGCCAGCCGCCGAGGAAGGCGCCGAACGGTGCGGCGCACATGGCGAGCATCCGGGAGGTGGAGGCGACCCGGCCCATCAGGTGGGCGGGGACGATCGCCTGCCGGAGGGAGGGGCCGAGCACCATCGTGGCGCCCATGCCCGCGCCGCAGACGGCGAGCGCGAGTCCGGCCAGGTACGCGTTCGGGGCGGCGGCGAGGCCCAGGATGGCGAGTCCCTCGACCGCGGCCGTGCAGGTCAGTGCGGTGCCGGTGCCGAGCCGCCGGCTGAGGAAGGAGGCGATGCCCGCGCCGAGCAGGCCGCCGGTGGCCTCCGCGGTGAGGAGCAGGCCGAAGCCGAAGGCCTCGACGCCGAGACGATCGTGCGCGAAGAGGGCCAGCACCGTCTCCACGGCGAGGAAGGCGACGTTCCCGACCGCCGGACGCAGCGCGAGCCCGAGCAGCAGCTGGTCCCGGAACACGTACGAGGCGCCGGCCCGCGCCTGCCGCAGCAGCGACTCGCGCGCCTGCGGGACGGGCCGCGGTGCGGCGGGCAGCGAGCGGACGAGCAGCGCGGAGGCCGCGAACGAGAGCGCGTCGGCGAGCAGCGGAACCGCCCGTCCGAGCGCGAGCAGGGCACTGCCCGCGGGCGGTCCGGCGAAGCCGGACGCGGCGGTCTGGGTGCCGCGCAGGCGGGAGTTGGCGCGCTCCAGGAGCGCAGGGTCGCGGCCGAGCAGGTCCGGCAGGTAGGCCGTGGCTGCCGTGTCGAAGAAGAGCCCGCCGAGGCCGAGGAGGAAGGCGACGGCCGCGAGCAGCGGAATGCTCAGCACGTCGAGTGCGGCCGCCGCCGCCGGTATCGCGAGCAGCACCGCACGCGCCGCGTCCATGACCCACATCGTGCGCCTGCGGTCCCAGCGGTCCACCAGCGCACCGCCGAGCACCCCGAAGAGCAGCCACGGCAGCGTCCCGGCGGCCGTGACGACGGCGAGCGCCAGCGGATCGCGCGTCAACGTCAACGCGAGCAGCGGCAGCGCGGCATGTGACACCCCGTCACCGAGCGAGGACACCGTCTGGGCGGTCCACAGCCGCCCGAACCCGGTCGGCAACTTCTGTACGTCCGAGGTCACTTGGATTCCCCCTCGATCTGCTGGAGCGCTGCCGGGTGGAACAGCGCGAAGACGAGCGACGCGTCGGGGAGCGCCGGGTCGGACAGCTCCCGGTACTCGTCCGCCAGGGCCTGCAGCCGCGCCCCCAGCTCGGCGAACTGCTCGTCGGTGAGCCGGAGGTGCGCCATCCGGACGTGCCGCTCGCCGTCGGCTGGCGCCGCCTCCAGGTCCGCCACCGCGTGCCGCATCAGCACATCCGGCCCACCCTCGCCCGGATCCGGCAGCACGATGGACCGCGCGGCCATCGCGTAGTACCGCTCGGTGACCCCCCGGACCTTGCGCGTCCGCACCACCTTCACCAGGCCGGCCCGTTCGAGCAGCCGGACGTGGTAGCTGGAACTCCCCTTCGCCAGGCCCACGCGCTCGGCGATCTGCGTGATCGTCGCGGGCTCGAAGCGGAGCACGGCCATGATCCGGTGGCGGGTCAGATTGGAGACGGCGCGTAGCTGCTCGTCCGTGGTGACGTGGAGCGTCTCGGGAACATCATCGGTAGGCACGGGTCAATGGTCAACACTTCTTGACCATTACGCAAGGGGTTTTCCCGACCGACGCCGGCCCGCCTGGTGGAGCGTCAGCTCCCGTTCCACACCGTGGTGATGTTGCAGAACTCGCGGATGCCGTGGCCGGACAGCTCGCGGCCGTAGCCGGAGCGCTTGACGCCGCCGAAGGGGAAGGCGGGGTGGGAGGCGGTCATGCCGTTGAAGAAGACGCCGCCGGCCTGGAGGTCGCGGACGCAGCGCTCGCGGTCCGCCTCGTCGGTGGTCCAGACGTTCGAACTCAGGCCGTAGGGGGAGTCGTTGGCGATGGCGAGGGCCTCGTCGAGGTCGGCGGCGCGGTAGACCGTGGCGACCGGGCCGAAGGCCTCCTCGTGGTGGATCCGCATCCGCGGGGTGACGCCGGAGAGCACGGTCGGGAGGTAGAACCAGCCGTCGGCGAGGGCCGGGTCGTCGGGGCGGGCGCCGCCGCACTCGGCGATCGCGCCCAGCTTCACGGCGTCCGCCACCAGGGCCTCGAGGTCGGCGCGGCCCTGCGCGGTGGCGATCGGGCCGACGTCGGTGGTCTCGGCCGCCGGGTCGCCGACGGTCAGGGCGCGCATCGACGCGGTGAAGCCCGCGAGGAACCGGTCGTAGACGTCCGCGTGGACGATGAAGCGCTTCGCCGCGATGCAGGACTGCCCGTTGTTCTGCACCCGGGCGGTCACCGCGCGGGCGATCGCCGCGGGCAGGTCCGCGGAGGGCAGCACCAGGAACGGGTCGCTGCCGCCCAGTTCCAGCACCGTTTTCTTCACCTCGTCGCCGGCCACCGCCGCCACCGAGCGGCCCGCGCCCTCGCTGCCGGTCAGCGTCACCGCCGCCACCCGGGCGTCGCGGATCACCGACTCGACGGCGCCCGAGCCGATCAGCAGGGTCTGGAAGCAGCCCGCCGGGAACCCGGCCCGGCTGAACAGCTCCTCCAGCGCCAGCGCCGTGCGCGGCACGTTCGAGGCGTGCTTCAGGAGCCCGACGTTGCCCGCCATCAGGGCCGGCGCGGCGAACCGCACCACCTGCCAGAACGGGAAGTTCCACGGCATCACCGCCAGCACCGGACCGAGCGGCCGGTACCGCACGTACGCCGACGCGCCGCCCGAGTCCGCCACGTCCGCCGGGTCCGGGTGCTCGTCGGCCAGCAGCCGCTCCGCGTGGTCGGCGTACCAGCGCATCGACTTGGCGCACTTCGCGGCCTCGGCC
>NZ_JBFAQR010000105.1:0-11958 GCF_040678815.1 Kitasatospora sp. NPDC049285 | reverse complement strand
CCGGCGCCGCTTCCGCGGCGCCGCGCACAGCGCCGACCCCGGCCAGCTGCTCGCCGCGGTGCTCGCCGCGCTCGACCAGAGCGGCCTGCAGGGCGCGGTCACCCACCCCGCGGACACCCTCGGCCGCCTCTCCACCGTCGCCGAGAGCGCCTCCCGCCTGCTCAACGCCGTCGGCTGGTGGGTCTCCTACGTCCCGCCCGGCTCGCCGCAGATGCGCACCGCCCGCCACGCGCTCTACCGGATGACCGGCGGTCCCGCGTCCGCCCGCGCCCAGACCCAGCGCGCCCAGATCGAGGCCCCCGACGCCGTCTTCGACCTGCGCCACTACCCGCTCACCGCGAAGGCCGTGACCGGTGGCTCCTTCGCCCTCCGGGCGGGCGCGCCCGGCAACGACGCCGCGGAGGAGGCGGTGATGGTGGTGTCCGGCTACCGGGCGATGGTCGCGGCGGGCGGCGCCAACCCCGCCGGCGGCTGGCTGCTCGAACTCTTCGCCGACGAGTCGACCCTGCCACTCGGCCAGATCGCCCCGGCCCTGCGGACGTTGGTGGCGGTGGCGCTGTCGGGGCCCTGTTCGCCGCCGCCGACCTGAGCCGCCCGGGCCCGTCCGGCCCAGGGTGGTCCTGGCTCTCCCAGGGAACGGCAGGCTCTGGTCGGCCGTCGCGGCCCGGCACAGAGTGGTCCGCATCCGGCCACCGCACCGGCCCGCGCGACCGACCCAGGAGTCCCCCCATGAGCTATTCCGCCCTCGCCACCCGCACCGCCGTCGTGACCGGCGCGGCCAGCGGCATGGGTGCGGCCACCGCCCGCCTGCTCGCGGCGGACGGCGCCCGCGTCGCGCTGCTCGCCCGGCGCACCGACCGGCTGGAAGCGCTGGCCGCCGAGCTCACCGCCGCCGGCGGCCGGGTCCTCGCGGTCACCGCCGACGTCACCGACCAGGCGTCCGTCGACGCCGCCGCCGCGCGGGTCCACGACGCCTACGGCCGGGTCGACCTGGTGGTCAACAACGCCGGCGTGATGCTGCCCAACCCGCTCGCGGCCGGCCGGCTCGACGAGTGGACCCGCATGATCGACACCAACCTCACCGGCGCGCTGCGGGTGATCCGCGCGTTCGTCCCCGACCTCACCGCGGCCGCCTCCGACGGCGGCACCGCCGACCTGGTCAACATCTCCTCCATCGCCTCCCACGTCCTGTTCCCCGACTACGCGGTCTACGCGGCCACCAAGGCGGCACTCACCCACCTGTCCGCCGCGCTGCGCACCGAGCTGGGCCCGTGCGACGTCCGGGTCGGCACCATCGAGCCGGGCCTGACCGAGACCGAGCTCCCCGGGCACGTCGACAACCCCGAGCTGCGCGAACAGCTCGGCGGGATGTTCGCCGCGATCCCGGCCCTCGCCGCCGAGGACGTCGCCGACCTGATCGCCTACACCGTCAGCCGCCCCCGGCACGTCAACCTGCGCCAGTCGATCGTCCTGCCGACCCGTCAGGCGTGACGCCCGCCGGGCCGCGCCCGGCCGCGGGCTGCCTGGCACCGGCAGGGCCAGGCAGCGCACCCCGGCGATCGGCCACAATCACCGCATGACGACCGCGACCGGCCTGGCCGACTTCCTCCGGACCCGCCGAGCCCGCCTGCGCCCGCAGGACGTGGCACTGCCGGACTACGGCGGCACCCGCCGGGTCGCGGGCCTGCGCCGCGAGGAGATCGCCCAGCTCGCCGGCGTCAGCGTCGACTACTACACCCGGATGGAACAGGGCCGGGTGGCCAACCCGTCGGACGGCGTGCTCGACGCCCTCGCCCGCGCGCTGCGCCTGAGCGGGGACGAGACCCGGCACCTGCACGACCTGGCGCGCCCGCGGCAGGCCGCCCGGCCCGTGCGCGGGCCCGGCGCCCGCCGCGGGCAGCAGGTGCGGCCGATGCTGCAGCGGCTGCTGGACGAGTTGAAGGACGTGCCGGCCCTGGTGATGGGCCGCCGGATGGACGTCCTGGCCTGGAACCCGGCGGCGGTGGCCCTGCTCGGCGACTACGCCGCCGTGGACCCGGCCGAGCGCAACATCGCCCGGATCACCTTCCTCGACCCGATCACCCGGGAGCTGTACGCGGACTGGTCCGCCTGCGCCCGGGAGAACGTGGCCTACCTCCACCTGGAGGCCGGACGGCACCCCGGCGACCCCCGACTGGCGCGGCTGATCGGGGAGTTGTCGATGCGGAGCGAGGACTTCCGGCGCTGGTGGGCGGAGCACCCGGTGCAGGACAAGACCGCCGGGACCAAGCGGTTCCACCACCCGCTGGTCGGCGACCTGGAGCTGAGCTACGAGACGCTGCGCGCGGCCGACGACCCCGACCAGGCACTGGTCACCTACGCGGCCGAGCCGGGCAGCCCGTCCCACGACGCGCTCCGGATGCTGCTCGCCTGGAGCGCCCCCGCGCAGCCGGCGGCTCAGGGGCCGATCCGGTCCGGCCGGGTGTAGACGTTCGCGGAGCGATCGCGGAGGAAGCCGATCAGGGTGAGGCCCAGTTCTTCGGCGAGTTCGACGGCGAGGGAGGAGGGGGCGGAGACGGCGGCGAGGAGGGGGAGGCCGGCGAGGGCGGCTTTCTGGGTGAGTTCGAAGGAGGCGCGGCCGGAGACCAGGAGGACGTGGCCCCGGAGGGGGAGGAGGCCTTCGCGCAGGGCCCAGCCGATGACCTTGTCGACGGCGTTGTGGCGGCCGACGTCCTCGCGTGCGCAGAGCAGCCGGCCGTCGGCGGTGAAGAGGGCGGCGGCGTGCAGGCCGCCGGTGGTGTCGAAGGTGCGCTGGGCGGCGCGGAGCCTCTCGGGGAGGGCGTAGAGGGTGTCGGGGGTGACGGTGAGGGGGTCGGCGGAGACGTCCCAGCGGCTGTGGGTGCGGACGGCGTCGACGGTGTCGCGGCCGCACAGGCCGCACGCGCTGGTGGTGAGGAGGTTGCGGTGGGCGGAGAGCGCGGTGCGGGCACCGCGGACGGTGGCGTCGACGACGTTGTAGGTGTTGGCGCCCTCCGCGTCGGTGCCGGCGCAGTAGCGCAGGGCGGCGAGCTCCGCGGTGTCGGTGACCAGGCCCTCGCCGACCAGGAAGCCGGCGACCAGGTCGAAGTCGTGGCCGGGGGTGCGCATGGTGACGGTCAGCGGGTCGCCGCCGAGCCGGATCTCCAGTGGTTCCTCGGCGGCCAGCGAGTCCGGCCGGGCACTGCTCTCGTCGCCGCGCAGCCGTACCACTCGCCGCCGTACCGTCGCCCGTGCCATCCGAATCGCACCTCCGGGAGTCAGTCAACCACTCGGCATGTTGTCATATCCCCATTCACCTGATCTGATTGTGCATATGGATATGCACAATGTCGTCGTCCAGGTCGGCAAGGCCGACGTCAGCGCCGAGGATGTCCTCGCCGTGGCCCGCGGCGGGGCCCGGGTGGAGATCGGGCCGGACGCGCGGGCCGAGATGGCGGCCGCGCGGGCCCGGATCGACGCCCTCGCGGCGGAGCCGCGTCCGGTGTACGGGGTCTCGACCGGGTTCGGGGCGCTGGCGGTGCGGCACATCAGCCCGGAGCTGCGGGCGCAGCTGCAGCGGTCGCTGGTGCGCTCGCACGCGGCGGGCATGGGCCCGGTGGTGGAGACCGAGGTGGTCCGGGCGCTGATGTTCCTGCGGATGAAGACGCTGGCGTCCGGCCGGACCGGGGTGCGCCCGGTGGTGGCCGAGACCATGGCGGCCCTGCTGAACGCCGGGATCACCCCGGCGGTGCGGGAGTTCGGTTCGCTGGGCTGCTCCGGCGACCTGGCGCCGCTGTCGCACTGCGCCCTGGTGCTGATGGGCGAGGGCACCGCGTTCGGCCCGGACGGGGTGGAGAAGGACGCCGCCGAGCTGCTCGCCGCGGCCGGCATCGAGCCGGTCGAGCTGCTGGAGAAGGAGGGCCTGGCCCTCATCAACGGCACCGACGGCATGCTCGGCATGCTGGTGATGGCCCTGGCGGACCTGCACCGGCTGTACACCACCGCCGACATCACCGCCGCGATGTCGCTGGAGGCGCTGCTGGGCACCGACAAGGTGCTGGCGCCGGAGCTGCACGCTCCGATCCGCCCGCACCCGGGCCAGGCCGCGGCCGCCGCCAACATGCTGGCGGTGCTGCGCGGCTCCGGGCTGACGGGCCATCACCAGGACGACGCGCCGCGGGTGCAGGACGCCTACTCGATCCGCTGCGCGCCGCAGGTGGCGGGCGCCGGCCGGGACACCCTGGCGCACGCCCGACTGGTCGCCGACCGGGAGCTGGCCGCGTCGGTCGACAACCCGGTGGTGCTGCCGGACGGCCGGGTGGAGTCCAACGGCAACTTCCACGGCGCCCCGGTGGCGTACGTGCTGGACTTCCTGGCGATCGCCGCGGCCGACCTGGCCTCGATCTCCGAGCGGCGCACCGACCGGCTGCTGGACAAGGCCCGCTCGCACGGGCTCCCCGCGTTCCTGGCCGACGACCCGGGCGTGGACTCCGGCCTGATGATCGCCCAGTACACCCAGGCCGCGCTGGTCAGCGAGAACAAGCGGCTCGCGGTGCCGGCCTCGGTGGACTCCATCCCGTCCTCGGCGATGCAGGAGGACCACGTCTCGATGGGCTGGTCGGCCGCCCGTAAGCTGCGTGCCGCGGTGGTCAACCTGGGACGTGTGCTGGCGGTGGAACTCGTCGCCTCCGCACGGGCGTTGGAGATCCGGGCGCAGGCCGCCGAGGGGGCCGACCCGCTGGCTCCGGCGACCGCCGCGGCGGTGGCCTCGGCCCGCGCGGCCGGGGTCGGGGGTCCCGGCCGCGACCGGTTCCTGTCGCCCGACCTGGAGGCCGCCGCCGCCCTGGTCGCCTCGGGCGCCCTGGTGGACGCGGTCGAGCGGGTCACCGGGCCGCTGGCCTGACCCGCCGCCGCACGGGACGGGCGGGCGCACCCGCCGGGGGGAGCCTCCGGACCCGCCCGTCCCGTCAGGCGAAACGGGATTGCCCACCTGCCGGGACTGCGCCACAGTCTTCCCACCGCCGAAGCCACCGGCGTCCGCCCAACCGAGCGTGGAGGTACCGCTGATGACCGCCCTGGACGAGACCGGCACCCACCCGGGGCCCTCGGCCCGGATGCTCCAGCTCTTCGAGGGCCACCGGCTGACGCCCACGCAGCGGCGGATCGCGCACTCGCTGGTCCGGCACGCCGCCGAGGCGCCGTTCCTGTCCAGCGTGGAGGTGGCCGAGCTGGCAGGGGTCTCCCAGCCCTCGGTGACCCGGTTCGCGGTGGCGCTCGGCTACGACGGCTACCCGGCGCTGCGCAAGCAGCTGCGCGAACTCGGGGTCGGCGAGTCCCCCACCCCGGAGAGCCCCGACGAGGTGGTGCGCAACGAGCACCAGCAGGCCGTGCTGGCCGAGATCGAGCACCTGCGGCACCTCGCCGACCTGCTCGCCGACCCGGCCCCGATCGTCCGCGCGGCCCGGCTGCTGGCGGCCTCCCGCCCGCTGCCGGTGCTGGGCCTGCGCGCCGCCTCCGCCCAGGCGCACGGCTTCGCCTACTTCGCCGCCAAGGTCCACCCCGACGTGCGGCTGCTGGACGAGGGCGGCTCGATGCTCGCCGACCGGCTCGAGCAGGCCGCCGCCGCCGGGGCCACCGCGCTGCTCTGCTTCGCGCTGCCCCGCTACCCGCGCGAGCTGATGGACGCCCTCGCGGTGGCCCGCGACTGCGGGCTGACCGTGCTCACCGTCGCCGACTCCGCGTTCGCCCCGGTCGCCAAGCTCTCCGACCTGCTGCTGCCCGCCGCCGTCGGCACCGGCCTGGTCTTCGACACCGCCTGCGCCCCGATGATGCTCGGCCGGGTGCTGCTGCAGACCATGTGCGACGAGCTGCCCGGCGCGGAGGCCCGGCTGGAGGCCATCGAGCAGTCCGCGACGGCCCGTCAGTTGTTCCTGGAATGACACCTGTTGTTCCTGGAACGACTCCTGTTGTTGTTCTACCGACACCTTCTCGTCGGGTTGACGATGGGGCCTGAGCGGGCATGTCTCTTCATGGGGGATGACGTACCGAAGCTTGGACGGGGGAAGTCCAATGCGTCCGATCCATCAGATGAGACTCACCGGACGACTCGGGTCCGGAGCCGACGAGTGGTCCTGCCCGTCCTGCGGGCGGCGGATCGCGCTGCGCCGGCCGCCGTACCCCGAACTCACCGTGCTCGATCCCGGTGACGAGGAGGCCGTGCACATCGGCGTCCTGGAACCCGGCACCGACGCCGCAGCCGACGCCGCCGCCCGCTACGGCGTCGGCCCGATCCAGGAGATCCCGCGCCCGCCGGCCCGCCCCGGGCAGGCGGTCCCCGAACCCGACGCCGAGGACCGCCGCTGGCTCGCCGAGATCGGCATCGACTGGGACGGCGACGAGGCGGCCTGACCGCGGCCGGCCGGAACCGACGGATTCCGGCCGGCCGCGGCGAGGCGCAGACTGGGAAGGGCGCACCCCTTCCTGGTGCGGTGGCGGGTGATCACGATGAGGCACTACTGGCACCACGGGCCGAACGGCGGCTGGGAGTGGATGTTCCCGGGGCTCGCCTTCCTGCTGCTCCTGCTCCTGATCGCGGGGGTGGCCCTGCTGCTCTGGCGCACCCAGGCGCACCGCACCGCGCCACCCCCCGCCCCGCACTGGGGCGGCCCGGAGGCGCCGCTCCCGGCCCCGGAGGCGGAGCGACTGCTCGCCGAGCGCCTCGCCCGCGGCGAGATCGAGGTCGACGAGTACCGGGAGCGCCTGGCCGCCCTCCGCGAGGGAACCCGGGGGAACGGTCCGCCGGGCACGAGCTGAGCGGTCGCCCGGCCGAGCTGCGGAGCGGATCGGGCGTCGGGCGCGTCCGCCCCGGCCTCAGCGGCCCGGTTCGGCGAACAGTCGCGCGGCCAGAACCGCGCGGAGTTCGACGGCGGTCTCGGCGATCCGGCGGTGTACCGCGATCTTCTCGTCGATCGCGACCAGGACCCGCACGGCCTCCCGCTGCTCGTCCAGCGAGGGCAGGGGGATCGGGAGACCTGAGAGGTCCCGGAGGGTGAGGCTCGGAATGCCCGCCCCTCTGCGGATGTACTGGTGCAACCAGCGGTCGACCGCGGGGCTGGCCAGGTAGTGGACCAGGTAGGACGGATCGACCGCGGCTCCCGGCCGGATGCGGAAGAGGCTCCCGCTGTACAGCCAGCCGGTCTGACGCTCCGTCACGGCGGCCGACTTCCCGGGGCGCCCGGTCCGGACGCAGAGCACGTCGCCGGCCCGCAGCCGATAGCGGTCCAGTGCTTTGGCCGTGGCGTCCGGTACGCCGACCAGCGGATCGTTGATCAGGGTGCGTTCGCCGATGTTCTGCGGCCGCAGCATCGGGACGCCGCTGCCGTCCGTCGCCAGAGCGCGGGGCGACGGCGCGGACGGCCCTGCCTGGAGGGAACAGCAGTCCTCGAGACGGACGGACTGGGGCGTGCTCATCAGCTGAGTCCTTCCAGTGCCCGGGTGAGAGCTCGGTCGGCCGCCGCAGCCCGCCGATCGAGATGCTCGAGGCGGTTGAGCAGCTCGTCGAGCGAAGCGCTGCCGCGACCCGGTTGCGGGGCGTCCACGGGCTCGACGTAGCGGGCCGGCACGAGGACGTAGTCCGCCGCTCGGAGGTCCTCGACGGTGGGGGAGGCGCTGATGTCGGTGAGCGATCGGTCCGTCTGCCACCTGCGGTACGCGTCTTCGATCGTGGCGACGGCGGCCGGCTCCAACGAATGTCCCCTGGCCGTGCGGGTGCCCAGGTCCGAGGCCTCGATCATCAGCACCTCGCGCCGATCGGCATCGTGCGGGGGGCGGAGGATCCAGATCATCACCGGAACAGCCGTCGCGGTGAACAGACCCGCGGGCAGCGAGATCAGACACTCGATCGCGCCGGATTCGACCAGGGCCGCCCGGATGTCCCGTTCCCTGCCGGACCGGAAGGCCGCACCGTGCGGCATCACCAGCGCGCCGCGTCCGCCTGGTGCCAGCGACAGCACGACGTGCTGGACCCACGCCAGATCGAGGTTGCGCGCGGGCGGCGGACCGAACGGCCAGCCGCGCTCGACGATCGCCGGGTCGTGCGCCTTGAGACTGAACGGAGGATTGCCGAGCACGACGTCATACCGGTGGGCCGCATCAGGTTCCGGGAGCTCGTTGACCACGGCCACCGAGGCGGGGACGGAGTGGATCGCGAGGTTCAGCTCGCTCGACCGGGCGTCGCTCGGCCGGGTGGTCGCGCCCCGCACCACGGGTGGGGTTCCGAGGGACCTGGCCGCGTCGACCAGCAGTTCACCCGAGCGGCAGTAGGGGTCGTAGAGGCTGGCGGGTGGCGGGCCCTGCGCCAGCACGGCGAGCATGGCCTGCCGGACGGCGGTCGGCGTGTAGAAGCTGCCGCTGCGGGCGCCCTGCTGCGCTGCGGACTCCCGGAGGAGCGCGTCATAGGCGTCCGCGACCTCATGCCCGGGCGTCAGCAGGTTGATGGTCCGTACCGTGTCGTCGAGCACGCTGTCGGGACAGCGCCGGATCAACTGGGCGAGCTGGTCCGGGTCTTCAGCGAGTTCGGCGGTCCATCGCTCGATCACCCGTGCGAGCGGGAGCGGTTCGTCGAGGATCGCCGCCCAGGCGTCCGGCCGACAGGCGCGGAGGTACAGCAGGAACCGCAGCAGCGAGTCGTAGCCGGGGTTCCAGCCGGCCCGGAGGTACCAGGCTCCCGCTTCGCCCAGCAGCTCGGCGACGATGCGCTCGACCTTTCCGGAGTCGGCCGGTGGCTTCCCCGCCGACGCGGCGAACCGGTCCGCGTAGGTGAGGCCGTGGGTCTCGCCGGGGCGGAGCTGGTTGCGCGGCACCACGCGGCCGGAGAGCCACCGGCGGATCTCCTCGGCGTGGAACAGCTCCTCGGTGCCGACCCGGACGGGCTCCGGATAGTCCGGGTGCCGGCGCTGCCAGTTCGTCACCGCCGGGCGTTCCACCCCCGCCCGCTGGGCGATGTCGGCGCGTGAGAGCAGGCCGCCGGTCTCTGCGGGGTCGGTCATCCTGGCCTCCATCGGTGCCGTCGCCGGTTCAGAACCGCGGAGGCCGCAAGCCCCCGCAGGTGTCCTCGCGGGTGCTCAGGACCTCCGGAACGCGGTCCATCGCACGGGCCGCGGCCGCCATGTCCGGGCTGAGGTATTCAAGCAGGCGGTAGATCTTCGCGTGGTCGGCCGCCAGGTGCCGGTGGTGGATCGGCTCGTGGTGCCCGATCCGGTTGCGGAAGAGCTGCATCGAGTAGAAGTCCTCGTGGAGCAGCCGACGGCGACCCGAGTAGTGCGGAAACGCGCGGTGCAGGAACGGCACCCACAGTGCACGGTCGTACGCGGTGCTGAGCAGCGACACCCAGAATCCGAACGAGAGCTCCGCGACGACGTCGTCGGACGAGGTGACCCCGTGCCGGCGACCGCCCTTGCGCCGGGCCTCGTCGATCAGCTTCCGCCCGTTCGGGCTGAGTGGGGCGGCCTCCCACCAGTCGGCTCGACCGAAGCCGGCGCCGAGTCGATCGTGCAAGGCGTTGCGCAGGGTGAGCTCCAAGCAGTGCAGCGGGCCGAGGAACGCCCCGGAGGCTTCGGCGTTCCACCAGTACAGGAGCCGCGCCTGCCCCTCGTCGCCGCCCGTCGCCTTCACGTAGGGCACGAGCCGCTGCTCGGACAGCGCAGTGCGCATCCACCGAGGCAGTGCGTTCGTCACGACGGGTTCCTCCGGTCTGGATTCCTTGTTGCGGTCCACGGGGCCGCTGCTACGCTGGCCGGGTAAGCCCCGGGTCCGCCTCTGCTGAGCATGCCGCCCGGGGCACTGCTTTTTCCTCGGGCTTCTCCTCGGCCGAGTCCGTGCGGTGGACAGGCCGGTGCAGCACCCCGAAGGTCTTCTGACGCCTCATCAGCTTGCGACGACAGTAGGGCACCGCGAGGTGGCCTCGCAAGCGCATTGTGGTGCGCTCGAATCTGTTAACCCCTTCGGGCCCCACTCGCGGGGCCGGAACTCTGGCCAGCCTGGTTCTGTTTGGATATATTCAGTCTGCTTGATCGTGAATGAATTCATCCGCAAGGAGGCTGGGCCATGGCAGAGCAGGTGAGCGGGCCGCGCGAGGTTCGGGCGGCGCGGGGTACCGGGCTGAGTGCGCAGGGCTGGCAGCAGGAGGCCGCCCTGCGGATGCTGATGAACAACCTGGACCCGGAGGTCGCGGAGCACCCGTCGAAGCTGGTGGTCTACGGCGGCACCGGCAAGGCGGCCCGGGACTGGCGGTCGTTCGACGCCATGGTGCGGACGCTGCAGGGGCTGAAGCAGGACGAGACCATGCTGGTGCAGTCCGGCCGGCCGGTCGGCGTGATGCAGACCCACGAGTGGGCGCCGCGCGTGCTGATCGCCAACTCCAACCTGGTCGGGGACTGGGCGAACTGGGAGGAGTTCCGGCGGCTGGAGTCGCTCGGCCTCACCATGTACGGCCAGATGACCGCCGGGTCGTGGATCTACATCGGCACCCAGGGCATCCTGCAGGGCACCTACGAGACCTTCGCGGCCGTCGCCAACAAGCGCTTCAACGGCACGCTCGAGGGCACCATCACCCTCACCGCCGGCCTCGGCGGCATGGGCGGCGCCCAGCCGCTCGCCGTCACCATGAACGGCGGCGTGGCGATCTGCGTCGACTGCGACCCGTCCCGGATCGCCCGCCGGATCGAGCACCGGTACCTGGACGTCGAGGCCACGAACCTCGACCACGCGCTGCAGCTGGCCACCGAGGCCCGCGACAAGCGGCAGCCGCTCTCCATCGGCCTGCTCGGCAACGCCGCCGAGCTGTTCCCGCAGCTGCTCGCGATGGACGCGCCGATCGACATCGTCACCGACCAGACCAGCGCCCACGACCCGCTGAGCTACCTGCCGATCGGCGTCGCCTTCGACGACATGGCCGACTACGCGGCCGCCAAGCCCGCCGAGTTCACCCAGCGCTCGCGCGAGTCGATGGCCCGGCACGTCGAGGCGATGGTCGGCTTCCAGGACCGCGGCGCCGAGGTCTTCGACTACGGCAACTCGATCCGCGGCGAGGCCCAACTGGCGGGCTACGACCGGGCGTTCGCCTTCCCCGGGTTCGTCCCGGCGTACATCCGGCCGCTGTTCTGCGAGGGCAAGGGCCCGTTCCGGTGGGCTGCGCTCTCCGGTGACCCGCAGGACATCCACAAGACCGACAAGGCGGTGCTCGACCTCTTCCCGGAGAACGAGTCGCTGCACCGCTGGATCAAGATGGCCCAGGAGAAGGTGCACTTCCAGGGCCTGCCCGCGCGGATCTGCTGGCTCGGCTACGGCGAGCGCGACAAGGCGGGCGAGCGGTTCAACGACATGGTCGCCTCCGGTGAGCTCTCCGCCCCGATCGTGATCGGCCGCGACCACCTGGACTGCGGCTCGGTCGCCTCCCCGTACCGCGAGACCGAGGCGATGCTCGACGGCTCCGACGCGATCGCCGACTGGCCGCTGCTCAACGCCATGGTCAACGTCGCCTCCGGCGCGTCCTGGGTCTCCATCCACCACGGCGGCGGCGTCGGCATCGGCCGCTCCATCCACGCCGGCCAGGTGACGGTCGCCGACGGCACCGCGCTGGCCGGCGAGAAGATCCGCCGCGTCCTCACCAACGACCCCGGCATGGGCGTCATCCGGCACGTCGACGCCGGCTACGACCGGGCCTCCGAGGTCGCCGACGAGCGGGGCGTGCGCGTGCCGATGGCGGAGCTGTGACCGCCGACTTCGACGCGATGTGGGCGGAGCTGCTCCCCGTGGGCCGCTCCGCCTCCTCCGGCGGCTACCGGCGGCACGCCTGGAACTCCGCCGACACCGAGTGCCGCGCCTGCCCCGATGTACTCCCAGATGCTGGTCGGCATGGTGGCGCTGACCGGCCAGTGGTGGCTGGAGGTGCGCAAGCCGGCC
>NZ_JBFAQR010000104.1:0-12124 GCF_040678815.1 Kitasatospora sp. NPDC049285 | reverse complement strand
CCGGAGGACCGGGCGGCCATTCCTTCCGAGCCATCGAGGGCAACGCGCCATCAGCCATACCCGGTCCTCCCGGACCGCCTCACATTCTTAGGGAAACGAGCCATGAGCGTCATCGTCATCGCCTATACCACCCTGGACGGAGTCGTCACCGACCCGGACGGCTCCGCGGGCACGCCGCTGGGCGGCTGGATGTTCCGGTACGGGCCGGAGGCCGTCACCGGCGACAAGTTCCGCCTCGGCCGCACCCTGGACGAGGGCGTCCTGCTTCTCGGCCGCGGCACCTGGCAGCACTTCTCCCAGCTGTGGCCCACCCGCGACGACGCCTTCTCGCTGCGGATGAACGCCGCCGCCAAGCTGGTCGCCTCCCGCACCCTCCCCGACGCCTCCGGCTGGGCCAACTCCCGCCTCCTCGAAGGCGACCTGATCGACGCGGTCAAGCGGGAGGAGCGCGACGTGATCGTCACCGGCAGCCTCGACATCGTCGAGCAGCTGATGGCCGCCGACCTGGTCGACGAGTACCGCCTGATCACGTTCCCCGCCGTCCTCGGCGCCGGCCGCCGCCTCTTCCCCGCCGAAGGCCCTCACCTCGACCTCGAACGCACCATCGCCGAACCGGTCGGCGCCGCCCTCTACACCGTCCACCGCCGCGCCATCTGACACCACGTCACCAAACGGGGGCGCCGGTCCACACGGGGGGACCGGCGCCCGAACGCGCTTGAACGTCGGAGGCGCGGTGGGCACTCTTGGCACATGACCGAGAGAATCGAGACCCCCGGCCGTCGGTGAGCGAGCCGACCGGGACGCGACACCCCGGACCTGACACGCCGCTGTTCGAGCTGGGGCGGCGAACACCTGACGATCCGTTGCTTCGCCCTGCCGTGCGCCGCCGACGGAGCGCGGGACGGGCGCCGTCGACACCCGAGGAAAGACACCAGGCGGCCGCCGAGATCGCCCGGCTTCTCGACCGGCACTTCGCCGAGGCGACCGCCGAGCCGAGCGAGCTGTTCGGCCTGGCCGCGGACCGCTACCTGGCGACCTTCTCGATACAGGGCCCGTCCTTCGGCGACTACCCGCACACGACCGCCGTGCTGGACACCCAGCTGAGCTGGCTCGCCCGGCTGGGACCGTCGGTCGAACGCTTCCGCTCCGCCGCGTACCTTGCCGCCACCTTGAGCAACGGGGCGCAGTGGGAGCCATGGCGTGCCCAGTGTGAGGGCCTGCTGGCCCTGCTCGACCGGGACGACTGGGTTGCCGCCGCCCGATCCGCGTTGCGGGCCGGCGACCCCCGGATCCGGCAACTGGCCGAATTCTCTTCCTACCGGCGGTGGTTCCGCGCCCTTCGCGACGCCTAGCTGCCGCCGGCCAGGCCGCCCGGGAGGCGGAGGGCCGCCGGCTCGGGGTCGGTGGGGGCGGTCGGGCGCGTGCACCGGGCGATCCACGGCGTCCCCCGGGTGCGTGGGCCGGGCTGCCGGGTGGGGGAGGGGCGGGCACGCTGGGGGTGTACGCGAGGAGAGGGGTGACGGGATGCGGCCGATACTCGTGACGGGCGGGACGGGGAAGCTGGGGCACGCGGTGGTGCGCGGGTTGCTGTCCCGGGGCCATCCGGTGCGGGTGCTGAGCCGCAGCGCGCACACGCCGGGGGAGCACGGCTGGGCGGTCGGGGACCTGGTGACCGGCCGGGGAGTGGACGCGGCGATAGCGGGGTGCCGGGCGGTGGTGCACTGCGCGACCACCAACGGGAAGCAGGACGTGACGGCGACCCGCCGGCTGGTCGAGGCGGCGCGCACGGCGCAGGTCACCCACCTGCTGTACGTGTCGATCGTCGGGGTGGACCGGGTGCCGCTCGGCTACTACCGGGCGAAGGCGGAGGCCGAGCGGCTGGTCGCGGAGTCCGGCCTGGGCTGGACGGTGCTGCGGGCCACCCAGTTCCACGACCTGCTGCTGCGGATGTTCGACGGCCTGTCGAAGGCGCCGGTGGTGGTGCTGCCGCGCGGCCTGGCCTTCCAGCCGGTGGACGTCCGGGACGTCGCGGAGCGCCTGGTGGAGCTGGCCGAGGCCGGGCCGTCGGGCCGGGCGGCGGACTTCGGCGGTCCGCAGGTGCGAGTGGTGGAGGAGCTGGCGGCGGCGTACCTGGCGGCGCGCGGCCGGCGCCGTCCGGTGCTGCGGCTGCCGGTGGGCGGGCGCAGCATGCGGGCGCTGCGGGCGGGCGGGAACCTGGCGCCGGAGCACCGGGCGGGGCGGATCACCTTCGACGAGGTGCTGGTGGAGCGCTTCGGGGCTTGAACACACCGACGGGTTGTCAACCAGGGTTGACGCGACTCACTCTGTCAACCTATGTTGACAACATGAGCGAGACGAAGCAGCTCGCGGCGGACGCGAGCAGCGGCGACCCGGCTATCGGCCTGCGGGCCGTGCGGGCGCTGCGCGACCTGGCCGACCGCCTGGAGGAGCTCCAGGTCGGCAATGCCCGGGGCCAGGGCTGGTCCTGGCACGAGATCGCGGTCTGCCTGGGGGTCAGCAGGCAGGCCGTGCACAAGAAGTACGCGCGTCGGACGGCGGAGAAGGGCGGGGACTGACATGTTCGAACGGTTCAGTGACGCGGCGCGGCGCACGGTGGAGCTGTCCCGCGCCGAAGCGGAGCGGATGCACCACGAGTACATCGGCACCGAGCACCTGCTGCTCGGCCTGCTGAACCAGCCGCAGGACCCGGCCGCCCGGGTGCTGGCCCGGTTCGGGCTGGACCTGGCGGGCGGGCGCAGCGCGGTGGCCCGGCTGCTGGGCGCGCCGGACGACGCGCAGGACGGCATGGCGCTGGCCGCGATCGGCGTCGACCTGGCGGCGGTGCGCGAGGCGGTGGAGGCGACCTTCGGCCCGGGCGCGCTGGACGCCCCCGCGCCGGCCGCGCGACGCTCGCGCCGGGGCGGGCCGCGCTTCACCGACCGGGCGAAGAAGGTGCTGGAGCTGTCCCTGCGCGCGGCCGTCGGCCAGGGGGTCCGCCGGATCGAGGCCGGACACCTGCTGCTCGGGACGGTCCGGGAGGGCGGCGGCCTGGCGGTGCGGGTGCTCCGGGAGAGCGGCGTGGACCTCGCCGACCTCGAGCGGGAGGTGGAAAGGGTACTGGTCTAGCGCGTGGCGGCGGCGGTCGAGGCACGGTGCGATTACAACTGGGGCGCTGGCCGATGAAGGTCGAACGCGCTCCTTGGCGTGGGGTAACCGGTGGGTTAACGTCTTTGAGCCAGCGATCGCTGGGTACAGATCCACATCTCCGGTACAGCGCAGTGTTTCTGTCTTACTGCTGGCATGCCCATGCCCTGGCTAGGAGGACCGCTTTGACCACCCCTGTGACCACTGGACGCCGTCGGCTGTTGGCCGTACCGGCCGTTCTGGCACTGGCCCTGACCGCCGCCTGCTCCAACAGCTCCTCGGACGGCGGCGGCTCCGGCTCCTCCGCCGCCGCGCTCACCGGGGACTGCGCCAAGTACCAGGCGTACGCCGGCCACTCCGGGACCAAGGTCACCATGTACGCCTCGATCCTGTCGCCCGAGTCGGACTCGCTGGAGAAGTCCTGGGCCGACTTCAGCGCCTGTACCGGCATCAAGATCGTCTACGAGGGCTCCAACGACTTCGAGTCGCAGCTCCCGGTCCGGGTGGCCGGCGGCAACGCGCCCGACTTCGCGATCATCCCGCAGCCCGGACTGCTGGCCCAGATGGTGAAGTCCGGCAAGGTGGTCAAGCCGCCGCAGCAGACGGTCGACAACGAGAACAAGTGGTCGCCGGTCTGGAAGAGCTACGGCTCGGTCAACGGCACCTTCTACGCCGCGCCGATGAGCGCCAACATGAAGTCGCTGGTCTGGTACTCGCCCAAGGCGTTCAAGGCCGCCGGGCTGGAGGTCCCGAAGACCTGGGCCGACCTGATGGCGCTCAGCGGCAAGGTCGCGCAGGCGGGCGCGATGAAGCCGTGGTGCGGCGGCATCGGCTCCGGCACCGCGACCGGCTGGCCGGCCACCGACTGGCTGGAGGAGGTCGTGCTCGGCTCGTACGGCGGCGACGTCTACGACCAGTGGGTCAGCCACCAGGTGAAGTTCTCCGACGACAAGATCACCGGCGCGATGAAGACGGTCGCCGACTGGATGCAGAACCCGGCCTGGGTGAACGGCGGCTTCGGCGACGTGAAGTCGATCGCCACCACCACCTTCCAGGACGCCGGCACGCCGATCCTCAGCGGCAAGTGCGCGATGCTGCAGCAGGCCTCCTTCTACCGCGCCCAGTGGCCCAAGGGCACCAGCATCGGCCCGGACGGCGACGTCTTCGCCTTCCACCTGCCGGCGGTGAACGCGCAGGTCAGCAACCCGGTCGAGGGTGGCGGCGAGTTCCTGGCGGCGTTCTCCGACCGGCCCGAGGTGCAGGCCGTGCAGAACTACCTGTCCAGCTCCGAGTGGGCGAGCAGCCGGGTGAAGGTCTCGCAGGGCTGGGTCTCCGCCAACCAGGGCGTGGACAAGAGCCTGTACACCGACCCGATCGACAAGCTCTCCGCCGAGGCGCTCACCGACCCGGCCGCGACCTTCCGGTTCGACGCCTCCGACCTGATGCCGGCCGCGGTCGGCTCGGGCGCCGAGTGGAAGGCACTGACCGCCTGGTTCGCCGAGGGGCAGACCATCCAGAAGACGGCGGGCGACATCGACGCGGCCTGGCCGCAGTAACGCCCACCGTCGGGCAGCGCGGGACCACCCGCCCGCGCTGCCCCTCTCCATGCCTTGAGGAAGGACCCTCCGTATGCCCACCGAATCCCGGCTGGCCGGACCGGCGCTCCAGCTCGCCGACTCGGCGTGGACGGACGCGGCGATCAAGTTCGGCAACAGCGCAGGCGCGATCCTGGCCTTCCTCGGCATCCTGCTGGCCGTCTTCTTCGCGGCCGGCCGCGCCACCGGCCGGTTCGCCCGGCCGCTGGCGATCGTGCTGATGCTCGGCCCGGCGATCGTGCTGCTGCTGGTCGGCCTGGTGGTGCCGCTGCTGCGCACCACCTACCTGAGCTTCTACAACGACGACTCGACGCGCTTCCTCGGTGGGCGCAACTACGGGTGGGCGGCGACCAGTTCGCACATCCACGACGTGCTGCTGACCACCCTGCTGTGGCTGGTGATCGCCCCGGTGGTGGCCACCGGCCTCGGCCTGGTGCTTGCCCTGCTGGTGGACCGGCTGCGCGGGCAGGCGATCTACAAGTCGCTGATCTTCATGCCGATGGCGATCTCGCTGGTCGGCGCCTCGATCATCTTCAAGCTGGTCTACGAGTCCCGCGGGCCCGGCCAGAACCAGGTCGGCCTGCTCAGCCAGCTCGCCGTCGGCCTGGGCTGGAACGACCCGCCGAACTGGATCCTCTCCCAGCCGCTGAACAACTTCCTGCTGATGGCCGTCATGGTCTGGGTGCAGACCGGCTTCGCCATGGTGGTGCTCTCCGCCGCGATCAAGGCCATCCCGGACGAGATCACCGAGGCCGCTCGGCTGGACGGCGCCAAGGGCCTGCGGCTGTTCTGGTTCGTCACCGTGCCGATGATCCGCACCACGCTGATCGTGGTGCTCACCACCATCATGATCATCACGCTGAAGGCCTTCGACATCGTCCGCACCATGACCGGCGGCAACTTCGGCACCCAGGTGCTCGCCAACGAGATGTACGCGCAGAGCTTCGAGCAGTACAACGTCGGCCGCGGCAGTGCCCTCGCCGTGATCCTCTTCCTCGCCGTGGCCCCGCTGGTGGTCTACAACATCGTCCTGCTGCGCAAGGAGCGTGCGACCCGATGAGCTCTCAGCCCGCCGCGCCCGAGCAGGCCCTCGCCGACACGCCGCCCGGCACCCCCGAACTGCCGCCCGCCAAGGCGGTCCGCAAGGTCTTCAGCAGCCCGCTGGCCACCGTCTTCGTGCTGGCCGTGACGGTGCTGTGGACCATCCCCACCGTCGGCCTGCTGGTCACCTCGCTGCGCCCGAAGGAAGACGTCGCCTCCACCGGCTGGTGGGAGGCGTTCGTCCACCCCGACTTCGGGCTGGACAACTACCGCTCGGTGCTCTTCGACAACGGGTTCAACACCTCCGGCGGCCTGCTGCCGTACCTGGTGAACTCGGTGGCGATCGCCGTCCCGGCGACGATCTTCCCGCTGGTGCTGGCGTCGATGGCGGCGTACGCGCTGGCCTGGGTGCGGTTCCGGGGCAGCGACACGGTCTTCTTCGTGATCTTCGCGCTGCAGGTGGTGCCGCTGCAGATGGCGCTGATCCCGCTGCTGCGGCTGTTCTCCGGCGGGGCGCACCTGGGGTCGGTGGCGCTGATCCCGGCGCTCAACCTGAAGGACACCTACGTGCCGGTCTGGCTCGCGCACACCATGTTCGCGCTGCCGCTGGCGATCTTCCTGCTGCACAACTTCATCGCCCAACTGCCGCGGGACCTGATGGAGGCGGCGGTGGTGGACGGCGCCTCGCACTTCAAGATCTTCCGGTCGATCGTGCTCCCGTTGTGCACCCCGGCGCTGGCCTCCTTCGCGATCTTCCAGTTCCTGTGGGTGTGGAACGACCTGCTGGTGGCGCTCACCTTCGCCGGCGGCACCCCGGCGGTCGCGCCGATGACCGCCCGGCTGGCCCAGCTCTCCGGCTCCAACGC
Organism: Kitasatospora sp. NPDC049285; assembly: GCF_040678815.1. Lineage (NCBI taxonomy): Bacteria > Bacillati > Actinomycetota > Actinomycetes > Kitasatosporales > Streptomycetaceae > Kitasatospora > Kitasatospora sp. NPDC049285. Next base: position 5,478 of record NZ_JBFAQR010000104.1, on the reverse strand, counting down.
CAGCCACTGGGAGCTGCTCACCGCGGGCGCCTTCCTGTCGATGATCATCCCGCTGGCGGTCTTCTTCGCGCTGCAGCGGTACTTCGTCCGCGGCCTGTTGGCCGGGTCCGTCAAGGGCTGACGGAGCGTCACCGGGCCGGTCGGCGACCGGCTACCGGATGGCCGGAAGTTGTGGACCGGATGTGAGGGTTTCGCGGACGCGCCGGGGTCGGAGCCGGTAGGACGGAGGGCGGCAATATCTGCCGTTCATCCGGTCATCCGACCTTGGGGGGTTGGCGTGAAGTTCAGAAAACGGCTCGCCGGGCTGCTCGTGGCCCTGCTCGCCTCGACCGGGCTGATGGCGGTGCCCGCACACGCGGACACCACCGCGGTCCTCGGCAACAACACGGTGGGCAGCGCCACCGACACCGGTGACTCCAACTACATCAACACCTCCCGCTTCGTGACCGGCGCCAGCGGCGGCACCGTCACCAGCGTCAGCGTGTACGTCGGCTCGGTCGGCACCACACCCGGCGACCAGTACCAGGTGGCGGTCTACGGCGACGTGGCCGGCAAGCCCGGCCCGCTGCTCGGCTCCTCCACCTCCGGCACGCTCACCGGGCACGCCTGGAACACCCTGCCGGTGGCCGCGACCCTCGCGCCGAACACGCCGTACTGGCTGGCGTACAACTCCAACGGCGCCTCCGCCGCGGTCAACAACCTGAACTACTCCACCGGCGGCCAGAGCGGCTACTCCACCGGCGGTACGGCGTTCGGGACCTGGCCGACCAGCTTCGGCGCGGTCTCCACCGGTTCGCTGAACTACTCGATCTACGCCACCTACACGCCGTCCGGCGGCAGCGGCGGCCAGCCCGGCAGCGGCCCGGGCAACGAGGGCCCGATCCTGCTGGTCACCGACCCGGCCAACCCGTACAGCTCGTACTACGGCGAACTGCTCAAGGCCGAGGGCCTGAACTACTACAAGCTCGCGGACCTGAGCACCGTCACCTCCGCGATGCTGTCCTCGTACGACGTGGTGCTGCTGGCCGAGAACCAGCTGACGGCCACTCAGGTGTCGATGTTCAGCACCTGGGTGAACGGCGGCGGCAGGCTGGTGGCGATGCGGCCCGACAAGCAGCTCGCACCGCTGCTCGGCCTCACCACCAGCACCGACACGCTGGCCGACGCGTACCTGAAGATCGACACCACCGCGGCGCCGGGCACCGGACTGGTCTCCGACACCATCGGCTACCACGGCACCGCCGACCGCTACACGCTGAACGGCGCGACCGCCGTCGCCACCCTGTACAGCGACGTGTCCGTGGCCACCGCCAACCCGGCGGTCACCCTGCGCACCGCCGGATCCGGTCAGGCCGCGGCGTTCACCTTCGACCTCGCCAAGTCCGTCGTGCAGACCCGCCAGGGCAACATCGCCTGGGGCGGCCAGCAGCGCGACAACGTGGACGGCATCGAGGCCAGCGAGATGTTCTTCGGCACCGGCGGCCAGCAGAACTGGAACAACCTCGACAAGGCGCAGATCCCGATCGCCGACGAGCAGCAGCGGCTGCTCGCCAACCTGATCACCACCATGGACTCGGCCAAGAAGCCGCTGCCGCGCTTCTGGTACTTCCCGCGGGACGTCAAGGCCGTCGTGGTGATGACCGGTGACGACCACGGCATCGGCGGTACCCGCGGTCGGTTCGACGGCTTCATCGCGCAGAGCCCGAACGGCTGCAACGTCGCCAACTGGGAGTGCGTGCGCGCCTCGTCGTACATCTACACCGACGACCCGATGACCGACGCCCAGGCCAAGGCCTACTCCGACCAGGGCTTCGAGATCGGCGTGCACGTCACCACCAACTGCCAGCCCTGGGGCACCCCGGCCGACCTGCAGACGATGTACGCCACCCAGCTCGGCGCCTGGAAGGCCAAGTACACCTCGCTGCCCAGCCCGGACAGCACCCGCACGCACTGCGTGGAGTGGGACGACTGGTCCACCCAGGCCAAGACCAAGCTGGCCAACGGCATCCGGCTGGACACCGATTACTACTACTACCCGGCCGCCTTCGTGCAGGACCGGCCCGGCTTCTTCAACGGCACCGGCATGCCGATGAAGTACGCCGACGCCGACGGCACGGTCATCAACGAGTACCAGGCCACCACCGAACTGACCGACGAGTCCGGGCAGTCCATGCCGAGCACCGTCAACACGCTGCTGGACAACGCCTACGGCAGCAAGGGCTACTACGCGGTGGTGACGGCCAACATCCACACCGACTACGCCGCATCCACCTCGTCCGACCAGGTGATCGCCGCCGCCAAGGCGCACGGCACCCCGGTGGTCTCCGGCCGCCAGCTGCTCAACTGGCTGGACGGGCGCAACGGTTCGGCGTTCTCCCAGATGTCCTGGAGCAGCAACGCGCTGAGCTTCAGCATCACCGGCGGCACCAACGGGCTGCGTGCGATGGTCCCGGTGAACTCGGCGGCGGGCACCCTCACCGGCATCAAGCAGGGCACCACCGCGGTCTCCTACCGGATCGAGACCATCCACGGCGTCTCGTACGCGTTCTTCGACGGCAACGTCGGCGCGTACACCGCGACCTACGGCACGGATACCGTCCCGCCGACCGTCACCGGCTCGGTCCCGGCGAACGGCGCCACCGGCGTCGCCGCCACCGCCCCGGTGAAGGCCTCGTTCAGCGAGCCGGTCAACGCCGGCACCGTCAACTCCACCACCGTCACCCTGAAGACCACCAGCGGTGGCACCCCGGTGGCCGGCACCGTCGCACTGGACGCGGCCACCAACACCGTCACCTTCACCCCGAGCGCCGCGCTCGCGCTCAGCACCGGCTACACGCTGACCGTGCAGAACGTGAAGGACCTGGTCGGCAACACCCAGACCGCGGCCTACACCGCGGCCTTCACCACCGCCGGCGCGCCGCCGCAGACCATCGGCAACAGCGCGATCGGCACCCTGCTGGACGACACCGACTCCAACCACCTCAACGGGTCGAAGATCACCACCGGCGCCTCGCCGATCGCCCTGACCTCGCTGAGCGTGCACGTCGGCCAGACCAGCGCCTCGCCCAACAACCAGTTCCAGGTCGCGATCTACAGCGACAACGCGGGTTCGCCGGACGCCCTGCTGGCCACCAGCTCGGCCGGCACGCTGTCCGCCAACTCCTGGGCCAGCGCACCGATCACCTACACCCTGGCGCCCAACACGGCCTACTGGCTGGTCTACAACTCCAACGGCACCAGCTCCACCGTCAACAACATGCACTACAGCTCCGGGCCGGCCGGCTCCGGTGCCTACAGCAACGCCTCGGTCCCGTTCGGCACCTTCCCCGCCAGCTTCGGCCCGGCGGTCAAGGACAACCTGGTCTACTCGCTGTACGGGTCGTACTGATCCTGTCGGCCCGTCCTCAAGGGTCCCGCCGGGGCGGTTTGTGTCACAACTCTGTGACCAAGCCGCCCCGGCGGTCTTTTGAACCTGTTCAGAATTGGCTCCGACCCCCTAGAGTCACGGCACACGACCAGAAGCCGGCTGGCTGAAAGTCGTCGTTGTTCCAGCTTCTGAGGGGGTTTCATGTCGCAACCGACCGGATCCGAAGGGGAACCGCGCCCGGCAGAGACGCCGGCGAGCGCGCCTGCCGGGTCGTCACCGGACGCCGCGGCCGGTGCCGTTCCGCCGACCGCTGCCGGTTCCGCGCCGTCGGCCACTCCCTTCGCTGCTCCGTCCCCCGGTCTGGCGGACCCGTACGCGACGCCGCCGACGCTGAACAAGCCGCCGCAGCAGGCCAACCCGTACCAGCCCTACCAGTACCGGCCGCAGCAGCCGCTGCCCGAACCGGTCTGGTCCCGGCTCAGCAAGGCCCGGCCCGCGGAGCCCGCCCGGCTGCGAGTGGTGGCCGCCGCGCTCGGCTCGGGCCTGGTCAGCGCGCTGCTGCTGGGTGACGGACTCGGCGTCAACCTGCTGCTCTGCGCGCTGGCCGCGGCGGTCGGTGCGGCGCTCACCGCGCTCGGCACCGGACGCCGGCTCCGGCCCTGGCACCTGGCCTTCGGGCTCGCCGCGCTCGCGCTGATCGCGGTCCCGGCGGTCAGCGGCTCCGGTCTGGCGGTCTTCCTGGCGATCGTCGCCGCGATCTGCCTGGCCTCGCTCACCCTGCACGGCGGCACCCGCTGGGCCGGCGTGGCGATGGGCTCGCTCGGACTCTGGGGCCACTTCATCCCCGGCCTCGCCTGGGCCGTGGCGGCGCTGAAGAACCGTCAGTTTCCGGCCAGGAACCGGATGATGCCGGTGGTCAAGGCGGTCGGCGTCTCGCTGCTGCTGCTGATCGTCTTCGGCTGGCTGTTCGCGGGGGCCGACTCCACCGTCGCCGACCTGCTGGACAGCCTGGTCCCGTCGATGGACGCCGGCGAGTTCCCGCTGCGGATGGTGCTCTTCCTCGGCGGCGTGCTGCTCGCCCTCGGCGCCGCACACACCGCCGCCGCCCCGCGCCGCTGGGACCGGATGACCATGCCGGTCGGCAAGGAGCGCGGACGGCTGGAGTGGGCGATGCCCCTGGTGGTGATGAACCTGCTGTTCGGCACCTTCGTGGTGGTGCAGCTGGTGGTGCTGATCGGCGGCTACGGCTCGATCATGGCCCGCACCGGCATGACCCCCGCCGCGTACGCCCGGCAGGGCTTCTGGCAGCTGCTGTGGATCGCCCTGCTCACCCTGGTGGTGGTCGCCCTCGCCAAGTTCTGGGCGCCGCGCGGCAACGACGGCGACCGCCTGCTGGTCAAGGTGCTGCTCGGCCTGCTCTGCACCCTCACCCTGGTCGTGGTCGGCACCGCACTGGTCCGGATGAGCCTGTACATGGACGCCTTCGGCCTCACCCGGCTGCGGGTCAACGTCGCCGCGATGGAGATCTGGCTCGGCGTGGTCTTCCTGCTGGTGCTGTTCGGCTCGGTGCTCGCCAGCCGCCGCTGGCTGCCCCGCGCCGTGGTGCTCAGCGCGGCCGTCGCCCTCGCCGCGTTCGGCCTGGTGCGCACCGACGCCCTGATCGCCGAGCAGAACGTCGCCCGCTTCCACGACTCCGGCAACACCCAGCTGGACGTGGCCTACCTGCGCGGCCTGTCGGTCGACGCGGTGCCCGCACTGGACCAGCTGCCCGACGACTGGCGGACCTGCGCCCTGCAGCCGCTCGCCGCCGACCTCGACGGCGCGGCCGCCCCCTGGTACGCGATCAGCTACAGCGAGGCCCGCGCCCGGCAGATCCTGGACGCGAACCCGGTGCGGAACGACATCGGCGCGGCCTGCCGCCGGGTCGGCCTCACCTACACCTACCGGTACGACGCGCCGTAACGCCGCCCGGCGGGTGCGCGGACGGGGCAGTGAGGTCGCCCCGGACACGCACGGGCGGGGCGATGGGGTCGCCCCGGACACGCGCGGACGGGGCGATGGGGTCGCCCCGGACACGCGCGGAGGGGGTGGTGCGGGCTGCGAGCCCGCAC
>NZ_JBFAQR010000103.1:0-13384 GCF_040678815.1 Kitasatospora sp. NPDC049285 | reverse complement strand
CCCACCGACGAGACGTCGGTGGGCGGGGCGGAGCCGTTTCGGGTCCGGGTGCGGCTCAGCCGACCGGGCGGCCGGTCACCAGGGCCGTGATCTCCGCGGCGAGCTCGGGGCCGAGGGTGCCCCAGCCCTCCTTGTAGCCGTAGACGCCGGCCAGCGTGCGGGCCTCGTAGTCGCCGTTCATGACCTCGACGTCCTCGGCCGTGATCAGGGCCGGGTGGGCGACGCCGAGGGCGGAGGAGACCTTCGTCAGCTCCTTGCGCAGGGTGCGCAGGTAGACGGCGGCGCGGGTGGCCTTCGACTCCGGGTCGAGGCCGCGGGCCAGCCACGGGTTCTGGGTGGCGATGCCGGTCGGGCACTTGTCGGTGTGGCACTTCTGGGCCTGGATGCAGCCGATCGACAGCATCGCCTCGCGCGCCACGTTGATCATGTCGACGCCGAGGGCGAAGGCCACCGCGGCGTTCTCCGGCAGACCGAGCTTGCCGGAGCCGATGAAGGTCAGCTCGTCGGTGAGCCCGAGTTCGGCGAAGGTGCCGTAGACCCGGGAGAAGCCCATCCGGAACGGCAGGGACACCGAGTCGGCGAAGATCCGCGGCGCCGCGCCGGTGCCGCCCTCGCCGCCGTCGACGGTCACGAAGTCGACGCCGCGGTCGCCGCGCGCCATCAGGCCCGCGAGCTCCTGCCAGAAGTCCAGCTCGCCCACCGCGCTCTTGATCCCGACGGGCAGGCCGGTCTCGGCGGCGAGCAGCTCGACGAAGTCCAGCATCGAGTCGACGTCGCCGAACGCGCTGTGCCGCGAGGGCGAGGCGCAGTCCTTTCCGGCCGGGATGCCGCGGATCGCGGCGATCTCCGGGGTCACCTTCGCGCCGGGCAGCATGCTTCCGAGGCCCGGCTTGGCGCCCTGGGAGAGCTTGATCTCGATCGCCCGGACCGGGGCGCCGGCGACCACGTCCTTGAGCTTGTCGAGGTTGAAGCTGCCGTCCTCGTTGCGGCAGCCGAAGTACGAGGTGCCCAGCTGCAGGACCAGGTCGCCGCCGCGCCGGTGGTACGGGGAGAGGCCGCCCTCGCCGGTGTTGTGCATCGCGCCGGCCAGTGCCGCGCCCTCGTTGAGCGCGGTGATCGCCGCGCCGGAGAGCGAGCCGAAGCTCATCGCGGAGATGTTCACCACGCTGCCCGGCCGGAACGCCCTGGCGCGGCCGCGCGGCCCGCCCAGCACCTTGGCCGAGGGCAGTGCCGCCTGCGGGTCGTGCGCGTCGGGCAGCGCCCCGGCGAAGGTGCGCTGCTTCAGGTAGGCGCGGCCCTGGGCGTGCGCGACGTCGACCTCGGTGCCGAAGCCGAAGTAGTTGTTCTCCTCCTTCGCCGACGCGTAGATCCAGGTGCGCTGGTCGCGGCTGAACGGCCGCTCCTCCTCGTTGGAGGTCACGATGTACTGCCGCAGCTCCGGGCCGATCCGCTCCAGCAGGTACCGGGCGTGTCCGACGACCGGGAAGTTCCGGAGCAGCGCGTGCCGCTTCTGCACGAGGTCGCGGGCCGCGAGCGCGGCCACCGCGGCCGCGGCGGCGGTGCCGATCGTGCGGGCTTTCATGGACGTTCCCCCCTCGGGTCCGGCCCGTCCCCGTTGACGGAGCCGTCGTACGGTGGTGCGAGCCGATGCTAGGAGGCCCGGCGGACCGGGCTGCGGCCAGGGGGGCAGGTGCGGGTCGGGCATACTCGGGTGGGTGAGTATCGCAGCGCAGACCCGTAGCCTCCCCGTTCCCGACGGCCTGGAGGGCGAGCGGCTGGACGCCGCCCTGGCCCGGATGTTCGGGTTCTCCCGCACCAAGGCCGCCGAGCTGGCCGCCGACGGCAAGGTGACCCTGGACGGCGCGGTGGCCGGGAAGTCGGACCGGGTCACCGCCGGGTCCTGGCTGGAGGTGGAGATCCCGGCGCCCGCCGCGCCGGTGCAGATCGTCGCCGAGGCCGTCGAGGGCATGCGGATCATCCACGACGACGAGCACATCGTGGTCATCGACAAGCCGGTCGGCGTCGCCGCCCACCCCAGCCCCGGCTGGACCGGCACCACCGTGATCGGCGGTCTGGCCGCGGCCGGCTACCGGATCTCCACCTCGGGCGCCGCCGAGCGCCAGGGCGTGGTGCACCGCCTCGACGTCGGCACCTCCGGGATCATGGTGGTCGCCAAGTCCGAGCGCGCCTACACCGACCTGAAGCGCCAGTTCCACGACCGGGTCACCGAGAAGCGCTACAACGCGCTCGTCCAGGGCCACCCCGACCCGCTGTCCGGCACCGTCGACGCGCCGATCGGCCGACACCCCAGCAGCGACTGGAAGTGGGCGGTCACCCGCGACGGCAAGCCGTCGGTCACCCACTACGACCTGATCGAGGCCTACCGCGCCGCCTCGCTGCTCGACATCAAGCTGGAGACCGGCCGCACCCACCAGATCCGGGTGCACATGTCCGCGCTGCGGCACCCGTGCGTGGGCGACCTCACCTACGGCGCCGACCCGACGCTGGCCAAGCGGCTCGGCCTGACCCGGCAGTGGCTGCACGCCGTGTCGCTGGGCTTCGAGCACCCCGAGGACGGCCGCTGGGTGGAGTTCACCAGCAGCTACCCCGAGGACCTGCAGAACGCGCTCGACGTGATCGCGGCGGAGAGCTGACATGACCGTCGAGATCCGGGTCGCGGGCACCGAGGACGAACTGGCGCTGGTGCGCGCCGTGCGGCGCGAGGTGTTCGTCGAGGAGCAGAACGTCCCCGAGGAGCTGGAGTACGACGCGTACGACGCGACCTCGCTGCACCTGCTGGCGACCGGGGCGGACGGCGCGGCGCTCGGCACCGCCCGGCTGATCTCGCGCGCGCAGGCGCTGGAGGTCACCGGCGGCGTCGCCGACCGGGTGCTGCTCGTCCGGCTCGCCGTGGTGCGGTCCGCCCGCGGCACCGGGCTCGGGGCGCGGCTGGTGCGCGCGGTCGAGGAGCAGGGCCGGGAACGCGGTGCCGTCACGCTGGAGCTGCACGCCCAGGTCGCGGCGCCGGGCTTCTACGAGCGGCTCGGCTACGCGGCCGAGGGCCCGGTCTACCAGGACGCGGGCATCGCGCACCGGACCATGACCCGGGTGCTGTAGGCGCCCTACTCGGTCCGCACCCGGGGCAGCGCCTCCGGGTGACGGTCCCTCAGGTGGGCCAGCAGGTACTCCCGGACGGCCAGTTTGAGGGCCGCGGCGTCGTCCGGGCTGCGGGCGGTCATCATGGCGCGGACCACGATGGTGGACGGCGTGCTGTCGGTGACGGTCAGGGACCACTCCTGGCCGTCCCACAGGTCGGTGCTGTCCAGGTGGTGTTTGAGCTCGGTGCGCAGCGCCTCGACCGGCGTGCGGTGGTCGACGTGGAGCAGCACCCAGGCGAGCAGACCCGGGTCGCGGCGGGTCCAGTTCTCGAACGGCTTCGAGACGAAGTAGGAGACCGGGACGACCAGGCGGCGGTGGTCCCACAGCCGGAGCACCAGGTAGGAGAGGGTGATCTCCTCGACGGTGCCCTGCTGCCCCTCCAGGACGACGGTGTCGCCGATCCGGACGGTGTCGCTGAAGGCGATCTGCAGTCCCGCGAAGAAGTTGCCGAGCGCGGACTGGGCGGCGATGCCCGCGACGATGCCGATGATGCCGGCCGAGGCGAGCAGGCTGGCGCCCACGGTGCGCATCGCGTCGAAGGTCAGCAGCATCGCGCCGACCGTGACCACCACGACCACCGCGGAGCCGACCCGGCGGACCAGGCCGAGCTGGGTGCGCACCCGCCCCACCCGGGAGGCGTCCTCGGTGACCGTCTCGTAGCGGCGGAAGACCGTCTCCAGCACGGCGGCCAGGACCCGGACAGTGAGCCACCCGAGGCTGGCGATCAGCACCAGCAGGACGCCGTGGCGGATGTCGTCGTCCTCGGTGTGGAAGATCTTCCGGACCGGCTGCACGGCGAGCAACAGGACCGACAGCAGCACCAGTTGGAGCGGGACGCGGCACCGCCGGAGCAGCGCCCAGACCGGCGTGTCGGGGTGTCGCACGGAGAGCTTCTGCAGGACCTGGTCGACCAGCCAGCCGGCGAAGAGGGTGGCCAGCACGGCGGTGAGCAGGCTGGCGAGCGGCCAGAACACGGGTCACCTCGCGGGGCGCTGGGCGGTGCGGGACCGGACGGTGGGGGATTTGCACCATATCGCGGTGGATTGCGGGTGTTCGGGAGCGGCGGGCGGGACCGGCCGCCCGGCGTGATGCGAAGGACCCGCCCTAACGGATCCCCTACTAGCGGCGCGGTTAGGATCACCGGTCATGGGCTTCGGTGGGGCGTGGCGCGGGTGGCTGACACGTCGTAGGGCGGCGGTGGCGGCCGTAGTGGTCGCTGCGCTGCTGGTCGGCGGTGGCGCGGTCGCGATGGCCGGCGAGCCGGCCGCGGTGCACCGGGAGGACCGGTTCCTGGAGCTGCCGGAGGTCGCGGGCAGCGCGCAGACCGTGCGGATCGACACCTCCTTCTTCACCTCCGGCGGCTCGGAGCGGCGCCCGGCGGTGCTGCTGGCGCACGGCTTCGGCGGGTCGAAGGACGACGAGCGGGCGCGGGCCGAGGAGCTGGCCCGCGCCGGGTACGCGGTGCTGACCTGGTCGGCGCGCGGCTTCGGGCACTCCACCGGGCGGATCGGGCTGAACCAGCCGGAGCGCGAGGTCGCGGACGTCTCCCGGCTGGTGGACTGGCTGGCGCAGCGCCCCGAGGTGCAGTTGGACGGCGCGGGCGACCCGCGGGTGGGCGTCACCGGCGCGTCGTACGGCGGCGCGGTGTCGCTGCTGGCGGCCGGGTACGACACCCGGATCGACGCGATCGCGCCGCAGATCACCTGGTGGAACCTGGCGGACGCGCTGTTCCCGCAGGCCGCGCAGGGCTCCTCGGCGGCCGACGGGGTGTTCAAGAAGCTGTGGGCCGGGATCTTCTTCACGACCGGCTCGGCCTCCGCCACCGGCGGGCCGGGCGCGGCGGGGCGCTCGCCGGAGCCGGGCCCGGTGGGCTGCGGACGGTTCCAGGACGAGCTGTGCGCGATGTACAACCGGGTCGCGGCGAGCGGGCGGCCGGACGCCGACGCGGTGGCGGTACTGGAGCGCTCCAGCCCGTCCTCGGTGGCGTCGCGGATCAAGGTGCCGACCCTGGTGACGCAGGGTCAGCAGGACTCGCTCTTCCCGCTCGACCAGGGCGACGCGATCGCCCGGGCGGTGGCGGCGAACGGCGCGCCGGTGGCGGTGGACTGGTTCGGCGCCGGCCACGACGGCGGGCAGGAGACCAGCACCCGGGCCGACGCCCGGGTGACCGCCTGGTTCGACCACTACCTGAAGGGCGCCTCGAACGGCACCGGCCCCGCGTTCCGGGTCACCCGCACCGGCGGGGTGGACTCCACCGGCTTCCAGGCGGTGCTGCGCGGCGCGGACGCCGACGCCTACCCCGGCCTGGACGGTACCGCGCGGCGCAGCGTCGAGCTGACGGGCCGTGAGCAGGCCATCGCCAACCCGCCGGGCGGCGCGCCGCCGAACATCTCCACGCTGCCCGGCATCGGGGCGCTGGCGCAGCTCTCCTCGGTGGGCGCGGGCCTGGCGCTGGACTTCCCCGGGCAGTTCGCGGGCTTCGACTCCCAGCCGCTGGCGACCTCGCTGCACCTGACCGGTGCGCCGACCGTCTCGGTGCACGTCCAGGCGGACACCCCGGAGGCGGTGCTGTTCGCCAAGCTGTACGACGTGGGCGCGGACGGCAAGCAGTCGCTGCCGCAGCAACTGGTCGCCCCGCTGCGGGTGACCGGCGCCGACGCCCCCGGCGGGCGGACGGTGCAGGTGCGGCTGCCCGCCGTCGACCACGACTTCCCGGCCGGGCACCGGCTGCGGCTGGTGCTGGCCAGCACCGACCTGGCGTACGCCACGCCCGCGCAGGCCGCCACCTACCGGGTGGCCGCCGCCGGGCCGCTGAGCCTGCCGACCGTCGACGGGCTGACCACCGAGTCCGCGCCGCTGCCCGCCCGCACCTGGGTGCTGCCGCTGGTCGCGCTGGCGATCGGCGCACTGCTGGTGTTCGGCCGCCGGCGGCGCGACGCGGTGCCCGCGCCGGACCCGGCGCTGGCCGACGTGCCGCTGCAGATCACCGGCCTGTCGAAGCGTTACCGGGGCTCGGCCGACCGGTACGCGGTGCGCGAGCTGTCGCTGCGGGTGGAGGCCGGGCAGGTGCTCGGCCTGCTCGGGCCGAACGGCGCGGGCAAGACCACCACGCTGCGGATGCTGATGGGCCTGATCCGGCCCGACGAGGGCGAGATCCGGGTGTTCGGGCACGCGGTGCGGCCCGGGGCGCCGGTGCTCTCCCGGGTCGGCTCGTTCGTCGAAGGCGCCGGGTTCCTGCCGCACCTCTCCGGCCGGGCCAACCTGGAGTCGTACTGGGCGGCCACCGGCCGTCCGGTCGAGGACGCGCACTTCGCCGAGGCGCTGGAGATCGCCGGGCTCGGCGACGCGCTGGAGCGGGCGGTGCGCACCTACTCGCAGGGCATGCGGCAGCGCCTGGCCATCGCCCAGGCCATGCTGGGCCTGCCCGACCTGCTGATCCTCGACGAGCCGACCAACGGGCTGGACCCGCCGCAGATCCGCGAGATGCGGGAGGTGATGGTCCGTTACGCCGCCGCCGGGCGCACCGTCATCGTCTCCAGCCACCTGCTCGCCGAGGTCGAGCAGTCCTGCACCCACCTGGTGGTGATGGAGCGCGGCCGCCTGGTCACCGCCGGGCCGACCGCGGAGATCACCGGCGCGGGCGAGCAGCTGCTGGTCACCGTCGACGCGGGCTTCGACGGCGCGGCGGCCGTCGCCGAGAAGCTGGCCGCGCTGCCCGGCGTGGCCGCCGCCGAGGCGACGGACGGCGGGCTGCTGGTCCGCCTCGACGGGCTGCCCGCGAGCCGGCTGACCGCCGAACTGGTGCGCCTGGGCGTCCCGGTGGCGGGCGTCGGCCCGCAGCGACGGCTGGAGGACGCCTTCCTGTCCCTGATCCGAGGAGCGGCTTGAGCGAGCGGTGGGGGCACCTCCCGGCCGCCAAGGCTGGGGGAGAGCTCATCAGTAGGGCTGCGCGTTGTGCGAGAGCACGCGACGAGCGAAGCGAGGAGTGGGCATGAGCACCGTAGTGGACCCCGCCCAGGGCACCGCCGCGCCCGGCTACCGGCCGAGCCGGACGCTGCCGCTGCGGGTCGAGGCGATGCGGCAGCTGCGCCGCCGCCGCACCCTGGTGGTCGGCGCGGTGCTCGCCGTGCTGCCGTTCATCGTGCTGGCCGCCTTCCAGATCGGCGGCACGCCGGACCGCGCCGACCGGACCACCTTCATCGAACTGGCCACCGCGTCCGGGCCGAACTTCGCCACCACGCTGCTCTTCATGGGCACCGGCTTCCTGCTGGTGATCCCGGTGGCGCTGTTCTGCGGCGACACGGTGGCCTCCGAGGCGAGCTGGTCCTCGCTGCGGTACCTGCTGTCCGCGCCGGTGCCGCGGGCGCGGCTGCTGGTGCGCAAGTTCACCGTGGCGCTGGCGTTCTCCGCCGCCGCGGTGGTCCTGCTGCCGACGGTCGCCCTGCTGGTCGGCACCGCCGCGTACGGCTGGGGCGACCTCAAGCTGCCCACCGGCGTCAGCCTCTCCGCGACCGAGGCGCTGCCCCGGCTGGCGATCGCCGTCGCCTACGTCTTCCTCGCCCAGATCGTGGTCGGCGCGCTCGCCTTCTGGCTCTCCACCGCCACCGACGCCCCGCTCGGCGCGGTCGGCGGCGCCGTCTTCGCCTCCATCGTCACCGGCGTCCTGGACGCCGTCACCGCCCTCGGCTCCCTGCGCGAGTGGTTCCCCGCCCACTGGCAGTACGCCTGGGCCGACGCCCTGCAGCCGCAGCTCGAATGGGGCGGCATGCTGCAGGGCGTCGTCCTCTCGCTGTCCTACTCCGTCATCCTGCTGGCGCTGGCCTTCCGCGGCTTCGCCCGCAAGGACGTGGTGTCCTGACGGAGGGTCAGGCCTGGCGCAGGCGCCAGAGCTGGTCGATCCAGGCCGGGTTGCAGTCGTACTGGAAGGCCTGGGAGCCGGGGTTCAGGTTCTGGATCACCAGGCACTTGCCCGAGTACATGTTGATCAGTTCCCAACCCGCCCAGCCGTTGGAGCGGATCTTCCACTTCTGGTTGGCCCCGCCGGTGCAGGTCCACTGCCGGACCGGCGCACCGTTGTCGGTGCGCCAGTCGGCGACCTCCAGGCACTGGGCGCTGTTCTCGTTGCTCACCTGGAAGCCGACGTCGCCGCTGTCGGGGTGGAACCACCACTTCTGGTCGTCGTAGTTGTCGCAGTAGTACTGGAAGGCCCGCGCGCCCTCGGTGTAGCCCTGGGTCACCACGCACTGGCCGCTGTTGATGTTCTGGATCTGGTACTTGAACGACGTGTCGAAGATGATCCCGTCGTCGGCCTGGGCCGGTACCGCAACCGCGGCCAGGGCGGCGGCGGAGAACAGTACGGCGAGGCCGCGCTTCAGCTTGTTCATGGTCATGTCCTCGTGGTTTGTGTACGAGGGAACTCCCCCCGCCGGAAGGATGCCAGGGAGAAGGCTGGTGCGAAAGCGAACTTTAGGTAACGAAGGTTCAGGGCAATGTAGTTGACTGATCATCAGCGCACGTCGCCGGCAGTCGTCTGGATGACCGGGCACTTGCCCGAGTACGCGTTGACCAGTCCCATGCCCACGTACTGGAACACGGGAGCGCCCTCGGCGTAGCCCCGGGTCAACGCACACTGGCCGCTGTTGACGTCCTGGATCCGGTAGGGCGGCGAGGTGTCGATGCTGACGTTGTCGTCGGCCCGGGCCGGTTCCGGCACCGCGGTGATCGCCTGCATGGGCGTCCCGAGTTCCGACTGCGGCAACGGGCAGGGCCTGATGGTCTGGTCGGGCAACGGCCGGGCCGGCCAGCGGTTCGACGTGACCGTGCCCGTGGGCCGGTACCACCACGCGGTCTGCCCGACCGCCCACAGCAGGTTGTGCGTGTCCCGGGCCGGGTGGCCGTCAGCCGAAGCGGAAGAGCTGGGACTTGGCGCCGGGGGTGCAGCTCTCCACGGTGAGCTGGTTGCCGGAGCCGTGGTCGGTGAGGCAGCTGCCGGGGCCGTAGGGGAACTTGACCTGGAAGGTGCCGCTGCCGGCGTCGGCCAGCGCCCAGACCGTGGTGTCGCCGTAGGAGGTGGAGCCGCCGAGTTCGGCGATGGAGGGGCTCCCGGCGTAGCGGACGCCGAGGGCGGTGCTGCCGGGCTTGCAGGCGGTGAAGGTGGTCATGCCGGTGTCGTCGGTGGTCTTGATCCAGCCGTACCCGGTGTAGCCGCCGGCCACCACGGAGACGCCCGCGGTGAGGCTGTCCGAGCCGAGGCCGATGGCCAGGCCGTCGCCGACGTTGGTGAGGCGGCCCCAGCCCGAGCCGCCGCAACCGTTCGCGGGGGTGGTGGGCTTGGCGGTGGTCGGCTTGGGCTGGCTCGGCGGGGTGGTCGTGGTGGAGCCCGAACCGCCCGCGTTGCCCCCGGCGTTGCCGCCCGCGGCCGCGCCGCCGCCGACCGCACCTCCGGCCGCCGCACCGCCGCCCGCCGCGTTGCCGCCGACGGCGGTGCCCGGGTTGCTGCCCGTCCCGGTGCCCGTGCCGGGGTTGCTACCGGTGCCCGCGGCGGGTGCGCCGTCGGGCGGGGTGCCGGGCGGCAGCGGGTTCCCGGCGGCGTCGGTGGCGGGCGGGGCGGTGGACCCGGCGGCCGGTGCGCCGGCGGAGGGGCCGGTGGCGGCGACCGGGGAGCCGGTGGCGCCCGGGGTGCCGGAGGACTTGGCGACGGCCGCGCCGCCCGGGCCGGACTGCCAGGGCATCAGGTCGAGTTGGTGCGCGGTGACGCCGCCGGTGACCACCACCAGCGGCAGGACCAGCGCGACCAGGCGGCGGCGGTTGCGGCTGTCCCGGCTCGGGGTGGGCTCGGTCCGCGCCTCGGCGGCCACCGGAGCGGCCGGGGCGGGCGCGGCGGGCGCGGCGGGTGACGCCTCGTCGGGGCCGGCCAGGGCCACCACCGCGCCGAGCCCGGCGGGGGTGGACATCGCCTGCCGGGCGGCGACGGCCATCGCGGCGGCGTCCGGGTAGCGGTCCTGCGGCTGCTTGGCGAGCGCCCGGGCGACCACCGCGCGCACCGGCGCGGGGACGCCCTCGGGCAGCTCCGGCAGCGGGTCGCGGACGTGCTTGAGGACCACCTCCAGCGGCGTCTCGCCGTTGAACGGCAGCTTGCCGGCCAGCAGTTCGTACAGCACCACGCCGACCGAGTACAGGTCGGAGGCGGCCGAGGCGTCCTTGCCCTCGGCGCGTTCCGGGGCCATGTACAGGGCGGTGCCGATCACCGCGTGGGCGGTGGTGATCCGGGTGTCGGCCAGGGTGCGGGCGATGCCGAAGTCGGTGACGGTGACCCGGCCGTCCTGGTCCACCATCAGGTTGGACGGCTTGATGTCGCGGTGCACGATGCCCTGCTGGTGGGCGGCGTGCAGCGCGTCGAGCACCTGCGCGGCGACGTCCAGCGCCCGGTCCGGCGGGTAACTCCCCTTGCGGCCGCGGACCTTGTCCAGCGGACCGCCGGCGAGCAGTTCCATCACGATGTAGGCGGTCTTCGCGGTCGGGTCGGACCCGTCCTCGCCGTAGTCGTGGATGTGCACCACGCCGCGGTGGTTCATCGCGGCCAGCACGGTCGCCTCGCGGCGGAACCGGGCGGCGAAGGTCTCGTCCTCCATCAGCGCCGGCAGCACGATCTTCACCGCGACCTGACGGCCCAGCACCCGGTCGTCGGCGCGCCAGACCTCGCCCATCGCGCCGCTGCCGAGCCGCTCCGTCAGGGCGTAGCGGCCCCCGAGTACCGTCCCCCGACCCCACATCTGTCCGCTCCCCCAAGCGTGCTGGACAACCTGTCAGCAATGAAGTCTGGCTGCTCACGGGTCCGATGGGAAGACGGATCCGATGAGCTGACCATCATCCGGCGGCACTCTACACCCCGTTGGCACCCCCAACCGTTCGGCTGCGGCCGAGCACTGACGTACGGTCAGGGCAGAGCCGATCCGACCCGACCGACCCGCTGGAGCGCCCATGGAACCCGTGCCGATCGACTTCGCCGCCGCCGGGCCCGCGGCGCGGCCGCTGGGGGTGCGGTGGATCCACGGGTCGCCGTCGGCCAAGCACGACACCGACCCCGAGCTGCAGGTGTACGCGTACGACGAGCACACGGTGATCCTGCGTCAGAACATGGCGGTCAACTACGAGGCGCCGTTCCTGTTCCTGCTGTTCGGGAACGAGCGGGCGGTGCTGGTGGACACCGGGGCCACCGCCGAGGCCGCGTACCTGCCGCTGCGGCGGACGGTGGACGAGCTGCTCGAGGGGTGGCTGGCGCGGCACCCGCGGGACGGGTACGGGCTGCTGGTGCTGCACACCCACCCGCACGGCGACCACGTCGCCGGGGACGGGCAGTTCGCGGACCGGCCGGGCACCGAGCTGGTCGGTGCGGCCATCGAACACGCCTGGCCCTACTTCGGGTTCGACGCCGACCCGGACGCGGTGGCCCGGATCGACCTCGGCGGCCGGGTGCTGGAGTGCCTGGCCACCCCCGGGCACCACCGGGCCGCCGTCACCTTCTTCGACCCGTGGACCGGGTTCCTGCTGACCGGCGACACCGTCTACCCGGGGCGGCTGTACATCGAGGACTGGGCGGCGTTCACCCGCACCGTCGACCGGCTGATCGACTTCGCCGGCCGACGGAACGTCACCCACGTGCTGGGCTGCCACATCGAGATGACCGCCGAACCGGGCGTCGACTACCCGATCCGGAGCACCCACCAGCCCGACGAGCCGCCGCTGGAGCTGAACCCCGGCCACCTCCGGGAGATCCGCGAGGCGCTCACCGCGCTCGGCGGGCAGCCGCAGCGGACGGCGCTGCCGCGGTTCGTGCTCTGGCCCGACGAGTGACGCCGACCCAGGAGTGACGCTCCGCGGCCCACGCGCCGCTACCGGTCCAGCCGGGCATCGGCGGCCAGGACGGCGACCAGCTCGTCCACCCGGTGCTCCGGCAGGCCGCGGGAGGTGAACCAGGCGCCGACGTTGCGCACGTCGCGCTCCAGGAAGGAACGGCCGCGCGGGTTGGCGACCACGTCCACGATCTGCGGGACGTCGATGATCACCAGGCGGCCGCGGTGCACCAGGATGTTGTACGCCGAGAGGTCGCCGTGCGCGTACCCGCCGAGCGCGAGCAGCGACAGGCTGCGGCCGAGCTGCGCCCACAGGTCGTCGACATCGGCCTCCTCGGCCCGGAGTTGGGCGAGGCGGGGCGCGGCGACGCCGTTCTCGTCGCCGACGAACTCCATCAGGATCTCCGTCCCGGTGATCTGCACCGGGTACGGCACCGCCACCCCGGCCGACCAGAGCCGGCTCAGCGCGGCGAACTCGGCGCCCGCCCACTGCCCGGCGATCGCCTCCTTGCCGAACGCCGTCCGCTTCTCCATCGCCCGGCTGATCCGGGACTCCTTGTGCCGGCGGCCCTCCAGGTAGCCGGAGTCGCGGTGGAACATGCGGTGCTGCGCGTCCCGGTACCGCTTGGCGGCCATCAGGGTGCGGCGGTCGGTGCCCGGCACGGAGCGCTCCAGCAGGAAGACGTCTGCCTCCTTGCCGGTCTTCACGATGCCGAGCTCGGTGTCGACGGCGGCCAGCTCCGTCACCACCCAGCCGGGGCGCGGTTCGGGGCCCTTCTCGGTCGGCGTGGACTGGTCCCAGGTCGACCAGCGGTCGCCCTCGGCCGGGCCGTCGGTGACCGGGGCTTCGTCGGCGTCGTCGTTGTCGTCGTAGTCACCGAACTCGTCGGCGAGGAGGGGGAAGTACTCGACCTCGGCATCGTCGAACCGGTCGGACCGGCGGCCGCGTCGAGGGGCGCCCTTGGGGCGGATACGGGAGAAGGAATCGTTGTCGGCAAAGCGCTCACGCACTGCGGTGGCTCCAGGGGAGTGGCCCACCGGGGCGCGGTGTGACGCGCTGTCAGCCGGTGGGGAGGTGACGGAAGAGGAGGGCGTATGGCGCGCACGCGAAGGCGCGCCGCGACACGGCGGCAACCATCCGGACACACCTCCTCTTCGTCAGGCCCGCACCCGGTACTTCGGGCGGACGTGAACACCCTAGTGAGCTGAGCGCAGGGCGCAAGCGATTTATTGAAGTTTGCCATCAGGTCGAATCCCTCCCATCATGGGGAGTGATAGGGAAGGAATCTCAATGATCGTGTCAAGCCGTCTGCGTGACCGACGGGGCGGAGGTGAACAGCCTCTTGTCACGCAGCATCGCCCACAGCACATCG
>NZ_JBFAQR010000102.1:0-14707 GCF_040678815.1 Kitasatospora sp. NPDC049285 | reverse complement strand
CGATGTGCTGTGGGCGATGCTGCGTGACAAGAGGCTGTTCACCTCCGCCCCGTCGGTCACGCAGACGGCTTGACACGATCATTGAGATTCCTTCTTGAACGGTGGCGGGTGGGGGGTGGTCGGCGGTCGGCCGACGGTCAGGACAGGGTCCAGCTCTCGCTGGCGGCGCTCGCGCTGCCTGCGCTCTCCTGGTCCGCGGCCGCTCCCTGCGCGGTCGAGCCGGCCGTGCCGACGGCCAGGCCGCTGCCGACGGCGACCAGCGTGTACGTGCTTCCGGTGAGACTTCCGGTGAGGTCCAGCGCGAACTGCTGGTTGGCGCCGCCGGTGCAGGTCCACTGCTGCAACTGCACCCCGGTGCCGGTCGAGAAGCCGGGGACGTCCAGGCAGAGCCCGCTGTGGACGCCGGTCAGGGTGTAGATGTTGTCCGCCACCCTGGTGAGCGTCCACTGCTGGTTGGCGCCGCCGGTCGCCGGCCACTGGATGACCCCGCCGCCGTCGGCGGTGGAGGCGCCGGACACGTCCAGCAGCTTCGAACTGGCCGCGTTGGTCAGGGTGTGGGTGCCGGCGGACGGGATCCCGCTGCCCGCCGACCAGGTGCCCGCGGAGGTGTCGAGCGACCAGGTCGGGTACTGACCGAGGTTCACCGTCGTCCCCTGGATGGTCAGCGGGAGCCAGATCAGCGGGGAGTTGCCCAGGTCGCCGGTGTTCCAGCGGTCGCCCGCGTAGAGGTAGGTGGTGCCCGCGGAGCCCTGGACGGTGATGATGTTGGCGGTCTGGCTGGCGTACGTGTTGGTGCCGGGCGCGGCCAGGTCCCGCCAGGGCGACCACGGTCCGCTCGGCGAGGTGGCCGTGGCGTAGACGTTGTCGTTGAGGTTCCAGCCCGTCAGGTGCGACCCCAGCAGGTAGTAGGTGCCGCCGACCTTCACCATGGCCGGGGACTCGATGCTGCCGCCACCCAGCAGCGCGACCGGGCTGTCCACCGTGAGGTAATCGGCGGAGAGCCGGTCGATCCGCAGGCCGCCGCTGTTGCGGTCCTCGGTCAGCAGGTAGCCGGTGCCGTCGCTCTCCTGGAACAGGCCCAGGTCGCGGCTGACGTTGCCCAGCGGCCGGAAGCTGCCCCGGTAGCTGTACGGGCCGCAGGGGGTGGTGCTGGTGGCCACGCCGACCTTCGCGTCGGAGTAGGAGGAGTTGTCGATGTGCACGTACATCACGTACGTGCCGGTCGACGCGTTGTGGATGACCTTCGGCCGCTCGACGATCCGGTCCGGCCCCAGGTCGCCGCTGCTCTGCTTGGCCAGGGCCACGCCCTGGTAGGTCCAGGCGCCGAGGTCGGCCGAGGTGTAGCAGGGGATGTCCTGGAACGAGGTGTTCGCCGACGTCTCGCCGGTCTTGTCCTCGCCGAAGCCGTACCAGGTGTTCCCCGCCTTGACGATGCCCAGCCCGTGCAGTTGGAGCGGCTTGCCGTTCTGGTCGGTGCGGGTGGCTCCCGGGGCGAAGGCCACGGTGGCCGCCTGGGCCTGGGCGGCGGGCAGCAGCACCGCCGCGAAGGCCCCGAGCAGGGCGAGCAGCCAGGCGAGTGCGGTGCGGTGGGACAAGGGTTTCACCTCTCCTGTGCCGTGTTGGTGGGTGGTGGATTCTGTTGAGGCGTGACTCCTGCCCGTCGGGCACACCGGAGCGGGCCCGCCGCGGAGCGCGTCCATGACATGGGATGGATTAAGGCGCATAGGTCGGGTGCTTGTCCAGAGTTTCGACAACTTCCGGCGACGAATCGTCAAGAGAGTGGCAATTCGGCGGACCTGACGAAGCGATACATGGGATGTCTCGCCGCCCTGCACCGCCTACCGTCCTGCACCGGAGCCGAACAGACTTCAACAGTCGTCAGGCCCTGCCCTGGAGCCGCCAGATCTGGTTCTTCTTGGTGCTGAGGGAGGTGCCGGTGTCGCAGGTCCACTGGTGGACGAGGGCCCCGGGGGTGGTGGAGATCGCGGTGACGTCGACGCACTTGCCGCTGTGGGCGGCGACCAGCTGGTAGTCCTGGCTGTTGCCGAGGGCGGTGATGGGCCGGAGGGTGAACTGCTGGTTGGCTCCGCCGTTGCAGGTCCATTGGCCGATGGCGGCGCCGTCGGTGGTGGAGGCGCCGAAGACGTCGAGGCACTTGCCGCTGAGTTCGTTGACGACGGTGTAGGTGTCGGCCACCCCGGCGACGGGCTTGAGGTCGAGCATCTGCTGGTAGCCGCCCTCGCAGGTGTACTGCTGGTACTGGGTGCCGTTGGCGGTGCTGAGGTTGGTGTCGTCCAGGCACTGGCCGCTGTTCTCGCTGACGGCGACGGTGGAGACGGTGGTGGTGGACGGCGGGAGCAGGGTGAGGGTGTAGCCGTCCTTGGCGTTGGTGTAGGGCACGGTCACCGAGGCGGTGTTGTTGCCGACGGTCAGGGTGGTGTCGGAGACGGTGACCGGGCCGGTGACCGCGTTGCCGTCGGGGACCCGCTGCAGGACGGCGCGGACCCGGCCGTTCTGCACGACCGAGGTGGTGTCCAGGCCGGTGAGGTTGACGGTGACGTTGCCCGTGTTGCCGTTGGAGCCGAGCAGGATCTTGGCGTTGCCCGCGGCGTTGTCCTTGGTCGCGAGGCCGTCGATGCCGTTGCCGGGGAGCAGGTTGACGATGTTTCCGGTCTGCGAGCCGTAGTAGCGGTACATGAACCACTCACCGCGCGGCAGGTACTGGCCCGGCGCCGTTCTTGGTCAGCAGGTTCGCCTCGTAGTCGTGCAGGGCCGCGCCGGAGCCCCAGTTGCCGCGCAGGCCGTCCGCGCCGGCCCGCTCCAGGCGGCCGATGAACCAGGCGCCGCCGCCCGGGTTCTGCTGGGACAGTGCCGCGTACTCGTTGATCTGGTACGGGCGGGTGTGGGTCAGGCCGCGCGCGGCGAGCGTGGAGTTGGCGCTCGCGGCTCCGGGGACGGGGTCGGCGGGCTCGTCGTGCCAGCTGTAGACGTCCGGGGCGACGTTGTTGGCCTTGATGTAGTCCAGGTACGTGGTCCACCAGCCGTTGGACGAGGTGGGCTGGCCCGCCATGCTGGGGCCGACGATGAGCTGGCCGGGGAAGGCGGCCCGGACGGCGGCGTGGAACCGGGACCACATCTGCAGGTACTGGGTCTCGGAGCGCGGCCAGAAGCCCCTGCCGTCGGCCTCGTTCCACAGGTCCCACTGGACCGTCATGTGGTTGGCCCTGATGTCGGAGAACAGCTGGTTGACGAAGCTGTCGAACAGCGTCCAGTCGCCGTTGTCGCCGGGGAAGGCCGCCACGTTGGTGGTGCTGTCGGCGCCCCACAGGTCGTGCGGCAGGAGGATGAAGGTTCCGCCGAGGGCGGCGGTGCGCTTGTACTGGGCGAGCGTGGCGTTCCAGCGGGTCTGGTAGTCGGCGAGGCCGGTGGCGTAGCCGCCGCTGTTGAGCTGGGCGCCGCCGGCCCGCATGAAGTGCCACTTGATGTCCGTGAGGAAGTGGTCCTGGGGCAGCGAGCCGTTCGGGGTGAGGCCGTAGATCATGCCGGAGGCCCGGTAGGTGGGGGCGCCGCCGGCGGTGGCGAAGTCGACGGTGACGCCGGTGTCGGAGGCGTGGGCCGAGGTGCCGGGCAGCACGGTGCTGCCGAGTGCGGCGAGCAGGGCTGCCGCGAGCGTGGCCGTTCTGCGGGCGGCTCCGGAGCGGGCGCGCAGGAGGGGGGTCAGGCGCATGGTGCTCTCCCGTGGTGGGTGGGACCCGGGCCGGGCGGCCCGGGAGGTCTGGGGTGTTCCGGCGCGGGTGGCGGCTCCGCCGGGACGGGGTGGACGGCTCAGCGCGGCAGGGTGCCGCCCGGGTCGCGCGCGCGGCCGGTGTGGGCCTCCGCCAGCAGGAGGTAGGCGGCGGCGGTCCAGGTGTAGGCGCGGTCGCGCAGCCCGGCGCCGGTGCGGGCGTCGAAGTTCTCGGCGAATCCGGAGGTCTCGCACAGGGCCCGGAACCGGGCGCCGATCTCGTCGGCCAGGTCCACGTGCCCGGCGCGGCGCAGACCGTCCTCGATCAGGACGGTGGAGGGGGCCCAGATCGGGCCGCGCCAGTAGCCGTCGTCCTGGTAGTGCGCGGAGTCCGGGGCTTCAGTCGCCAGCCCGTGGGGGGTGAGGTGGTCCGCGATCCGGCGGGCGAGGACGGCGCTGATCTCCTCGGGGAGGTGCTCGCCCAGCACGATCGGCACCAGGTGCAGCAGGCTCCGGCCGGTCCAGGTGTCGACGGCGGCGTCGGCGGCGTCGGCGGCGTCGGCGGCCCGGGCGCGGAAGCCCTCGCTGCTCCACAGCTCCTCGATCATCGCGCTCTGGGTCTCGGCGGCGGCGGCACGCCAGGCCGCGGCCTGCTCGTGCCGCCCCAGTTCGCCGGCCAGGTCGGCGAGTTCGTGCAGTTGCAGGACCAGGAAGGCGGCCAGGTCGGCGGTGACGACCACCCGTGCGGGGTCGAAGACCGTGGCGTTGTCCCAGCCGCTGTCGTTGCCGTGCTGGTAGTGCGGCAGCCGGCTGCCGGGGGCTCGTCGGTGCTCCAGCCAGAAGCCGGTCCAGCGCGCCAACTGGTCGTGGATCTCCGCCAGTTCCTCGTGCGAGAGCCGCTCGGGGAGGCGACGGCGCAGCTTGTGCAGGGCCCAGCCGTGGATCGGCGGTTTGACGAAGTTGTACAGCACCTCGGAGTGGGTCACCGAGTCCGGGAGCGCACCGCTCTCGTCCTGGTGGTCGAAGGGCAGCGAGAACTGGTCCCGGGCCAGCCGGGGTTGGCCGCCGGCGAGGGCGAGGGCGTTGAAGCAGTGGTCCCAGCTCCAGACCTTGTCCATCCAGTGCTTGGACATCAGGACCCCGGGTCGGGCGAGGAACCCGGCCGGACGGACGGTCGCCGACCAGAGCACGTACGCGGCCAGTTCGGCGGCCGGGGTGTCCCGCGAGCGCCAGGGCGCGACCTCGTCGACGAACGCGGCGAAGGACCGGCGCGCGGCGGCCGCGACCGCGTCGAACCCCGAGGTGGCCGTGAACGGCGGGCGGCCGTTGTCGAGTTCCTCGATCGCCGCCTCCCAGCCCTCCGCGTCACCGGCCTCGCCCGCCAGCACCAGTCGGCGGTCCGCGTCGCCCAGGGCCTGGACGCCGGCCACCTCGTCCACGCGGCCGCGCAGCAGGGTGACCCGGTACCGGCGCCCGGTCTCGTAGCTGGTGAAGACGTACGCGCCGTCGACCGGGTCACGGTAGAGGTACGTGCCGCCGAACGGGGTGAGCTGCGGCGCGGCCGATTCGATCCGCAGGGCCGCCGTCCCGGTGCCGCGCAGCCGTACGGTGTCGGGCGACTGGTAGGCCAGGTCGATCCGCCCGGCGGGGTGGTCCCAGCTGAGTACGCCGGGTGTCGCCAGGACGGTGGCGTCCAGCCCGGCGCGGGTCGCCGCGTCGACGGGCGCCAGGCGCAGGACCGGGTGGAGGCCGGTCTGATGGGAGATCAGGTGCAGGTCCTGCGCCCGGACGTGCTGTGCTACGACGCGGGAGAAGCAGAACCAGGACCCGTACGTGCTGAACGGGATCTCGTCGACGGGGAAGGCCGGTCCGGTACGGGTTTCGGTCATGGACGGGGGACTCGTTTCTGTGGCGGGAGCGGAGCGTCGTGGGGCGGTCCGTCAGTCCTTGACGGCTCCGGCGGTCACCCCTGCGGCGACGTACCGCTGGGCGAGTACCAGGACCAGTGCGGCGGGCAGCGAGGCGACCACGGCGGTGGCCGTGATGGCGTTCCACTGCTGGTTGTTGTTGCCGATGTAGTGGTAGATGCCGAGCGTGATCGGCTGGTGCGGGCCGCCGCCGTCGAGGGTGCTGGCGAAGACGAAGTCCGACCAGGCCCACAGGAAGGCGAACAGCGAGACCGTGACCACCGCGTTGCGACTGATCGGCAGCACGATGGACCAGAAGGTCCGCAGGTGGCCGGCGCCGTCGGTGCGCGCCGCCTGGAGGAGTTCGCCGGGGATCCCCGACATGAAGGCGGTGAAGACCAGGACCGCGAAGGGGACGGCGAGCGTGGAGTCGGCCACGATCAGGCCCGGCACGGACTGCAGCACGCCGAGGTTGAGGTAGATGGCGTAGAAGCCCATCGCCATGATGATCCCCGGCACCATCTGCGCGGCCAGCAGCAGGAAGCCGAGCACCCCGCCGCCGCGCGGGCGCAGCTTGGCCAGGGCGTAGCCTGCGGGCGCGGCGAGCAGCACGGTGAGTGCGACGGTGCCGAGCCCGATGGCCAGGCTGGTGCCGAGGTAGGGCAGTTGCTGGTGCAGGACGGCGCGGTAGCCCTCCAGGGTGCCGGCGCTGGGGAACAGGTGCGGCGGGCTCTTGCGCAGGTCCTGGTCGCGGGTGAACGAGACGTTGACCATCCAGTAGACCGGGAAGAGCATCACCGCGGTGAGCAGCACTCCGATCGCCGTCTTCCACCGGGCGGACCCGGTGGGCCGACGGGCCGTCATGCGCTGTCCTGCCTTCGCTGGAGGCGGAGGTGGATCAGGCCGAAGGCCAGCGCGGCGAGGACCAGCAGGTTGCCGACCGCGGCGCCGGGGCCGAAGGCGGGCAGCAGGTTGCCGAAGCCCAGGCGGTACGACCAGGTGGCCAGGGTGGTGGAGGAGCCGTTCGGTCCGCCCTTCGTCATGATCCAGATGATGTCGAAGACCTTGAGGGTGTAGATCAGGCCCAGCAGCAGGGTGATCGCGGACACCGGCCGCAGCAGCGGCAGGGTGATGTGCCGGAACCGCCGCCAGGCGCCCGCCCCGTCGAGGGCCGCCGCCTCGTGGAGGCCGGCGGGGATGGACTGCAGCCCGCTGTAGAGGAGCACCAGGTTGAAGGGGACGCCGATCCAGATGTTGGCGACCGTCACCGACGCCAGCGACCAGGTGGGCGAGGTCAGCCAGGCCACCGGGCCGATGCCGACCGCGTGCAGGGCGGCGTTGACCACCCCGGAGTCGCTGTTGAGCATCCACGCCCAGGTGGAGCCGGACACGATCAGCGGCAGCAGCCAGGGCACCAGGAACAGCGCCCGCAGGGTGGCGGACAGCGGGAAGTGGCGGACGAAGAACATGGCCAGGGCCAGTCCGATCGCGTACTGGCAGACGAGCGAGACGGTGGTGAAGACGACGGTGTGCAGCAGCGCGGGGACGAAGGTGGGGTCGTCCAGGACGGTCCGGTAGTTGGCCAGTCCGGTGAACGGCGCGTCGCCCTGCACGAAGGAGCGCACGGTGTAGTTCCGCAGGCTGAGGTCGATGTTGCGGTAGAGCGGGTAGGCGTAGAAGACGACCAGGTAGCCGGTCACCGGAGCGAGGAAGCCCCACGCCGCCCACTGCCCGGAGCGGGGTCGGTGTGTCGTGTCGTTCATGGCAGGGCCTGTGGTCCTTTGCTCGTCGAGCCCGTGCGCTAGTGGACGGCCGACTGCGCCGCGGCGAGCGCGTCCTGCGGTGACTTCGCCCCGCTCAGGGCGGCCTGGACCGCGCCCCACAGCGGCTCGGAGATCCTGGGGTACTTCGTCCCGAGGTTGTCGCTGGTGCGTCCCTTCGCGGCCCTGACCGCGTCGACCCAGGACTTCAGGTCGGCGTCGGCGGCCACCTGCTTGGCCTGGACGGCCTCGGTGGGTGCGACGTAGGACAGCGTCCCGTCGGTGGCGAAGGAGTTCTCGGCGCTGGTCAGGCAGGTGACGATCTCTCGGGAGACGTCGTAGCGGCCGGTCTCGGCCTGCACCGGGACGGTGACGAACTCCCCGCCGGTGGGCGCGGCGGCGGTGCCGCCGTTCATGGCCGGGACCGGGATGACGCCGTAGGCGAAGCCCGCCTTCTTGGCGTTGGCCAGCTGCCAGGTGCCGTTCTCCGCGAAAGCGAACTCACCGGTGGCGAACTCCTGCCAGCTGGTGGTCTGGGTGTTCTGCAGCACCGAGTCGGGGGCGTAGCCGCTCTTCAGCCAGCCGGTCCACAGTGACAGCGCGGAGGCCGCCTCGGGCGAGTTCAGCTTGGTGAGCTGCGCGCCGGAGCCCCAGTACCAGGGCAGGAACTGGAAGCTGCCCTCCTCCGTGCCGATCGCCGAGAAGGTGATGCCCTTCTTGCCGGCCGCCTTGACCTTGGCCAGCGCGGCGGTGAGGGAGGGCCAGTCCTTGACCGCGGAGACGTCCACGCCGGCGACCGCCAGCAGGTCCTTGTTGTAGTACAGCGCCAGGGTGTTGGCGCCGATGGGCGTGCCGTAGGTCTTGCCGCCCGACTGTCCGGCGGCGAGCAGGTTCGGCGCCGCCGCGGAGGTGTCGATCCGGTTGACGTCGGTGCTGGTGAGCACTCCGGCCTCGGCGAGGGTGGAGACCACCGGGTTGTCGACGATCAGCACGTCGGGAGCGGCTCCCTGCTGGGCGGCGAGCAGCGTCTTGTTGGTGAGGTCGCTGGTGTCGAACGCGGTGCGCTTCACCGTCACGCCGGCCTGGCTGCCGCAGGTGTCCAGCAGCTTCGCCCACGGCGAGGCGGCGTCGAACTGCGGGTACGGGTCCCACACGGTGTAGCTGCCGGCACCGGCGGTGGTGGCGCCGCCGCCGGAGGAGCAGGCGGCGGCGGTGACGGCGAGGGCGGTCGCGGTCAGGGCTGCGGCGGTCAGCCGGCGTCCACGGGATCTGGGCATGACGAGGTCCCTTTCGAGCTGGGGTGCCTGGCGGCGGTGGGTGGGAGTGCCTGGCGGACTGCTCTGCCGCGGCTTGTCGAATCGGTTCGGCGAATCGGTTCGATGAACATAGGCCCGCCGTAGAGGGCCGTCAACACTCCGTGCAGAGGCCCGTCGACGGCCCGGAAAGCGGCTCCGCCCGGCTTGACCGGCTCCCCCGGCCCCACTAACGTCGACCGAATCGATTCGACCGCATGGACGGTCCCGGGCGCCTTCAGGAGAGCGATGAACATCGGGGAGATCGCCCGTCGGGCAGGCGTGTCGCGCAGTACGGTCTCCTACGCCCTGAGCGGCAAGCGCGCCGTGTCGGAGGCGACCCGCCGGCACATCCAGGACGTCATCGACGAGCTCGACTACCGGCCCAACGCCGCCGCCCGGGCGCTCAAGGAGGGCCGCACCCGGACGATCGGGCTCGTGGTCCCGCCGGCCGGCACCCGCCTCACCCACATGCAACTGGACTTCGTGGCCAGCGTGGTGGAAGCCGCCGCCCGGGCCGACCTCGACGTGCTGCTCTCCCCCTCCGGCGGCGACCACGACCGCTCCTTCGAGCGCCTGGTCTCGGGCCGCCGGGTGGACGGGGCGATCCTCATGGAGATCCGCCTCGAGGACGCCCGGGTCACCCGGCTGCGCAAGGCGGGGCTGCCGTTCGTCGGCATCGGCCACACCGCCGGGGACGACGACATGTGCTGGATCGACGTCGACTACGCGTCGTTGATCGCCCGCTGCGTCCACCACCTCGCCGACCTCGGCCACCGCGCGGTCGCCCTGATCAACCGCTCGCCCGAACTGGTCGCGACCGGCTACGGCCCCGGCCTGCGGGCCGCGGAGGGCTTCGCGGCCGCGGCGGCGGAGCGGGGCATCGCCGGCCACGCGTACCTGTGCGGCGACGACACCGCCTCCGGGCGCGCCGTCATCGAGCGGATCCGGGCGGAGCACCCGGAGGTGACCGGCATCGCCACCCTCAACGAGGCCGCGCTGCCCGGGATTTGGCACGCCCTGGAGGACGCCGGGCTGCACGTGCCCCGCGACGTGTCCATCGCCGGCGTCGCCGCGGCCCAGTGGGCGGAGGACTTCCGTCCGCCGCTCACCTCCGCCGACGTCCCCGCCCAGCAGATGGGCACGCAGGCCGTGGAACTCCTCGTCGAACGCATCGCCGCCCCCGCCACCCCGCCGCGCCACATCCTGCTCACCCCGCCGATCTCACTGCGCGCCAGCACCGGCCCCGCCACCCCGCCGTCCGGCGGCACTCCGCGGTGATCAGGCCGTCGAGTACTACCGCCACGGGGCGGGCAACGGCTCGCTCCGGCACGCCATCCCGTACGTCCACCCCGGCGGCCTGGCCCAGTTCCAGGAGTCCGGCCGGGACCAGGGTCACACCACGCTCGCCGTCGGGCTGATGGGCGCGCTGTGCGAGATGGCCTGGAACCAGGGCATCGACCTGTACGGGGAGGACGACAACCGCTTCCTCAAGGGGGCCGAGTACGTCGCGAGGTACAACCTCGGCGCGGACGTCCCGTTCACCCGCCTGACGTTCCAGCAGGGCGCGCCCGGCGTGTGGTCGGGGACGGTGGACGACGTCACGCCCTCCGCCTCGGGCCGGGGCGACCTGCGCCCGATCTGGGCGATGATCGAGAACCACTACGTCAACCGCCGCGGCCTCCCCGCGCCGAACACCAGCGCCATGGCGGCGAAGCTCGCGCCCGAGGGCGGCGGTGGCGACCACGGCCCGAACAGCGGCGGTTTCGACCAACTCGGCTTCGGCACACTCGCGTTCACCCGCGACAAGGCCGCCGCTCCGGTGCAGCCGCCCGCGCCGCAGGGATCGCCGGCCGGCGCCGCGACCGCCTCCGCGTCGGGCTCGCCGAGCCCCACTGCGGGGCCGGCCAAGGACGGCGGGCAGGCCCCGGGGCTCGCCTCCACCGGCTCGGACGGCCTTCTCGGGCTCACCGGCGCGGGCCTGCGCGCGATCGGCGGCGGGGTGCCGGCGCTGCGCGTCCGGGCCCGCCGCAAGGGCGCGCACCGAGCCTGACCCGGCGTCAGCGGACGGGCCGTCGGCTGCCGGCGGCCCGTCAGAGCGGCCCGGGCGGGCGGCCCCGGCACAGCTGAGCTGCGACGCGGCACCGGCGGTAGTGCGCCCGTCACGCGGCCGAAACCGACCGACCATAACGTCTCGTCATGGCCGACATATTCGACTCGTACACGACAGCGGACGCGTGGGACGAGATGTTCGAGCGCCCCGGGGTGGTCCGACCGGCCTACGCGGCCGTGTTCGACGCCCTGAGCCCGCTGGACTCCATCGAACTCCGGTACCGCACCGACCAGATGGCCCGCGCCTTCACCGATCGCGGCGTGACCTACTCCTACGGCGGCGAGGAACGCCCCTTCCCGCTCGATCTGGTGCCGCGCCTGCTCGACGCCGTCGAGTGGGACCGGCTCAGTCGGGGCGTCCGGCAACGGGTGCTCGCCCTGGAGGCCTTCCTCGCCGACGCCTACGGCAGACAGCGGGTCTTCGAGGACGGCGTGGTGCCCTACCGGCTGCTGTACTCCTCGCCGCACTTCCACCGGGCGGCCCACGGCATCGAGCCGCCGAACGGGGTGCGCATCCACGTCTCCGGGATCGACCTGGTCCGGGACGAGGAGGGCCGCTTCCGGGTGCTGGAGGACAACGTCCGGGTGCCGTCCGGCGTTTCGTACGTGATCGAGAACCGCCGGGTGATGACCCGGACCTTCCCCGCCCTCTTCGCCGAACAGCCGGTCCGCCCGGTGGACGAGTACCCGCAGCGCCTGCTGGCCGCGCTCAAGGCCTGCGCCCCGGAGGGCGTGACCGATCCGGTCGTGGCCGTCCTCACCCCGGGGGTGGCCAACGCCGCCTACTTCGAACACGCCCTGCTGGCACGGCTGATGGGCGTCCAGCTGGTCGAGGGCCGCGACCTGGTCTGCTCCGGCAACCGGGTGCGGATGCGCACCACCCGGGGGGAGACCCCGGTCCACGTGATCTACCGGCGGCTCGACGACGACTTCCTCGACCCGCTGCACTTCCGCCCGGACTCGCTGATCGGCGTCCCGGGCATCATGGCCGCCGCGCACGCCGGGAACGTCACCCTCGCCAACGCCGTGGGCAACGGCATCGCCGACGACAAGCTGCTCTACACCTACGTCCCCGACCTGATCCGCTACTACCTGGCGGAGGAGCCGCTGCTGCCGAACGTGGAGACCATCCGCCCGGAGGAGCCGGGCCGGCTGGAGGAGGTGCTGGACCAGCTGGACCGGCTGGTGCTGAAGCCGGTCGACGGCGCCGGCGGCAAGGGCATCGTGATCGGTCCGCGGGCCGAGCGGGACGCGCTCGACCGCCTCGCCAAGCAGGTGGCGGCGGACCCGCGCGGCTGGATCGCCCAGCGTCCGGTGGCGCTGTCCACCTCGCCGACGCTGAGCCGTCGCACCGACGGCCAGGACGGCCTGGCACCCCGCCACATCGACCTGCGGCCGTTCGCCGTCCACGACGGGAGCGACGTCTGGCTGGTCCCCGGCGGCCTGACCCGGGTGGCCCTCGGCGAGGGCAACCTGATCGTCAACTCCAGCCAGGGCGGCGGATCCAAGGACACCTGGGTGCTGGCCCCGAGTGCTCCGCCGGCCCGGTCCGCCGACGAGCGGTCCGCCGCCGTGAGCGAAGTGATTCCGCGTCAGTTCGGCCCCGGTGCCGCGAGCACGCCCGGCGGCCCGGCCCAGGAGGAGGCACAGCAGCAGTGATCACCACCGACACCATGCTCTCGCGGATCGCCGAGTCGCTGTTCTGGCTGGGCCGCTACGTGGAGCGCGCCGACGACACCGCCCGCATCCTGGACGCCTACCTGCACCGGCTGCTGGAAGACCCGTGGAGCGACGAGGACGCCGCCTGCCGCTCGCTGCACGCCATCCTCGGCGTGGCCGTCCCGACCGAGCAGCACTGCGACATGGACTCGGTGCTGGCCCGGCTCGCCTTCGACGCGGCCAGCCCCGGCTCCATCGAGGGCGCGCTCACCGCGGCCCGCCAGAACGCGCTGACCGCGCGCGACGTGGTCTCCACCGAGATGTGGGAGACCCTCAACTCCACCTGGCACCAGCTCGCCGAGCACCGGCGCGCCGCGCGCCGCACCGGACCGCACGCCTACCTCGGGCTCGTCCGCCGCCGCGCCGCCCTGTTCTTCGGGCTCGCCGACTCCACCATGAGCCGTGACGACGGCTGGCGTTTCGTCGTCCTCGGGCGGAGCCTGGAGCGGGTCGACATGATCGCCCGGCTGCTCGCCGTCCGGGTGCTCGCCGCCGTCCACGCGCCCGACTGGCCCACGCTGCTCAGCGCGAGCGGCGCCGAGGAGGCCTTCGTCCGCGCCCGCGGCGCCGGCAGCGACCCCGGCGAGGTGGCGGCCTTCCTGCTGCTCGACCGGGGCTTCCCGCGCTCCGTCCTGCACGCGCTCAGCGCCGCCGAGGAGTGCCTCGCCGAACTCGGCGGCGGCACGCCCGCCTTGCGGCGCCCCGAACCCGTCCGGCTCGCGGTGGGCCGGATGCGCACCAGGCTGGAGTACCTCGACTCCGCCGAACTCGAGCAGCTGCCCGCCCTGCTCGGCGAACTCCAACTCGCCTGCGGCGAGGCCACCCGGGCGGTGGCCGAACGCTACTTCCCCTACGACGGCCCGATCGAGTGGTCGCACCAGTCCGCGACGCGAGAGGGAGTGTGATCGGACATGGCCTCCCGACTGCGGATCCGCCACGAGACCCTGGTGGGCTACCCGAGCCCGGCGGGCTCCTCGTACAACGAGGTGCGGATGAGCCCGCTCACCCTGCCCACCCAGACCGTCCTGGACTCGCGGGTGGCCGTCGCCCCGGCCGCGTCGCTGTGGACGTACTTGGACTACTGGGGCACCCAGGTCACCGTGTTCGACCTGACCGACTCCCACACCAGCCTCGCGCTGACGGCGACCAGCCTGGTCGAGACCGCCCCGCCGGCCCCGCTGCCCGCCCCGCTCGACCGGGCCGCGATCGCCGCGCGGTCGGCCGACTCCCGGCTGACGGAGTACCTCGCCGCGACGCCGCGCACCGCGGTGAGCCCGGACCTCGCCGCGCAGGCGGGTGCGGCCGCCGACGGGCTGGACGCCCACGAGGCGGCGGTGGCCCTCACCGACCTGGTCAGGGAGCGCCTCGCCTACACCCGGGGAACCACCGGGGTGCACAGCGGCGCGCAGGACGCCTGGGACCAACGGGCCGGCGTCTGCCAGGACTTCGCCCACCTCACCGCGGCCCTGCTCCGCGCGGCCGGCCTCCCGGCCCGGTACGTGTCCGGCTACCTGCACCCCTCGCCGGACGCCGAGCTGGACCGGCCGGTGGCCGGTGAGAGCCATGCCTGGGTCGAGTACTGGGCGGGCGAGTGGATCGGCCACGACCCGACCAACGGCACCCGTCCCGGCGAGTCCCACGTGATCGTCGCGCGCGGGCGCGAGTACGGCGACGTGCCCCCGCACAAGGGCGTCTACCGCGGCGCGCCGGGCGAGCTGCCGCAGGTGCGGGTGGAGTTCACCCGGCTCGCCTGAAGATTTTTTCCGATCACGGCAACCTTCTGGCGCACGGTGGCAACTGACGGACCACCAGGGCCGAGACCGAGGCCCCGCTGCGCCAGAAGGACAAGCCGTTGCCAGATCAGAACCGCTCTCATCGCCGCCGCCCGGCAACCCGCCGCCTGATCGCCGCTGCCGTGGTGCTCGCCGCCGCGGGCGCGGCCGTGCCGCTGGTGGCTCAGGCCGCGTTCCCGCCGAATTCCGGCCCGACCGCGGTCGGCGACGCAGCGGCCGGCAGCGGCCGCTACTTCGGCACGGCCGTGGCCTCGGGCCGGCTCGGGGACTCGACGTACTCCAGCATTCTCGACCGGGAATTCAAGATGATCACCCCGGAGAACGAGATGAAGTGGGACACCGTCGAGCCGTCCCGCGGCAACTTCAACTTCGGGCCCGGCGACCAGATCGTCAACCACGC
>NZ_JBFAQR010000101.1:0-16124 GCF_040678815.1 Kitasatospora sp. NPDC049285 | reverse complement strand
CCCCGTGTGCCCCCCCCCCTCCCCCTCGTGCGCCCCCGGGGGGCCCCGGGCCCGGGGGGGGGGGGGGGGGGGGGGGGGCCCCCCCCCGGCCCCCCCCCCCCCCCCGCGGCCGGAAGGCCGCCCTGGTCAGTACTCCGGCGTCAGGGCGTGGAAGGCGTGATCCAGGCACTCCGGCCGCAGGGTCCGCCACCCCTCGGCCGCCTCCACGGTCCGCACCATCGCGTCCGTCA
The DNA here is from genome assembly GCF_040678815.1 of Kitasatospora sp. NPDC049285. Taxonomy (NCBI): domain Bacteria; kingdom Bacillati; phylum Actinomycetota; class Actinomycetes; order Kitasatosporales; family Streptomycetaceae; genus Kitasatospora; species Kitasatospora sp. NPDC049285. The sequence goes on along the minus strand of NZ_JBFAQR010000101.1, from coordinate 15,894 downwards.
GTTCGCGCCGGTGGCGGGCGTCGGCGTGCGAGCCGTTGCCGGGCCCGTGGACCGTGACGTAGGCGCTGCCCTCGGACGGGTCGCCGAACAGGTGGTCCCACCGGTACCCCCACACGGGCACTTCGGGGCGGTACCGATCGAATCCCGCACGCCATAGCAGGGCGTCCACCTGGCCGCCCGGGGTGTCGGCGAACTCGACGGCCGTAGCGGCGGCGCTCAGGCGTAGCGCCCGCCCGACGTGCCCCTCGCGCGCCTCCTGGCGGAAGTTCCAGCCCGCGCGGCGCAGCGCGGCCAGGGCCCGGCGGGTCGTTGCGCCGTCCACGTAGGCCGGGAGATCCCACCGCAGCGCGATCAGTTCGCCGGCGTCGTCGAACTCCTGCTGCGCCCCGCGCCCGGTCGGGATGTGCTCGGCGGCCAGGATGAGGAAGACGGTTCGCGGGCTCGGCAGTCCGGGGGCGTTCACCAGGCTCCCTCGATCGCGGAGCCGGGGAGGTAAGGTCCGCCGCCGGTGGCGTCGCCGTCCTCGGATGGGGCGCCGGGGATCGGGCGGCAGGTCTCGTCGCACCTGTGGAAGCGCTGTCGCGGCGCCTGCGCGGCCCCGCTGGTGGTCGGTTCGTCGGTCATGGCGTGTCCTCGCTCGTCTGGTTTCGAAGGGGGCTGGTCCGGGGTGGTGCCGCCACCCTGGATCAACAAGAGAACTATATCATCCCTAGGGCATGATCGGGTCGTCTTTTCGCGCCCGGGAGTGGAGAGCTGATGGTGATCGCGTCACCTGCGCTTGGTCCCTGCGGCGAGCGCTGCTCGGCGGGCGGCCCGCACGGCGGGGGGAAGGTACTCGGAGTGGAGCACGCTGACAGGCGGCTCCCCCGCCCGCGGCGGGACCAGCCGGGCGAACTTCACCAGCTCCGGCACCCGGGCCTCACGGCGCGAGACGCGCAGCGCCACCGCCGCCCCCTCGTTCGAGTAGAAGGGTTGCGCTTCCAGGTCCGGCGAGGAGGAGAGGAGTCCCCTGCCCACCATCATCAGCTCCCGGGAGAACACCCGGCCGAGCGGATCGTCCGGTCCGGGGGAGTGGCGGGGCAGCACGACGGCCGCCGCGGGATGCCACTGGTCGTGCAGTACCTGGTTCCACCGTTCCGGAAGCAGGACGGAGAGCTCCGCCGCCAGCGCCTGTGCGTCGGTGAGCTCCAGCAGCGCGCAGTCGACCACGGCGGCGACGGCCATGGCGTCCCACGGCCCCGACAGGGTGAGGCTGCCGCCCGTCGCCGCGCTGCCCAGCGTGACGCCCAGTCGGCCGTCGCACAGCCACGCGGTCGCATGGCCGTACTCGACGAACAGGCCGGGCTCGTCGGGGCGCTGCTCCGGCGCGCCGATCGTCAGGTGCGCAGCCACGTCCGCCGGTGCGGGGCGGACGTTCGGGGCGCAGGGCACGGCGGGCGCTTCGCGGACGGTCCGGGCCAGGAGCCGCGTGGCGGCGGGCAGCGCCGTGCCGGGGGAGAAGCGGGCGTTGCAGATCCGGGTGGGGCCCTGCGGCGAGGGCGCGAACACGGCGACCCGGAGGTCGCCGGCGGGGCCGTGGGGGCCGAAGCCGGCGGCGACCGCGTACCCGTCCGGCAGGTCGGTCCAGGTGCGGCGGGCGGCGGTGGTCACGTGGCGGGCCAAGGCGTCGGCGAGGGCGGGGAAGAGGGCATTGGGTTTCGGCATGGCGGAACTCCGGGCGGAAGGGCGGTTGGGGGCGGGCTGCCGGGGGCCGGGCCCGGAGGGTGCTCCGGACCCGGCCGTTGGGCGCGGTGTCTACTGCTGCCGGTAGGCCGGGATCGCCTCGCGGATCTTGTCCTCGTCGACGCAGGTGCCCAGGTGGCGGGTGATGCTGGGCGGGTTGCCGTTCCGGCCGCGCAGGTGGCTCCAGTACTTCGGCCCGGTCCAGCCGCACAGCTCGCAGCCGACGAACCAGGGGTTGTCCGAGCCGGGGAAGCCGCCGTAGGCCCGCCAGTGGTGCTCGGCCAGTCCGGCGAACGCCTTCAGAGCGCTGCCGATGTTGCGGTCGTTGCGTTCCTTGACCGCCATCCGCGGGTGCAGCAGGGGCACCGGGCCGATGGGCAGGGGCGCCTGGGCCAGGGCCTCGGTCAGGGGGATCGCGGTGATGGCTCCGGCGGCGTACTGTCCGGCGAGGAAGGCGGCGGCCATGTCCACGCCCTTGTCGCCCTTGGCGGGGCGGTGCAGGTTGCGCTCGGTCTCGCTGCCGTCGGCCCAGACGGCGGCGACCAGCCAGTTGCGGTGCCACCGGTAGGCCCAGCCGATCACCAGGGGGTTCTCGGTGCCGATGATCACGGGGTAGCGGCACTCGGCGTCCGGGTCGCCGATGCGGTAGGCCAGGGTGGTCGTGGTGGTGCTCACGGAAGACTCCTAGGTCGAGGTGGCTCTGTGGTGGTCAGCAGTGCTGGGCGGGCGGCCCGCCGGTGCGGGCCGCCCGGTGCGGTCAGTCGGTCGGGTCGCCCATCTCCGACTGGACCTCGCTGATCGCCGTTGCCTTGAGCAGCTGGTTTGCGTACCAAGCGCCCCAGTAGTGGTGGCGGCGCTGCTCCGCGGTGAGCTTGCGGGACCACTCGACGTGCGAGTCGTACATCCGCATGGCGTGCTCGATGTCGCCGTAGAACCAGGTGTGGGCCTCGGATCGGATGGCCTGCTGGATGGCGGCCGGGTACGCGGCCAGCTGCTCGTCCTCGGTCGGCGGGGTCTGGGTGTGGGACACGGTCTCTCCTGGGTGAGGTGGTGGTCCGAAGGGATGGGGCGCGGCCTTGCGGGCCGCGCCCCGGGTCCTGACTGTGGGTCAGTCCAGGTTCGGGACCGGCACCCAGACCTGGTTGCCCTCGTTGCCGGTCTCGGTGACCTGGACCTCACCGAGACCGCCCTGCGCCACCCACCGCGCCGCCTGCTCGGCCGCGTCCTCCGGGGACGTCGCGGTGAAGTCGTGGGTCCACTGCACGCCGTAGGTCTTGAGCTCGGGGTTGGGGGTCGTCTTGCTGTCCACGGTTCCTCCTGGGAATCGGAGCGGTTCGAAGGGAGTGGATCGGCCTCCCGGCCTCACCAACAAGACAACTATATCAACTCACGTCCACGTCTGCAACCGTGATGGACCACCTCCTGTCCACGTCGTCCACCTCGAACACATCGACCTCGCCTGCCCCGTGCACCGCCAGGTGCTCGTAGGCCAGCCGGGCGGCCTCCTCCGGCGACCGGGCGGGGAAGTCCAGGTTCACCTGCACCGCGTAGGTTCGGATCTCTCCCTCCGCCGTCGGGACCGCCGTCACCAGCAGGGCACCGTACTCCGCCCGCTCCACCCGCCAGTCGCCCGTGTCCACCAGCGCCTCGGCCAGTGCCTCGATCAGCTCCTCGCGCTCCGGCTCCCCCTTGCCGAACCCGTGCGTACCGACGTAAACGCCGTGGTCCCCGTGGTAGCCGAGCTCGTATCCGCCCACCTGGCTGCCGTACCGCACCCGCTCGAACCCGGCCGCCCACAGCGCCTGATCGACCTTGCCCAGGTTGCTGAACGGCGCACCCGGGCCGACGGGGTCACCGAAGCGCAGCACCGGCCGCCCGTCGGCGTCGGCCGTGACCTGGTGCACGCGCCAGCCGGCCAAGCGCAGCGCGGCCAGCGCCGAGCGCACCGCGAACTGGTCGCAGTCGGCGGGCAGGGCGATGTCGTGGTGCAGCCGGTGGCCGGCGGGCGGGTGCGCCGTGACGGTGAAGTCCTCGACCCCTTCGGCCACCGCGATGTCCTCCAGCGCCTCCCGGACCAGTGCGGTCAACACCACCTTGGTCAGGAGGTAGGTGTTGCTCGGGCCGTCCGTCCGGCAGAAACCGACCGGCATCGGGATCGTCCGGGAGTCGTACAGGACCCGCTGCTCCCCCAGCGCGTTCACCAGCGTGGCCCGCAGCGCGCCGGACTCCCTGCCCTCGTCCTCCGGGTCGGTCACGACGTCGACCCGGACCAGCGACTCGTGCGCGCCCGGGATCACGAGCTGGGCGACGACCGGCCCCACCTCAAGTTCGGGACGCAGGCCCGCCTGGTGGAGGACACCTCGGGCGGTCAGCAGCACGGGATGCGCCTCGGGGATCGCTGCGCCCGGGCCGGATGCGGTGGTTCGGGTCATGGTGGTTCCGTCCTCTCGCTGGTGGCGGCCGGACCGGCCGGGAGCGGCCGGTCCGGGAAGGGGTTCGGGGTGGCCGACGGCCGCGCTGCGCCGCTCGATCGCCCGGCGCAGCCGCGCCAGGTTCCTCTGCGCGGCCGTGGCCCGGCCGGTGCGCACGGGCGGCCAGCTCCCGCAGGCGCACAAGCCGCCCGGGCCCTCGATCTGCCACAGGGCGCCGCCGCGGGCGTCCAGCCGCAGGTACAGGTCGCGCGGCTGGCCGTCGATGGTCAGCTGGACGCCGACGGACCAGTCGTCGCCCAGGTGGACGGCGCGGGCGGGGATGCCGGAGCGGGTCAGCAAGGCGGCGAAGGTGCTGTGGGCCGCCGCGCTGCTCCGGGTCGCGGGCGGCCTCCCCAGCCCTCCAACGCGACGGCCGCGCCCGGTGCGGTCGCCGCTCACGCCCGGGCCCCGGCGCGGCGGCGCAGCAGGCGGCGCAGGTGGTGCAGACGTCCGGGCCGGACGGGCTCCTGCGGGGCGAAGCGGTCGGCCAGCAGCGCGTAGAGAGCGGCGTGGACGGGGTCCTTCTCGTCGAGCCACCCGGCGCAGGTGCCGCAGGTGACCAGGAGCTCCAGGGCGGGCGGCGCGGGCACGGCGACCAGGACGGCCCCGGCGGCCGGGCTGCGCGTGGTGACGGTGACGTGCAGCGTCCAGCGGCGGTGGCCGCAGTTGTGGCACGCGGTGGTGGCGGTGGTGTTCATGGCGGGGACGGACATGGTGATCCTCCGGTTCGGTGAGCCGCGCGGGACGGCGCGGCGGGTTTCGGGGGCGGGGCGGCGGCGCTGGTGCGGGACGCCCCGCGGAAGTGGGGTGTGGAAGCTGGTCAGGGGGTGGTGTGGGCGGTGCAGGGGCAGGGCAGGCCCGGGTCCTCGCGCTGCTTACGGACGGCCACGGGTGCGTCCGCCTTCGGGGTGACCTCGGCCGGGCCGCCGACGCTCCACGGCCTGCCGCCGTCGGCGGGGAGGGTCGGCACCACGCGGTGCAGGAGGGTGACGTGGGCGTGCCGGTGGCCCGGGGTGGCGATGCCGCCGCCACCCCGGCGTGCTGCGGCTGGCGGCCAAACCGCCCAGTGCAACAAGAGAACTATATCAGAACATAGACACGATCGCTGCCGTGTGAATCAGCCGTTCTGCCCGGAGGGTGCGAGGGCTTCCGGGTGGACGGCCGCGCGCCACGCGGCGGCCTGGCGGTCGTGGCCCGCCGCGTCCAGCGCGTGGCCCACCGCGTCGCCTCCGTCGGCGGCCAGCGCGGACGTGAGGGTGGACGGACCGCGCCCGGGACCGCCGTGCCTGGTCAGGTGCAGCGGGTGGATCAGGTGGGCCGACCGGCCGCTGTAGCTGGAGCCCCAGCCCGCGGCTTCGAACTCCCTGCCGATGATCGTCAGGGCCGCGCCCCACTCCGAGGTGGTCAGCTCCTGTGCGAACGCGGCCTGTACGCCGTCGTTGTCGAAGGCGAACGCGACCATGGTTCCGCGCCGGGTCGGCAGCTGCGCCGTGGCGGCAGCGATGAGCGGTGCGGCGTCCAGTGCGATCCGCAGGAGTTCGGTCGTCTGCTGGCTCGGGAGCGGGGTGGTCGTAGGCATGGCTGCTGTTCCTGTCTCTGGTGGGCTGGGGGGGTGGTGCAAGGGCGGGGTCGGGGCGGCGGTGTCGGCCGCCGCCCCGAAGGTGCTCGCCGATCAGCTCTCGCGCTTGTCCCGGCCGCGCTGGCCCGGGATGTGCCCCGGCGTGGCCGGCGGCTTCGCCGCGCTGCCGGAGCGGGAGTTCTCGCGGCTGCGCCGGGGGCCGGGGATCGTCGGGATGGCGCGCTCGTTGTCGTCGCGGTGCTGCATGGGATGCCTCCTGGCGCTGGTGGTTCGAAGGGGTGTCGGCTCGGCGGTGGGGTGCCACCCCCACCGCTTGCCAACAAGAGAACTATATCAGAGTGCGAGCATGATTGGGCTGGAATTCCGCGCCTCTTTCGCCATTCACCCGACCGGCCCAACCGGACGCCGTGCGACCGGGCCCCCGGTCGCACGGTGGGCCGTCACTCCGGCCCGGCCTCCTCGGCCAGCACGGCGGCGTGGTGCTGAGCCCCGAACTCCGCCGTCGGCAGACGCCAGTCGGCGGCGTCGGCCAGGCGGACCGCGGCGCAGCGGGCCGCGTGCGCTGTCGGGAACCCTCGCTTCAGCAGGCGCCCCCGGCCCCCGGTCAGCGCCACGCTGAACCGGGTCGCGGCGTCCGCTCCCGGCCAGGCGTTGCCCTCGACGCGCAGCCCGGGGTGGAGCGAGCGCCCCGACACGGCGGAATCCACCTCCTGCTCCAGCAGGACCGCGCGCAGGCACTCAAGCAGATAGGCGTCGTACGCGCTGCGCTCCGGCAGGCCGGCCAACCGGTCCACGAAACCGCGCAGCTGACGGAGCGAGCGCGGGAGCCGGGCCCGCTGCTGCGCCAGGGTCTTCTGTTCGGCAGTTAGGTCCGCTTCGGTCACGGCTGTCCGGTCCCTTCCGGTGGTGGGTGCTCGCTCTCGCCGCGGCCTCGGCGGCGGGGTGGGGCGGCGGGCCGGGTGCCCGCCGCCCATTGCCAGGTCAGCGCCGGAACTCGTCGCAGCAAAACGGCTTGTAGAGGTCGCCGTGCTCGCGCCGGGTGCAGCCGCATTCCGCGCACAGGCCGCCGACCCACGCGGCGGGGACGGCGTTGACGTACACGCGGTACGGGTCGCCCCGGAAGCCGTGGGCGTCGACCGTGATCACGCCCTGGGCGTCGGCGGCCACCGTGCGCCCGTTCTCCAGGTCACGCCGGAGCATGGCCAGTGTCGTCGTGCGGGAGTTGCCCACCGGGACGACGGTGCGCCCGTGCGCGGTGTCCGCCCAGATCTCGAACGCCTCGCCGGTGAGCGCCGTCTCCAGCTCCTCGTCGGCCAGGGCGGTCAGCGGGCCGAGCGTGGTCATCGGCCCGCCCCACCCCCAGACGCCGGGGCGCACCACCAGGGAGCCCTCGGGGCCGTCCTCGTACCGCCATGCGCTGTCGGTGGCCACCGAACCGGCGTAGACCGCGCGGTGGTAGGTCTCGCGGGCCTGGCGGTCCAGCGGCAGGGGGTGCCGGCTGACGGTCACGGCCGTCTCGTCGCCGCGCACCAGGAACCCGGTGGTGCGGCCCCGCCAGGGCTCCTCCTGGTGGAGGGAGGTCGGGCGCAGCCCGGCCTTCAGCAGGGCGGCGGTGACCATCTTGCGGGCCTGGGCGGCGGCGGTGGGCTGGTGGGTGCGCACGGTGGTGTCTCCTCGGTTCGGTATCCGGTTCGAAGGGGGCCCGGGGCGGCGGGGCCAGCCGCCGCCACGGGCAGGTGTTCGGTCAGGTGTTGGTGCGGGCCGTGCCCGGTGCGGGCACGGCCTGTCAGGTGAGCCGGTCGGCCAGGAGCACCACGGGCGTGCGCGGGTGCTCGGAGCCGTTCCCCCAGCCGTATCCGTGGCGGTCCACGTGCACGACCGACGGGTGGTTGACGGGCAGCGCGCACCAGGGGCCGGGAGCGCCGTCGGGGCGGGCCTTGCAGAAGTCGGCGGCCATCGCCTGCACCTCTTCCCAGATGTCGTCCGCGTCGTCGGGCCCGTGTTCGGCCCTCAGCCGGGTGTAGAGCTGGGGGAAGGTCTCCGCGGGGTGGTCCAGCAGCAGCATCACCAGTTCCCGGGCCTCTTGGGGCAGGGAGGCGGCCAGGTGCGGCTCAAGGGGGTCGAACAGGGCGAGGGCCATGGTCAGGCCCTCCGGGTGGGGCGTGGCGTGGAGCTGGCCGCCCAGGCCGCAGCGGAACTGATCGGCGGCGACCTTGTTGTCGAAGGGGCCGATCCGGACCGTCGGACGTCCGGGGCTGGTGAGAAGGAGGGAGAGCTGCATCGGGGCTCCAGGTCGGTGTGTGGTTCGAAGGGACCGGGGGGCGGCGGTGCCTGCCGCCGCCCCCCGCGGAGTGCGGGTGGTCAGGTGGTCGGAACGACCTCGACGATGCGGTGCACGTAGCCGTCGCCGCTCACACCCCCGTGCCACTGCCGTTCCACCAGCGCGAGGGTGTCCACCCGCGAGTGGTCCGGCCGGACGGCGTCCTGCGGATCGCCGGCCAGCGGGGGCCGCTCCCATGCCTCGCCGGGGATGATCAGGTACCTCTCGCCGCCGATCCCCCAGGCGTACCCGCGCTTGACGTCCATGTGGTTCCTCCGGTGGAAGGTGCTCCGCTGTTGCCAACAAGAGAACTATATCAGTTCATAGCCACGCTGGCAAGCGTGATCAGTCCCCTTCGACCCCGGGGCCGGGCAGTGCCCGCCGCTGCTCCACGCTGTCCGACGGCTCCCCGGTGACTACCTCGCCCGGGACGACGCGCGGCTGCCAGCCCAGCTCACGCAGAGCAGTGGCCAGCTCGCGCGGCATGACCGTCCCGGTCAGCGCCCGGCGGTCAGCGTTGAGCCGCGCCAGGAACTCCACCAGCAACTCCAACGGCACCTCGTCCGCCTTGATGGAACCGGTCGACCCGTCGAACGACAGCCGCACCGTCCCGGAGGCGAGGGCGCCGTGCTCGCTCCTTCGGGTGCCCCCGCGACCGTCGGCCACCCGGGCGTACCCCCGGTAGAACAGCCCATACCCGCTCTCGACACTGCTCGCTCCGGTGCTCAGCGCGGGCAGGACCGTGCGCAGCCGGGCGAACGCCGCCACTCGGCCCCGGGTGGCGGCCTGCTCCTGGTCGCGGTGCTCGAAAGCCTGGGCCGCCGTGTCCCGGTAGTCCGGGAGCAGGCGCCGCGCGATGTCGCGCGCGATGTCCTGGGGTGCGCGGTCACCCGCGACCGTGATCCGGTGCTTCGCCCGTCCCCGGTACTCGCTCGGCACGATGCCCTGGATCGTCAGCCGCTGGCCGGCTGCGCCCTTGCAGTGCGCCTTCTCCCGCCAGATGTGCAGTTTCCAGCCTTCCGGGTGCTCGAGTCCGACCGAGCCGTAGGCGTTGTTCTCCCGGCGGTGGGTCCAGCCGCGCCGCTCGGGGTCGAGGGCGTTCAGGGCGTCGGCGATCTGCTGGCCGAGCGCGGCGAACTCCTCGGCGAGCGCCTCCCAGCGGTGTGCAATCTCCATGTCGGTCCCTTCTTCGGTTCGAGGTGGGTGCCCCCCACGGCCCGGCCGTCGGGGCGGCCGGGCCGTGGGTCAGGGCGTGCAGTCAGAACAGCGGCTGTGCGTCGTCGAGTAGCGACGGGGTGCCGAACGGGTCGTCCCCGATGGCGAACAGGGAGACCTGCGTGGCGCGCGGCGCAGCGGTGAAAGCGTGCGCGGGGAGGGCCGTCCAGTCGGGCCGGCCGTTCTCGGCGGTGGGCTCGGTGGGTGTCGTCGCTGCCGGATCGTTCATCGGATCTTCCTGGGTGCGGTCGGGTGGAGGTGTGCGCGGCCGGGGTGGTGTGCCCCGGCCGCGGGGTTGGTCAGAACGGCGGTTCGGTCCCAGCTGCCACCTTCGCGGCCCACTCGGCGTCGGCGAGTTCCCGCGCGGCGCGGGCGAGGGCCATGCCCTCGGCGGCGCCGCGCGGGAACTCCGGGGTGCAGGGCGCGCTGCCGATCAGGCCGTCGGTGGAGGGGTGGTAGATCTCGACGCGGCCCGTTGTCGGCGTACGAGTGAAAGTGCTCAGCCACGTACGGGTGAATGTGCCCAGTTCCTGAGGTGTTGAGGGGTGGTGCCCGGCACTCTGCTGCTGTCCGGTTCGTGGACGGAGGGCAGCTGAAGTGGTCTTGGATCCGCATCGTTGGCTGGAACTCCGACGCTTCCGTGGGCTGCACGAGTCCGGCGTGATGAGTCTGTCGGAGATCTCGAAGGAGACCGGGCTCAACCGCCGCACCGTCCGCAAGTACCTTGCCGCGCAGGCTCCGATCGCACCGCCGCGCCGGGCTCCGAACGGGCAGGCCCGCAAGCGGATGGTGGACGAAGTCGCGCCGCTGATCGACGCGATGCTGCGCTCGGAGATCCTGATCAAAGGCGCGGTGGTCCACGAGCGGTTGGTCGCCGAGTACGGCTTCACCGGCAACTACCAGCGCGTGAAGCTCTACCTGCAGGAAGCGCGGCCCCGGATCGCCGAGGAGTTGGGCATCGCCCCAGGCGAACTGGCGGGACTGCACCGCCGGTTCGAGGTCGTCCCCGGCGCCCAGGCCCAGGTCGACTGGGGAGATGAGGGCAGGATCCTCGCCCACCTCGGGATCCCGAAGGTCTACTCCTTCCACATGGTGCTGTCCTACTCGCGCGACCCGTTCTGCTGCTTCACCACCAGCCAGGACCTGGCAACGTTCTTCGACTGCCACCGCCAGGCGTTCACGCACTTCGGCGGAGTGCCGATGACGATCGTCTACGACCGCACCAAGACCGTAGTCCGCCGCCACGTCGCCCCGGGCGAGGCGGTCCCACTCCATCCGGAAGCGGTGGCCTTCGCCGGGCACTACGACTTCGACATCGACGTGTTGGCCGCCTACCGCCCCCAAGGCAAGGGCCGGGTCGAGCGGCAGGTCGCCATCGTCCGTGACCACGTCCTGGCCGGCCGGGCCTTCTCCTCCATCGAGGAACTCGACGCGGCGTTCACGGCCTGGGTTCCGCTGCGGCGAGCGCGCGTCCACGGCACCCACGGCGAGGTCATCGGGCACCGCGCCGTCCGCGACCACATGGCTCTGCGGCCGTTGCCGCCGAGGCCGTACGTGATCTCCCAACGACACCTTCGGCCCGTCGGCAAGGACTGCCTGGTCGCCTTCGACGCGAACCTCTACTCGGTGCCGGCCCGAAGGATCCGACCCCGCCAGCTGATCGAGATCCGGGCCACGAAATCCCAGATCGTGCTGCACACCACAGTCCCCGACAGCCGCGGCCAGACCCTGCTCGCCGTCCACCCGAGGGCCGTTGGACGAGGCGCGCGCGTAGTGGACCCCAAGCACTGGGACGGCCTCCCCAAGGGCGACAACCGCCGCGTCACCACGGGTGATGTCCCGTCCCAGCCCCGGTATCAGGACTTCCTCGGTGACCAGGCCGGATCGCTCCAGGCCCTGCTGACACGGGCGGCGGCCACCCGCGTCGAGGTCGGGCGCCGCCCGCTTTCGGTCTATGACGAGCTGACCGGAACCCGCCCCTTCACCACCAACTCCGATACAAAGGAACCAAGTTGAGCAAGCTGACCGGCAACCGCATCCGCACCACCGCCGCCAAGCTCGGCCTGCCCCACCTGGCGGAGAGCCTCAACCAGTACGCCCAGCGCGCGGAGGAGGGCAAGCTCGGCTACCTCGACTTCCTCGACCTCGTCCTGGCCGAGGAACTCGCGGTCCGCGACGACCGGCGCTTCCGCCAGGGCCTGCGGCTGTCGAAACTGCCGCACCACAAAACGCTGGAGGACTACGACTTCTCCTTCCAGCCCGAACTCGACCCACGCAAGGTCAAGGACCTCGCCACTCTGTCCTTCATCGAGGCCAAGGCCAACGCCGCCCTGCTCGGCCCGCCCGGGGTCGGCAAGACGCACATCGCCGTCGCCCTCGCGGTCGCAGCCTGCCGGGCCGGATTCTCGATCTACTTCACCACCCTGGACGACATGGTCCGCCACCTGAAGACCGCCGAGGCCAACGGCCGACTGGCCGGCAAGCTCCGCACCTACCTGCGGCCCGGCGTCCTCGTCGTTGACGAAGTCGGCTACGAACCCCTGGAGCGCGCCGAGGCGAACCTGGTCTTCCAGGTGATCTCCAAGCGCTACGAGAAGGGCTCGATCATCCTGACCTCGAACAAGACCTTCAGCGAATGGGGCCAGGTATTCGGCGACGAAGTCCTCGCTACCGCCATCCTCGACCGGCTCCTCCACCACTGCGACGTGATCTCCATCAACGGCCCCAGCTACCGCCTCAAAAACCGCCTCGCAGCCATCGAACGCGACACCAACGCAGCCTGACCGCAGGCAGCTTTTGGCCGGCTACCGAACGGCGCAGATCTCCGGCATCGGCAGGCGCCACTCACCCAGCAGATCGACGAGCACCCGACGGGCCAGCTCCCGGGCTTCGCCCCAACCCGGATCGACCGCCATGGCCTCTCTGCTCCACCGATCCGAGTTCTCCTGACCACTCATCCCAGCGAAGATCGCATCAATCGCTCGCAGGTCAGGAAGCACCTCACGGCTGACCTCCCCGTCCTCGACAAGGCTCGCGGCCATGCGGAAGGCATGGTCGAAGTCCAGTGCGACCTCGTCTGGCAGGACACCGTGCTTCTCCACCCATGCCAGCTGAGCCGACGGATCAGCCGCCACCACGGTCAGCGACTCCACAAGCAAACGCCTTCGAAGTGAAGGATCAGGGCTCCTCATCCGAGGATCGTCGCATGCTCCGGCACCAGGCGGATACCTACTTCGCCCTCAAGCTGAGCACGTTCATCTGTACCCGACTGAGCACTTTGACGAGTACGCAGACACCCGTTCCGTAGCAGCCGGTGCACTCCGGTTCGCGCTCGTCCGCGTCGCGGTGGGTGAGTTCCATCGGGTCTCCCTGGGTTCTGGCTCGAAGGGGGTGGGCCCGGGGTGCCGCCCCGCTCCAACAAGAGAACTATATCAGCTCATGGCCACGCACGCAAGCGTGATCCGCCCCGTCACGGACCGACCGACCACCGCGCTATCCTGAAGCCTCGTTCCAGTCTCCTTGTGAGAACTGGTTCGAAGGGAGCGGCAGCGTCGAAACCTGCCGCCGATGGCGGTCCGCGCCAGCCTGCCGTCAGCTCGATGGGGGGTCCCGCCTTATGGCGGGGCGGACCGCCGTTCGTTTCCCCCGGCCCGCCCGCACCGGTCACCCCGGGACGTCGTAGACGTGCGGGACCAGGAAGCGCAGCGCGGCGGCGGCGGGACCGGCCAGCTGGCCAGGCAGACAGTTCGACTCCTCCATGGCCGCTAGCGCTTCGGCGGGCGGCATCTCCCAGAGTCCTTCCGCCCATCTCTGCTCGGAGTCGTCGGCCCACTCGGCGGTCTCCCTCAGCAGGGCGGCGAACAGGTCGCCGGCTACCTCCTCGGCCTTCTCCACGTGCCTCTCCTTTCCGGTCGGTCCGGGGGCGGGGAACCGCGTCTGCAACCCCCCGCCCCCGGCCTTGCTGTCAGCCCTGGGACTGGACGCCCCCGGTCGCCTGCTGCTCCGTCTCGGGCCCGTCCGCGACCCCGATCACCTCACCCGCCGCGCCCTCCTGGGCGGGCTGCGCCTGCGGCTCGGGCGCGGCCTCGGGCTGCGCCTCCGGCGCGGGGCTGCTCTCCCCTGCTGATCCGTCGTCGTCGCCCTGGTCGTCGGTGTCGGCCGACTCGCCACCGTCGGCCTTGTCGTCCTGCTTCGTCTTGGCCTCGTATGCGGCAATGGCCTGGCGCTCGCACTCGGCCAGGGGGTAGTCGAACGTCTCCTCCAGGAACCGCAGGTAGGTGACCATCTCCTCGGTCGGCTCCAACCACTCCTTGTCGCCCATGACGTAGTACTCGATCGCGGCGACCACCCGGGCGAACATGCGGTGCCTGCGGCGCGTCTTCGGACCGGCGGCGATCAACTCCGCGAACGGGTCCTCCGCCCGCTCCCACTGGCTGCGCCCCTCGTTCGGGTCCGGCACGCCCAGCAGGAAGGCGGCCACCTCGGTCCGGCCGGACGCCACCGACTTGAACCACCACTTCGCGTGGCCCATGACCGTTCGCTCGGTCAGCGCGTCGGCGGCCTCCGGCAGGTTCTTGCCCGCGATCGCGGCGCGCAGCACCTCCTGCCGGACGGTCCGGGCCGAGCGCCACGCGGCGGTGCCCTCGCGCTTCGCCTTCGCCTTCGCCTTCTCGGCCTCGGGGTCGACCGGGGTCTTTCCCGCCTCCTCCAGCTCCTTGGCGTACTCCTCGGTGGGCTGGTGGCCCTCGGCGTGCCAGTTGGTGCACACGTAGACCACCGCCAGCGTGTCGGGGTCGATGGTCGCGCCGTGGCTCGGGCAGACCTGGGAGTGCACCTCCGTCGTCAGGGGCTTGCCCAGCGCGGTGAGGAGGTGGGCGAGCGGCTGGGCGGTGTGGCCCAGCCACCGCCACGGGAAGTCGATCACCCGCACCCCGGCCGCGCTCAGCTCGTCCGCGACGGCCTGCCGCTTCGCCTCCTCGGCCTGCCTGTCCTTGATCGCCTGGAGCGTCTGCCGCCACTCGCCGTTCCCGGCCTTGCCCGACGCGAGATCCCGCTTCTTGGCGTCCTTGAGCTTCTGGAAGTCCCCCCACCCGCCGCCGACCTGCTGCCACTGGTCCATCTCGACCCAGTCGAAGTCAGCGTGCAGCGCGTTGACCCGGTCGGCCTCGCTGAGCTGCGCCGCGCCCTTGGCGGCCTTGAGCTGGGCTGCCGAGACGCCCAGCACCTTGGCGTGGCGGCGGCGGCGAGCCTCGGGCACGTCCATGAGGGCCAGCTGCTCGGCCACCTGCAGCTCGTCGGCCTTGGTGGCGTTCTCGCGGAACTGGTTCTCCAGCAGGGAGAGCAGCAGGGTCTCGTCGTCCGCGTCGGTCAGGTCGTGGTGGACCAGCGCGGGGACCTTCGGGAGGGTCTTGGGGTCGATCCCCTTGGCCTTGGCCTTCTCGGCGGCCTCCTGGGCGGCGAGCAGACGCCGGCGGCCCTTGAAGACGCCCCACGTGCCGTCGGCCTGCCTGCGGACGCCCACGGCCTCCTTGACGCCGACCTCGGCGACGCTGGCCTTCAGGCGCGGGGACGGGGGTGCCACCTTGCCCTGGCGGTGGTTGAACGGGTCGACGACCAGTTGGGACGAGAGGAACTCGAAGTACTCGATACCGCTGGTCTGGGTCGGCTCGGCGATCGGCTCGGCGACCTTGGTCCTGGCCATGTGTGGTCCTTCCTTGAGGGGTGCTGGTTCGAAGGGCGCAGCGTTGGCGCTGCGGGCCGGGGCGGCGGTGCCTTCCGCCGCCCCGGCGGGGTGGTTCAGTCGCGGGGGACCCACAGTCCGCGCTCCTCGCGCCGGATCTCCCAGTCGCGGCGGCCCGGCTCCTTGCCGGGGCGGAAGTCCTCGCAGCCCAGGAAGCTGCCCGGGCGGCCGTGCTCCTGCTTGGCGTCGCCGCACTCCAGGCACCGGGTGATGGCCTGGCGGAACTCGACGCACACCGCGCGGTGCTCGTCCAGACCCTCGGACAGAGCGTGGTGCGGGGTCGGGTGGCCGTCCCGGTTGGCGGGGTTGGTCCAGTCGCCCGGGTTGCGGCGCCCCTCCGCGGTGGCGACGTCGAACCGGCCGACGTACGACCACGGGCCGACCGGGGTGAACTCGGCCGGGGCGCTGGGCTCGTTGAACATGTTCTCCGGCCAGAGGGTCACCAGGCAGGCGCAGCCGGGCACGGTGTACTGCCATCCGGCCAGGTACCCGCCGTCCTCCCAGACGGTGGCGGTGAACTCCCCGAACGCGAGCGGGGCGAGAGCGGCGGCGGCTTCCGGGTGGACGGCGATCGTGCGCATCGTGTGCCTTCCTGTGGGGCTGGTCCGAAGGGGTGCCGGGCCGGAGCGCCCGCCCCGTCCCAACAAGAGAACTATATCATGCGTTGGCCATGCTGGGAAGTGGGCTTACCCCACTCCGCGCCGTTCGCTGGCCTGCCGATCGGCGCACGGCTCGGCCACCTCGTACGGCCTCACCAGCGCCCCGCGCTGCGCCCGCTCGGGGGGGGGGGGCGGGCGGGGGGGGGGGCGCGGTATATCACCACAACATAAAACAAAAAACCCCACAA